>NZ_BAAAHQ010000023.1:0-323632 GCF_039525605.1 Nonomuraea longicatena | reverse complement strand
CCCGAGCGCGGCGGCCGGGCCCGGTTCGGCGGGCAGATGGACGAGCGTGGTGACCAGGACGGCCAGCGCCACCACGATCAG
Source organism: Nonomuraea longicatena (assembly GCF_039525605.1). Lineage (NCBI taxonomy): Bacteria > Bacillati > Actinomycetota > Actinomycetes > Streptosporangiales > Streptosporangiaceae > Nonomuraea > Nonomuraea longicatena. Next base: position 323,551 of record NZ_BAAAHQ010000023.1, on the reverse strand, counting down.
CGCCGCCACGGCGGCCCACAGCCGGTCGCGGCGGCGGATCAGGGCGAGCACACCCACCAGCGCGCCCACGGCGGCGCCGAACGGCCAGTACCGCGCACCCCAGCTCGTGGCGATCTCGTGCGCCTGGAAGGCGACGGCCGCCGCGAGCACGCCGCCGAGCCCGGCCTGGCCTGCGGTCCTCAGTCGATCGGCTGCGCGCACGGCGTCCACGCTAGAAGGGCGGCCCACTGCTGCGTATCGACCGAAAGTACTGTTACAGCCGGTTGATCACATCGTCCGCCACCTGCTGGGCCGATCGGCCGTCGGTGTCGATGCGCAGGTCGCCCGTACCGGTGCGATCCAGGGCCGCGGCCTCCTGCGCCGCCCGGTCGGCCACGCGGCGCAGGCCGTCCGGGTCCAGCCCCTTGATCGCGTCGCCCGGGATCGTCGGCCCGCCGCCTCTCCCGCGCTCGGCGACGCGCTCGCGCAGGGTCTCGGGGGAGGCGTGCAGGCGGCACACCGTCGGCGTGAGGTCGGTGAGCGCGTCGGTGTAGCGGCCGATGGTCTCGCCGGTGTCCGCCTCGCCGGAGACGACCAACCGCCGGGCTCCGGCCGCGCGGAACCCGGCCCACACGGCCGCGAGGTTGGCCGCCTTCAGGCGCCGGTCGGCGGCGGGCAGCGCCGCGATCTGCCTCAGGTCGAGGTACGCGGTCCGCGTCCCCGTTCCGTACAGGTGCCGGAAGACCTGGTAGCCGACGGTCGACTTCCCGACGGCCGTGGCGCCGGTGAACCACAGCAGGGGCAGCTTCTCCTCCGGCACCGGCGGTGCGGTGACGGCGCTCGCCCGGTGGCCGTCCGGACCGGTGGCGAGGCGCAGCCGCCGCCTGATCAGGCGGGCGACCTCGGCGACCGTCAGGCCGTCGGTGTCCACGTACGCCTCGGGGAAGCCACCCCGATCGAGGGCCTCGCCCTCGGCCACCGCATCCTCGACCAGGTCCGGCAGCCAGCCGCGCGCCAGGAACCGCCGCCGGAGCCCGTCGCCCGCGACCCGCAGGCGGCACAGGGAGAACTCGGCGTCCGGCATCAGGCCGGTGTAGTACGCGACCTCCTCCGGAGTCGGCGTCGACGAACGCCGCTTCGACTCCGTCGCGGCCGAGCTGGGTGTACACCTCCCAGCCCACGGTGGACTTCCCCACCCCCGAAGGTCCCGACAGCCAGAGCACGGGCAGGCGATCAGCGGTCATTCGCGCAACCCTAGCGGCCGGATAACGGAGTGCGGTCACGGCCTCAGAGATGCGACGATCGTCCGGTATGCGACACTGGCCACTTCTCGACCTGCGGCTCGTCACTCCTCGGCTGGAACTGCGGCCAGCCACACTCGACGACCTCGACCGCCTCGCCGACCGGAGCCTGGAAGGGGTGCACGCACCCGGCGACATGCCGTTCGGGTTCCCGTGGACGGCGGCGCCCGCCGCCGACCTGCCGCGTAACACGATCCGGTTCCACCTCGGGGCGCTCGCCGCCTGGCGGCCGGATGAATGGCACGCCCCGTTCGCCGTCGTCCACGAGGGCGAGACCGTCGGTGTCCAGTCGCTGCGGGCGAGCGAGTTCGCGACCACCCGCGAGGTCGGCACCGGCTCCTGGCTCGGGCTGGCCTGGCAGGGGAAGGGGATCGGCACCGAGATGCGCGCCGCGGTCCTGCACCTGGCCTTCCGCGGACTGGGCGCCGAGACGGCCACCTCCTCCGCGTTCGTCGACAACCCGGCGTCGCTGGCCGTCTCCCGCAAGCTCGGCTACCGGCCCGACGGCCTCGACGTCTGCGCGATCCAGGGGCGCCGCCGGGTCAACCAGCGCCTGCGGCTCATGCGGGCGGAGTTCGCCTGCCCGGTCGCGGTCGAGGTTCACGGGCTGGAGGCGTGTCTGGCGGACTTCGGGGCCGGGCCAGGCTGAGGCCCTGCCTCGGAGGAGGGCGCCCGGTCGGCCTGCCCTCGGCACCGTGCGCGGCGGCCGGACCGGGCATCGGGTACGGGGCGCCGAGAGGTCGCCGGGTGCCTACCAGGTCACCGGGAGGCGGCGGACGCCGTAGATGTCCATACCGTCGCGCATCGGGACCTCTAGCGGCGCCACGTCCAGCCGTAGTCCGGGGAAGCGGGCGAACAGTGCGGGGAAGGCGGCGCGCATCTCGACGCGGGCCAGTTGCTGACCGAGGCACTGGTGGATGCCGTGTCCGAACGAGACGTGGCCGGCGGCCTCCCGGCGCAGGTCGAGGACGTCGGGGTCCGGGTACTTGGCTGGATCCCGATTGGCGACGTGCATGCCGAGCGTGACGCTCTCCCCCGCCCTGATCAGCTCTCCGCCCAGTTCGACGTCCTCCAGCGCGGATCTGACGCCGAGGGGGACGATGCTGAGGAAGCGCATCAGCTCCTCCACCGCGCCCGGTGCCAGGCCCGGGTCCTCGCGCAGGAGGGAGAGCTGGGCGGGGTGCTCCAGCAGGACGAAGGTGCCGAGCCCGATCATGTTCGTGGTGGTGTCGAGTCCGGCGCCGAGCAGGAAGGCGCCGAGCGCGGCGAGCTCGTCGTCGGACAGTTCCGTGGTGGTGAGGTCGCTCAGCAGGTCGTCGGTCGGGTCCTTGCGCTTGGCGGTCACCAGGGCGGCGATGTACTCCCCGAGCGCGGCGTAGGCGGCGTAGTGCTCCTCCGGGGTGGCCTCCACGGCGCTGAGCCGGGCCGCATTGGACTGGAACTCGGCGCGGTCGGCGTACGGCACGCCGAGCAGTTCGCAGATCGCGGTCGCGGGCACCGGGCGGGCGAAGTGCTCGATCAGGTCGAGGCCGGGGCCGTGTGCCCGCATCGCGTCCAGGTGCTCCTCGGTGATCTCCTGGACGCGGGCGGTCAGCTGGGCCATGCGGCGCACGGTGAACTTGCCGGCGAGCAGTTTGCGGTAGCGGGTGTGGTCGGGGGCGTCCAGGCCGGTCATGTCGCCGAGCGGCGCGGGCGGTAGCGGTCCGACGTCGGCGGTCGGCAGGTGCATCAGTTCGTAGCGGGAGCTGAACCGGGGGTCGGCGAAGACCGTGCGGACCAGCGAATGGCTCAGCGCCAGCCAGCCGAGGTGGCCGTCGGGGAACGTGAGGCGCCACAGCGGGCCGCGTTCGCGCAGTGCGACGAGCTCGGCCGGAGGGTCCCACGGACGGTCTGCGGGCCGGGCGAGCGGCAGTCCGGCAAGGGGCTCGGACATGAGCGGTCTCCTTTGGCTGGAACGACGTTCACTTGATGCGCACACTGTACCCATAGCGATTATTGTGCGCAATATGCATACAGCGTGCGCGACAGGCGGGCTCGTGAAAACACGAGGAAAGCGATGATCTGCCGGTGTTAGCCTTCCGAGACCGGCCGCGGGACTCCGGCGCGACTTCCGGAACCGCCTTGCAACGCGATATTTCGCCGTTCGCGCCCCCATTCCCCGGCCGGTCCTCACCACCACGGAGGCTCCGATGGGAGAGACCCGCGCGGACCTGGTCGCGGCCGAGGACGTCCTGCTGTTCGTCAACGCGGCGATCACCTCCACGGGCCAGCGCGAGTTCCACTCGGTCGCGGACGAGCAGGACTTCTCCCTCGACTTCCTGCACAGCTACCTGCTGGGCAACTACCGCGAGCTCTACGCGTCCGCGCTCGCCCTGGACGTCAACGACCACAACGCCGCCCTCATCGCCCGCAACCTGCTGGCCACCTCGGCACAGGCCGCCCCTGACCGGCGCAGTCTCGAAGGGCGGCTGATCGCCAGGCGGCTGGCCGCGCTGCCGCCGCCCCGGGCGTACCGGCTGTTTCGCGAGCTGCGCCGGACCAGGGTGAACAACCGGCGCACCAGAGCGATCATGCGCGACTGGCTGGCCGCTCGCCCCGACCTCGCCTTCGACGCGGTGAAGTACCGCGACGGCGTCAAGTCCGCCGTCCGCCACGCTCATCTGAAGCCGGAGGGAGAACTGGGGACGTTCCTGTTCGCCCCGTTCCGTCCGGCCGGGTACCGCACCCCGATCCTGGAGAAGTGGCGGCAGGCGCACTACACGCAGGCCGCGATCTTCGAGCTGCCCTACACGGTGGCCGAGGGGTTCGCGGCCAGGCGGGGCCTGTCACGCGCCGACTTCCTGGAGCGGATCGCGCCCCGGCTCACCCAGCTGGAACGGCTGCGCCTGCAAGAATCGGCGCGCGGCCTGAAGACGGTGTCCGTGCGGACAGAGCTGTCGGCCATGCCGCTGACCAGGCTGGCCTCGTACGTGCTGGCCCTGTCCCTGGACGACCGGGCGGCCCGCCGTGCCGAGCTGACCGAGGCGCTGCGCGCGGCCGCCCGCAGAGCCGCGGGCGAGCAGGCCGGGAGCTGGGGCCGGGTGACCGCCGTCCTCGACGACAGCTTCTCCTCCTACGGCTCCGGCCAGAAGCGCCGCCGCCCCCTGGCCGTCGCGCTGGCCTGCCACTTCCTGCTGGAGGCGCTGGCCGGGACGTACACGCCGACGTGGGTGTCCGGCCGCACGGACGCGCTGCTGACCTACCCGTTCGGCGCGACGCCACTGGGCGAGCGTGTCCTCGACGCCCTCGGCACCCGGCCCGAGCGCCTGGTCGTCGTCTCCGACGGGTGGGACAACTCGCCCCCTGGGCTGGCGGGCGAGGTCCTGCGGGTCTGGCAGACCCGGCTCGACCCGGACCGCACATGCGCCGTCGTGCACCTCAACCCGGTGTACGACGCCGCCGGCTTCGACGTGCGGCGACTGGCGCCCACGGTGCCGACCGCCGGGATCAGGGACGCGGAGAACCTGGTCGCCCTGGTGGAGCTGGCCCGGTTCGCCGAGGGCCGCAGCGGCTTCGCCGAACTGCGCGCCCATCTGGCCCGCCGCGTCGAGACGTTCCTCGGGGAGGGACGATGAGGCGCCTCGACCTCACCGGGCTGACGACCCGGCCCGCGCAGGTGTGGGGCGGTATCCGCCTGGTGCCGCTGGTACGGGAGCGGCCCGTCGAAGACCTCCGGCTGGCGGCCGAGCTCTACACCGCCGACCTCGGCGTCGTGCGGGTGAACGCGCGTACCGCCTACGTCTCCTACATCCCACACGGCTTCGTGGCCGACTGGACCAACGACGGCTCGCCCGCCGCCGCGTACGGAACCCACCTGCGTGGCACGGCCGGACCGCACGCGGCACCCGCCCGGGTGCAAATGTCGTCGCATCGCCGCCTGGCCCGCCGCGTCGACCGGAACCGGCTGCGCTTCCTGCCGCTGCACCTGGCGCTGGAGGGCTATCTGGCGCTGCACTTCGGCGGACCGGAGATCGCATGGGCGGAGTGGTCACGCCGCGCGATCGACCGGGGGCTGTCCCCGCGCGCCGAGCAAGCGTACACCGGCACGGCCGTCGAAGGACTGCAGGACGCCCTTCGGATCTTCGAGATCCACGACGGACAGTGCGGCGTGCTCGTCTACGCCTCCGACACACTGGCCGCCGCGTTCGCGGTACCGCACCCCGACGACTACCGCACCCTGCATCCCACCCTCCTCCACGACCTGTACGGCGAGCTGATCTACCACCACGCGAATTACGGCGGCCCGGTGCCCGACTTCCTGGCCCGCATCGCGGACGCGGCGGTGCACTCGCTGGCCGATCTGCGCGAGCAGGCCCGCAGCCAGCAGGAGGAGTGGGCGACCTTCCACGACACGGCCATGGCGGACGGGCTGCTGTCGGCCGACTACACCTTCGAGCACGTCCACCGGCTCGGCGACTACCGGCTGTCGCGGTTTCTTCCGCCGTTCGACCGGCGACGGGACAACCACATCGGCGAGGTCATCACCGGCCCGGACGGCCGGCTCGCCTACCTCAAGACGTTCCGCCTGTCGGACAAGCAGGTCAGGCGCGGCCGCCTCCTGACCGAACTGGCCGCCCATGACTGGAACCTGGCCCGCGCCGCCGCCGCGCTGGGTCTCACGGAGGCCGCCCTCGGCCTGCGTATCGAGGCCGCCGGATTCGGGCACCTGCTGCGCCAGGACGTCCTGGACCGCTACCGCGCCCGGCGGCGCTGACCGCCATCCCGACAGACGTCAAGGGGCGGCGGCTGTCCGGAGGTGGCCATGGTGCGGGCATTGCCGGTGGGGCGTGCGGGGCGCACGCTGTCGTGGGTGGTTGTGGCACGTTCCCGAGATCACGGCCGAACCGCCCACCGGTCCACTGCGAACGGGAAAGGTACCGCGTACATGATCATCGTCCGACGACGTACGAGGAATCACGGCCACCTGTTACGCCGGCCGGTCGGGGCCGCCGCGACGCTGGCCCTGGCCGCCGCCGGCCTGGTCGCGCTGTCCGCCCCGGCGCAGGCCGCCTTCCCCGGCGGCAACGGCCGGATCTACTTCGTCGACCAGTCCACGGACCCCGACAAGGAGATCTACTCGATCAACCCGGACGGCACCGGCCTGACCAAGCTCACCGACAACGCCGACGCCGACAGCAACGCCGCCGTCAACGCCGCCAACACCCGGATCGCCTTCACCCGCTTCTCCGACTCGGCGGTGCAGGTGTGGACGATGAACGTGGACGGCAGCGCCCAGACCAGGCTCACCGACGGCCCGAGCGTCAGGGACGCGGCCATCGACTGGTCCCCCGACGGCACCAAGATCGTCTACACGGCGGGCAACGGCAGGCTCACCGTCGTGGCGGCCGACGGCTCCGGGTCCACCGAGTTCGGGGTCGGCGGCAGCACCCCCGCCTGGTCCCCGGACGGCACGAAGATCGCCTACTCCTCTGCGGGCAACATCTCCACGGTCAACGCCGACGGCACCAACGAGACCCAGTTGACCTCCTTCACCGGAAGCGACCGGGGCAACAAGCCCGACTGGTCGCCCGACGGCAGCCGGATCGTCTTCGGGTTCTCCGGCGCCACGCAGCAGATCCACGTCATGAACGCCGACGGCAGCGGCCAGGCCAATCTGTCGGGCGACTCGACCTCCAGCGGCGCCCCCTACTGGTCGCCGGACGGCACGAAGATCGCCTACACCTCGGACGGCGACCCGTTCACGATGAACGCCGACGGCAGCGGCAAGAGCGCGCTCGCCGTCGTCAGCGGTTTCCAGTTCACCACCGACTGGGCGCCCGTACCGGGACAGGTGCCGACCTCAGCCGACCTCGACGTCGACCTGGCCGCCGTGCCGCAACTCGGCCTGCTGGTGCCCGCGCTGCGCTACACGGTCACCGCGCGCAACGCCGGACCCGGTGCCGTCGTCACCGCCAAGGTGACCGCGACGCTGCCGAACGGCAGGACGGCGACGAACCTGTCCCCCGGCTGCACGACCAGCCCCGGCGTCGTCACCTGCACCTACTCGGGCATCGCCAAGGGCCAGAGCGCGAGTTCGACGTTCCGGCTCCCGATCGGCCTGCTCAACCTGGGCGGTGTCACCGTGACGGCCACCCGCACGGCATCGGCCCCCGCCGACCCGAACCCGGCCAACGACAGCGGCTCGGCCACCTGCACCGTCATCTCGATCGTGCTGGCCGTCTGCTGACGCCGTACCGGTACGGCTCCCCCCCTGCCACGGGGAGCCGTGCCGTCCCTCACTCGGTGGGCAGCCCGGCGGCGACCCAGTCCTCGATGCCCTCCCGGTACTTCCTGACGCGGGTGTAGCCCAGGGCGGTGAGGCGGTCGGCCACCTGCCCGCTGTTCGGGCAGGCCGGGCCGGTGCAGTAGGTGACGATGAGGGCCTCGCGGTCGGGCAGGACGGCGGCGGCCCTGGCGTCGACATCGCCGGGTACCAGCTCCAGCGCGCCGGGCAGGTGCTGCTGCGCGTAGTTCTGCCCGCCGAGGGTGTCGACGACGGTCACGGTACCCGCCTCGACGGCCGTCAGCAGTTCTTCTCTGGTGATGAGCGCGGTCATGGCACTGCCTTTCAGTATCGGACTATAGTCCGGTTGTGGCTCAAGACCGTACCGGACCGCAGTCCGCTTCCGCGATCCCGCTGGAACTGCTCCGCACCCCGCCCCCCAAGGAACGGGCGGACGCGGCGCGCAACCGCGCGGCCGTACTGGAGGCCGCCGCGCGACTGTTCGCGGAGAGGGGCGTCGAAGCGGTCTCCATGGACGAGGTGGCCGCCGCCGCGGGCGTCGGCAAGGGCACGGTCTTCCGCCGCTTCGGCGACAAGTCCGGGCTCGCCGCGGCACTGCTCGACGCCCGCGAGCACGTGCTGCAGGAAGCGATCCTGCACGGCCCCCCGCCCCTCGGTCCCGGCGCCCCGCCGGGCGAACGCCTGGCCGCCTTCCTCGGCGCCTACCTCGACTACCTGCTCGAACAGCTCCCGCTCATCCGCACCTCCGAGACCGCCGCCCCCGGGGCGCGCTATCGCATCGGCGCCTACCGGTTCTGGCACCGGCACGTGACAATCCTGCTCGGCGAGCAGGAGCCGGATCCCGGGTACGCCGCCCACGCCCTGCTGGCCGGGTTGTCGGCGGAACACGTGTCCGCGCTCCTGCCGGAACTCGGCGAGGCGCGTCTGCGGGCCGGTCTGCTCCGGGCGGCTCAGAGGCGTTCCAGCAGCTCCGCCGCCTGCTCGGAGAAGCCCGGGTAGCCGGTGCCGGCCGCCCGCCGCAGGTGCTCGGCCGCCCGCTCGCGGTCGCCGTCGGCCGCCGCGTACTCGCCGAGCCGGTAGCTGCCCTCGGCCACCAGCTCCGGGTCCTCGGTGAGCGGCAGCATGCGTTCGTACCAGGCACGGGCTCCCTCACGGGAGCCCTGCCAGTAGTGGAGCTCCCCCAGGTGCCCCATGATCAGCGCACGGTTGCGACCCTGTTCGCCGCCCAGATCGAGACCCTCCTGGAGCGCGTCGCAGGCCGCCGGGTAGTCGCCGTCGCCGCCGCGTGCTTTCAGCGCGTCCCCCAGAAGCAGTGCCGCGTGCGTCCGGAACTCGCGCTCGGCCCCCGCTTCGGCCAGCCGCCGGGCGGTACGGGCCGCCTCGACTGCGCCATCGTGATCCTGCAATCGCCGCAGCAGCAGGCCGAGCTTGAGCGCGGACCGCATGGCGGTGTCGTCGTTCCCGAGTTCGACGGCGCGCTGGTACGCCTCGGCCGCGCGAGCCCGGTCCCCGTACCCGCCGACGAGCACTTCGGCCTTGCGCCCGCAGAGGCGGGCGGCCACGTGCGGGTCGGGCTCACGGGCGATCAGCCCGTCGAACAGCGCGACCTTCGCCGTCTCGGTGTACAGACCGGCCAGCAACTCCTCCAGCCCCACCGACGCCGCATCCGGTTCCTCCGCCGGGGCGACGGCGGGTCCGGGGCGGTAGATGTGGAAGGCGCCGCCGTACCCGAGTCCGCCGGTGGTCACCGACGCGGCGAACAGGCTGCCGTCCGGCGACCAGCTCGTCGGCCCCACGTAGGCGCCGCCCGACCGGCACCGCATCAGGAGCGCGCCGTCGGCGACGCGCCGCAGTTCGAGCCACTGCTCGTCACCGAATCCCGGCCCGGTGCGGCGGCCCAGTGCGACCGAGTGGCGCCGGTCCGGGTGGATCGCCCGCCGGTTCCCCCCGGACACGGTCGCCGAGGGGTTCGGCCGGTACTCCTGCGGCGGGATCTCGACCTCCTCGCCGGTGTCGACGTCGTAGGCGGCGGTCGGCAGCTCCGTGTCCTCGTTCGGCCGCATGGTGAGCAGATGGGTGCCCGGTACCCACATGACGTCCTGGCCCCACAGCGGGCTGTCCGCGACATGGGCGTGCACGCTCCAGTCGCCGGTACGGAACACGGTCAGCGCGCACGCCTGGCTGGTGACGGCGAGGTAGCGCCCGTCGTCGGAGAAGGCCAGGTCGGACGGTGTGCCGGAGTCGTCGTCGCGATCCGGGAACGGCTTCAACGTCAGGGCCGGGGCGCGCAGGTCGAGCACGGTGGGCGCCTCGTCCTCCGACACCTGGTCGGCGAACCGGTCCATCGACGCGGTCGCCCAGGTACGGCCCGGCCGCAGCCCTTCCAGCCAGCGGGCGTGCGTCACCTCGACGTCGTAATCGGCCTGGACCAGCAGGTCCTCGTCCTTCCACCCGCCGCCGCGCAGGTAGTAGAAGTCGTGCTGGCCGTCCCACCGCTCGACCGGGTGGTTGCGGGTCTCGACGCGTTCGACGCGCCGGACGTAGCGGTGCGCCTCGGCCTTCAACCAGGCGTCGTCACGCACCTGGCCGAGGGTGATCAGCATCATCGGGGAGAATTCCGAGATCTCGCCGTCGTGGGCGTTCTCCCACAGGAGCGACAGGAAGTATCCCGGATCCTCGGGCAGCGGAGCGTGGGACTCGTCGACGACGTCGTAGTAGACGACGAAGACACGAAAGCGCACGCGCAGTTCGCCGGGGTCGACGTCCAAGACGCGGATGCCATACATATCTGTGGACATGGGGCCTTCCGGGGTGGGGTTCGTTCCGAGTCGCCCATGATCACAGAGGCGTCCGACAGATTCACGCCCCCGGCTACGGGAGTTCGGCCCGGTACCGTCCCGGGGTCACGCCGAACTCCCTCTTGAAGGCGTGGGAGAGGGCGTACGGGGTGCCGTACCCGACCAGCGCGGCGAACCGGCGGGCCAGCGTGGGCCGCGAGACGCCCGCCACGGCGGCCAGCCGCTCGTTTTCTCATGAACTTCACATGCATTGAGCGGCTCATCCGGCCACAACTAGGTTCAACGGCATGATCACTGAATTCACGCTGGGCGACGTCGAGGTCGTCAGGATCGTCGAGTACAGCGGCCCCTTCATCCCGGCCCGTGCGCTCGTCCCCGAGTCGGACCCCGAGGTGTGGCGGGACAACGCCCAATGGCTGGCGCCCGACCACTGGGACCCGGACAGCGACCTCGTGACGGCAGCGGTGCAGACCTGGGTGCTGCGCGGCGGCGGGCGAACCGTCGTGGTCGACCCCGGGGTGGGCAACGGGCGTGAGCGGCCCGGACTGCCCCACTTCGACCACTGGCAGGGCGACTTCCCCAGCCTGCTGGCACAGGCCCGCGTCGCCGTGGAGGACGTGGACATAGTCGTCAACACCCACGTCCACGCCGACCACGTCGGCTGGAACACCCGCGACGCGGACGGGACGTGGGTGCCGACGTTCCCGAACGCCGAATACCTCATCCCGGCCGCCGACGACCACTACTTCGGCCCCGACAACGACTACGGGAAAGGGCAGGCCGAGGTCGACCGGTTCGTCTACGAGGACAGCATCGCGCCGATCCACCGGGCCGGGCAGGCCGTGCTGTGGGAGGGCGGCCACCGCGTCGGCGAGGGGCTGACGCTGGAGCCCGCGCCCGGCCACACCCCCGGCTCCGCCGTCCTGCGGGTCGTCTCCGGCGCCGACCGGGCGGTCTTCGTCGGCGACCTGCTGCACAGCCCCGGGCAGATCCTCCAGCCGTCCCGCAGCAGTTGCTTCTGCCTGGATCCGGCGCAGGCCGCGGCCAGCCGCCGCCGGGTCCTGTCGCGGGCGGCGGCTGAGGGGGAACTGGTCGTCCCCGCGCACTTCGCGGGCGCGGGGACGATGAAGGTGCGCCCGCAGGGCGACGGGTTCACCCCGCTCGGAAGGTGAGCCCCTCCAGCGGCTCGGACGAGCGGAGGAAGCGCAGGTCCGCCGTGACCAGGGCGGCGTCGGTGGCGCCGCCTCGGCGGAGGGCCGAGGCCAGCGCGTCCAGATCGGACCAGCGGGACGGGCGGAGGTGGACGCGGTAGCCGTCTCCTGCGGGTTCCAGGGTGAGGGCGTCGCCGATGGCGAGCCTGCTCTCCGGGAGGTGGGTCGCGGTCGCTCCGGCCGCTCGTTCCAGGGCGCCGACCGAGGTCACCCCGGTGGCGATGGGCATGGTCGCGTCCGGGCTGATGACATGTTCATGCAGGTCACGTAGGCGGTCGGCAGCGGTGGTGCGGGCGGGGTGATCCTCGGGCAGGCGGTCGGCCAGCAGCCGCGCAGCGCGGGCGATGTGACCCAGCGGCGGCATGGACGCACGCTCGCCGAGCAGGGCGATCAGCGCCTTCATCGCGTCCTCGGCGCCGGTGGCGAGGGTGGCCCATTGCTCGCTGGTGAGCGGAGTGAGCCTCGGGTGGCGTTCCGTCCAATACGCGACCGCCCGGTCCAGGTCGGGGCCCGTACGCCAGAGGTCGGCGGGGTCGTCGGGCATGAGCAGTTCGACGACTTCGACGGCCTCGTCGGCGGTGGTCAGCGCCTCCAGGGAGAGCGCGGCGGTGCGTAGTTCGCTCTCGGTCAGGCCGAGTTCGCGGGCGCGGGCGGCGTCGCCGTCGCGGAAGGCGGCCACACGGCCCCGTGCCCAGCCGTCCGGCCAGGACATCGTGCGGGCGGAGGTGGACAGCAGGATCAGGCACTGGGCCGATGACAGGCCGGTGGCCTCGGTGAACGCCCGTACGGTCGCCTCCCGGTCCACCTGCGGCGGGCCGTTGTCCGCGATCAGGGCGAGCGCCCGCCGGAGCCGTTCCTGGTCGCCCCAGCCTCGGCAGGTGCGCAGTTCGACGACGCGGTTGCGGGTGAACAGGAGCGGGTCGGGGCCGCCAGGGGTGTGGAGGAGCGCCGTGGCCGCGTACCAGTAGTGCACGTGCTCGTAGTCGGCGACGGCGGCGACCATGATGGGGCCGTAACCCGAGTGGATCTCCCCGAGCTCGTCCCCCATGCGCAGCCGGGCGACATGCCAGGTGCCGTCGGTGCGGAGGAGTTCGGGGACGGCGGCCAGCTTCAGAAGTCGCGCGCGCCCGCCGCCGCCCCACGCGGCCTCCAGGACGGCGGCGCCAAGGCGGCCCAGCGTGTTCTCGACCCCCTTGACGGCGGTGGCGTCGAACGTCGCGATCTTCCTTTCGAATGGCAGATCAACTGCGGCGCGGGCGAAGTGGACGATCCTCTCGTAGGCGGACTCAGGCCCCGGATCATCCGGCTCGGGGATCTTCTCGGTGTGAACGGCGATCGCCGAGGAGGCGGGCGCCGGGCGCAGGTGGGGCGGCGGGGTGAGCTCCAGGCGCTCCAGCAGGGCGAACGCGCGCTCGCGACATTCGACGGCCGTCCACACCAGGGCCATGACACCCTTCCGGAGCGACTCGTCGGTGATCTCCGGCAGGAGTGGGCGCAGCCGTCCCGCCAGTTCGTCTCGGGCGGCGTCCTTCGCCTTGTAGTCGCTCTCGGGGTCCAGCACCCGCATGAGGTCGGCGGCGAGCGCGGCGTCCGCGACGTCGATCAGGGCCTGTGCCTTCCTCTCGTCGACGGCACGCAGCGCCCTGGAGCCTTCGGGGTCGCGCGGCCGCATCGCCGACCATCGGCCGGGCGGCGCGACCAGGCGGGTCCCGGCCGCGTAGCGGTGGAACTCGACCGTGCCGATGTTCGCGGCACCGTCGTGTTCGGGCACTCTGCCCCAGCCTCGGACATAGCGGCCGATGGTCCGCCCGGCCGGGTCCCGCAGCTCGATGATTCGGCCCTGAGCACGCCACACGGTGGCCTCGGCGCCGCCGGGGAAGGCGACCCGTTCGCCGTCGGCCGGTACGACGCGGATGGCGGCGGGGTGCGCACTGCCGTGCGGGCAGTGCGGGCCGCCGTGGTCGAGTACGGTCACCCGGCCGTTCACGACGATCAGGCAGCGGTCGTAGAGGTCGCGTGCCTCGGTCCGTTCGTGGGACTCGCTGGAGATGTCCTCGTACGTGCCGAAGCCGTGGGACGGGCCGACTCGGTCCGATGTGACGACGGAGGCGCGGAACTTGTGCCCCCAGAGGCGGCCGGCCTGGATCAGGAGCAGATCGGTGCCGCTCTCTTCCAGGTAGTCGACGATTGTGCGGACGTGGCCGGGGACGAAGGCGGGCAGCTCCAGTTCGTCGAGGACGCCGCCGCTCAGCGTGACGGCGAGGGCACGAGCCGGGTTCGTCCCGGTCGCAATGGTCCTGAGGCTGTCCAGGAAGGGGCCGGGGACTCCGGCGACGGTGAACCGTTCGGCGTCGGACAGGGCGGCGTGCGCGTCCGGAAGCCCTTGATCCGGAACCCTTCCGGCATGCTCGGCCAGGATCGCGGCGACTATCCGCGCCGTTCCCGGTGTCGTGGTCAGTGCCCGTACGGTCTCGGGGGCGGTCTGCTTCGGGACGGCGGGCTCGGTGAGGTTGAGCTGGTTGGTCACGTTGCCCACGATCGCGTCGCGCAGCAGCGGAGCCCAGTCGGGGTCGGCGGCGACGGCGGCCAGGTCGGTGCCCGTTCCGGAGGCGAGCCGGTTGTACAGCTTGAACGTGTGCAGGAGCCGGGGCCGCGCGAGCGGCACGCCTCGGTCCAGGAGGAGATCGAGGAGCGGGAGGTCGGCGGCGGTCTCCTCCCAGCGGTTGACCTCGTCCTCGTCCACTCCCAGTATCGCCTCGTGGTCGTCGCAGGTCAGGCCCTCGGCGCGCAGCCACGCACCGGCGTCGTGCAGGATGTCGCCGAGACCGGCGACGGGGAGTACGAGCCCCGCGTACCGCTTCAGGAAGCGGCCGAGCCAGCTCTTCGCCGCCGCTCCCGTCAGCCCGGGGGAGGTGGTGAACGGGGCGTTCAGGCCCGCGCCCGCGAGGTTGCCGAGAAGGAGCGACACCGCCGCGCTCTTCGCCTTGGGAGTGTCCTTGGCGGGCAGCGGCAGGGTGTCGAGGAGGGCGCGGCCGACGGCCGGCTCCGCCCGTGTCATCGGGCCGAGCAGCGAAAGGACGAACGTCCAGAGGTTCTGCGGTGCAGATTCCATGCAGCCGCTCGTCAGCAGGGCCCGGACGGCGCGTTCGTCCTCGGGCCCGCCGAGCGGGTGCCCGGCGGCCTTCGCCAGCGTCGCCCAGCCGTGGGCCAGGACCAGCGCGCCGTCCGCGCCGTCCTGGACTTCCTCGCCCCACGCGGTGAGCAGGCTGCGGTGCCAGCGGTACGCGCCGGGGGCGGGGTGGCGGGCGGCCAGCCGCCTGCCGTGCTTGTCGAGTGTGGCCGTTCCGGCGGCGTCCGGTCCTGCGGCGAGGTGTGCCGCGATGAGCGCGGCCTCGTCCACCGGCAGCGCGTGCGTGTCCTCGGCGGCGCGGGCGCTCTCGAAGAAGGCGGCGGCGAAGCGGGCGCTGCCCACGGCGGCCAGGATCCGCGCGCACTCCTCGTAGAACGACGGCAGCAACGCGGGTGCGTGCGTCTCCAGGTCGTCGGCGGTGCGGATGAGCGCGGTGCGCGCGAGGCCGGGCTTCCGGACGGCCAGGCCGCCGGCCGCCCGCAGGTCGGTGTGCGCGGCCAGGATGCGGGCGCGGTGCGCAGGGTGGTGGTGCAGGGCGGAGGCGAGGAAGCCGAGCGGGCCCGCGTGCACGGCGCCGACGCCGATCTCCTTGACCGGGTCCAGGTCGTATGCCGACTTCTCGGCCTTGTCGCCGTCGACGGCCGCGCGCCGGACGAGTTCGACGACCGGCTCGTCCAGCGCGGCGTGCTCGTAGCGGACGGCGACGCAGATGTCCTCGCCGAAGCCGGAGCCGGAGCCGGAGCCGGAGCCGGCGGCCGTGCCCGGAAGCACCGCCCCGGCGCGCAGCAGCACCTCGCGCGTCGGGGCGGTGAGGCCGGAGGGCGTCACGGTGCCGGGCTCGCCTCGGTGGGCGTCGCAGTAGTGGGAGTATGTCTCCGCTGCCTCCACCACCGGCTTCGTCTCGTCCACGGTGCGGTTCGCGTACAGGGCCATGAGAATGCGGACGCCCTCGGACCAGGCGATGTCGCCGATCTCCCGGCCACCGGAGGCGAAGCTCAGCCACCCCAGGTAGGCCGGGCTCATCGGCCCGCTCCATTCCAGGTCGATCTCGATGCCGAGCGGCTCGGGCGTGTAAACGGTGAACTGCGCCGCGTTCCTCTTGACGCGCCCGCCCAGCTCGTGCACCCGGCGCTCGAACGCGGCGCCGCTGTCGTACCAGGCGTCCGTGTACCAGAAGGCGTCGACCACGCCGACCGTACGGTCCATGCTCGCCGGACGTGTCCACACCTCGCGGTGTACCTGCTCGACGACCTGCGTGAGGTTCCGTCCCCGCCAGACGGGCAGCTCGTCGCCGAGCAGCAGCGGGTGCGGGATCGCGAAGGCGTCCGCGCCCGTCCACGCGCCCTCGCGCAGGAGCGCGCAGCGGCCGAGGTCGGGCGCGCCGTCGACGATCGGGGCGATGACCAGGTCGGTGAGCGTCTCGCGCCACACCGGGTCGTCCCACACGGCCGCGAACACCTCGGCCGAAACGGGCAGCGACCGCACCATCCAGGACTCCACCCGGTCGTGCACCGCCCGCGCGTGCTCGCCGAGCCGGTCGCAGAGTGCGGCGAGCCGCAGCGCGGCCGGATCCTTCTTCACGTTGGCAGGCACCTTGGCCAGCACGCGGCCTGCGGCTGTGCGGCAGGCGAGCACCGGCCGCCGCGTTCCCTCGACGGTGAGCTCATGGCCCGTCGCGATCTTGATCCATCCCATGGCGCGCCATTCTGGATCACGCCTACGACATTCCGCGGAAGCGGATCAGTCCGCTCGGCAGGTGAGGTCGGCGGCCGGCAGCGTGCCGTCCGCGAAGTAGGTGTTCACCGCCTTCTGCACGCAGGCGTTGGGCAGCAGGCCGAAGACACCGTGCATCCGGACGTCCTTGAGGGTGACCAGCCGGGAGGCGGACATCGCCCTGCGCAGGGCCTTCCCCTCGGCGTAGGCGGTGCGGGTGTCGTGGGTGGTCTGGACGATGAGGGCGGGCACGTCGTTGCGCACCACCGTCCTCGGCTCCACCGGCTTCGGCCAGAACGCGCAGGCGGTGATGCCGTTGGCGTAACCGCCGAACACGGGCTGGCTCGCCTTGCTACGCCGCATGGCCCGCCAGTACACCTCGGGATCGCGCGGCACGGCGGCGTCGCCGCAGATGACCGCGGCCTGGACGGACCACTCCTCCGGCTTGCCCTTGAGCATGAAGCTCAGCTCGGCCTCCAGTTCCGGGCTCGGGACGACCTGCTTGCCCTCGGCGGCGTCGGCGAGCTGCCGTACCCGCGCCGCCAGTGCGGCGTCGCGGCGGGCGTCGGTGAGCTGCGTGAACAGCAGTATGGGCAGGAAGTGCTCGTCGAGCAGATAGCCGCCGATGCGGATCGGCGTCTTCGCCGCCTGCTCGATCAGGCGCTCGACGCGGGCCCTGACCTGCTTGCGCGTCCTGCCGAGGCGGTATTCGGCGTGCCGTTCCGAGGTCCAGGCGGCCCAGTCGTCGAGGGCGGCCTCGTTCTCGGGCCCCTGGGTCCTGATCGTCTCGGCCATGTACCGGTCGGGGTCGATCGCGCTGTCGAGGACGATCCGGTCGCTGCGGTGTGGGAAGAGCTGGGTGAAGACCGCGCCGAGGTAGGTCCCGTAGGACATGCCGAAGTAGGAGATCCGCTCCTCGCCGAGCGCGGCCCGGATGACGTCCATGTCGCGGGCGGTGTTGCGGGTGGTGAAGTGGGCGATCCGGTCACCCTCCTTGTCCGCGCACCGCCGGGCGAGGTCGGCCTGGGTCCTCACGGCGCGGTCGAAGCCCTCGCGGTCCACGCCGGACGACCAGAGCATGTGCCCGACGGGCCAGCCGCAGTCGATCCGCTCGCTGCGGCCGACGCCTCGGGGGTCCATGCCGATCAGGTCGTACGTGGCGACGACCTCGGGGGTCATCGCCTGTTTGAAGTGGAGGGTCGCGAACAGGCCGGAGCCGCCGGGCCCGCCGGGGTTGGCGAGCATGATCCCGCGCCTGCGCGCGGGGTCGGCGGCCTTCAGCCGCGAGATCGCCACGGTGGTCGTGCGGCCCTGCGGCCGGGCGTAGTCCAGCGGCACCGTGACGGTGGCGCACCGGACTCCTGCGGCGTCGAGCGCGGGGTCGCCGCAGGACTTCCAGGCGACCTCTTGCCCGTGGAAGCGGGCCAGGTCGTCGGCGGCGGCGGCGGTTCCGGTCAGCGATCCTGCCGCCACGGTGAGCGCGGCGAGCAGTGCGGCTATTCGTTTCATCCCTGTTCCTCAAGATCCGGAGGCGAATGCGAGCAACCATAGTTGACTATTTTCGCGGTAGTCAACCTGGGTTGCTCGGTTTCCGGGTCTTCTCGGCCGGGGAGGGACGTTCCGGGGGCAAAGGGGGCCACGATGAGGATCGACGTCCACGCGCACGTCTGGACCGACGACTACCTGGACCTGCTGGAGGAGTACGGCAAGACCGACACCGCCACCCAGCGCGGCCTGGGCGCCGGGCTCGACGACAAGGAACTCGAAGCACGCTTCGCGCTGATGGACTCGGCCGGCGTCACCCACCAGGTCATCTCGGCGCCCCCGCAGTCGCCGCACTTCGCCGACCCCGCGCACGCCCTGCGCGCCGCCCGGTTCGTCAACGACCAGTACGCCGAAGTCCTGCGGCGCCGGCCGGACCGCTTCCTCGCCTTCGCCTCGCTGCCCCTGCCCCACACCGACCTGGCCCTGGAGGAGATGACCCGCGCGCTCGACGACCTCGGCATGTCGGGCGTCTGCCTCACCACGTCCGTGCTCGGCCGCTCGATCGCCGACCCGGACTTCGACCTCCTCTACGGCGAACTCGACCGCCGGGGGACCGTCCTGTACATACACCCGGCGGGCTGCGGAGCGGGCAGCCCGCTGATCTCGCAGCACCGGCTGACCTGGTCGATCGGCGCCCCGATCGAGGACACCGTGGCGATCATGGGGCTGATCCTCGCCGGCGTCCCCAGCCGCTTCCCCCGGATGCGGATCCTCGCCTCACACCTCGGCGGCGCCCTGCCGATGCTGCTCCAGCGCGCCGACAACCAGGTCGGCTGGGAGGCCCCCGACACGCCGGAGAAGCCGTCGCTGGCGGCCCGCCGCCTCTGGTACGACAGCGTCGGCCACGGCCACGTCCCGGCCCTGCGCGCGGCGGTGCAGAGCTTCGGCGCGGACCGGATCGTGCTCGGCACCGACTTTCCGTACGAGGCCGGCGATCTGTTCCGCACCGCCGTCGACTACGTCGGGCAGGCGGGGCTGGAGCCCGGCCAGGCCGAGCTCATCCTTGAGGCCAACGCCCTCGACCTGCTGGGACTCAGCCGTACTGGCTGACGACGACGGCCGGCCGCCGAGCAGGGCGTATAGCCCTTCGGATATCGGAGCGCCACGCATATCGCTATTGGACAGGACCGCCGCCGAGCTGTTTTGCTCCTGCCTTCTGACAACGATCAGCAAGGAACGACGACATGCGATTTCGCCACATCCGCTCCGGACTCGCGCTGGCCGCCGCGCTCCTGATCGGCGGGAGCCTCGGCACCGGGACCGCCGTGGCGGCGCCCGCCGACCGGGTGGGCAAGGAGATGCGGGCGCTGGAGGAGTCCTTCGACGGGCGCATCGGCGCCTACGCGATCGACACCGCCACCGGCAAGTCCGTCGGCCACCGGGCGGGTGAGCTCTTCCCGCTGCTGTCCACGTTCAAGGCCCCGGTCTGCGCCGCCGCGCTGCACCGCGCCCGTACGGCCGAGCCCGGCCTGATGAGCAAGCGCGTCAAGTGGACCGAAGCCGACCTGAAGCCCCACTCCCCCGTGACCGAGAAGCACATGGACGACGGCCTGACCGTCTCCGAGCTGTGCGAGGCCACGATCACGGTCAGCGACAACACCGCGGGCAACATGGTCCTCAAGCAGATCGGCGGCCCGGCCGGGATGACGAGGTACTTCCGCACGCTGAAGGACCCGGTCTCCCGGCTGGACCGCTGGGAGACCGAGCTCAACGACTGGAAGCCGGGCGACAGGCGCGACACCACGTCCCCGGCCGCCATCACCCGCGACCTGCGCGCCCTGAGCGCGGGCGACGCCCTGCACCCGCAGGACCGCCGCCGGTTCAACGACTGGCTGGTGGCCAGCGAGACCGGCGGCGAGCGCATCAGGGCGGGGCTGCCGAAGTCGTGGAAGGTCGGCGACAAGACCGGCACCAACGGGGAGATCGGCGCGGCGAACGACATCGCCGTCATCTGGCCGGGCAAGTCGGCCGAGCCGATCGTCATGGCCGTCTACACCCACCGGGGCCGGCCGCCCGTCGACGACACCGTGCTGGCCAAGGCCGCCACGATCCTGGCGAAGGGACTCGGCAGGCTCTAACCCCCGGCGGGAGCGGGCCGGGCGACGAGGGCGAAGCGGTGGGCGTGCGCCCGCAGCGGGCGCCCGGCCCGCATCTCCTCGTGCAGCGCCCGCAACCGGTCGCCGTACCGTTCGACGTCGAAGCCGGGAACGTGCCAAGGCGTGATGCGCAGGAACAGCACCAGCGCGCCGACATCGTGGAAGACGGTCTCGACGCGGGCCTCGCCCTGCCAGGACACCTCGAACCCGGCCTCGGTCAACTCGGCGGCGGCGCCGGCCAGGTTCCAGTCCGCGTACTCGTGCGGGGCCGCGCCGAGCGCGGCGTTGATCTCCGCGAGGTCCTCGCCGCCCACCTGCTGGGTGATGAACACGCCGCCCGGGGTGAGCACCCGCCGGATCTCGTCGGGGTCGTACGACTCGTGCCGGCTGACGATCAACTCGAACGACCCGTCGGGCAGCGGCAGCCGGTCGTCGTCGCCCACCTCCACGACCTGCACGCCCATGGGTTCGAGACGCTTCCTGGCCACCGGGACGTTCGGCGCCCAGCCCTCGGTGGCGGCGGTGCGCCCGGGCAGCGGGGCGAAAGAGGACAGCAGTTCACCGCCGCCGGTGCCGAGGTCGAGCAGCGAGCCCGCCTGCGCCAGCCGCTCCTTCACCAGGCCGGGATAGTCCCAGGGCAGGGCGGCGGACTCCTCCGTCATGCGGCCCTTGAAGACGCCGAAGTCCCAGCCTTCGAACGGGGTGGTCAACGCTTCCTTGATCAGTTCGTCATAGGTCATGCCCACGATGCTGCCAGCTCACCGCCTCAGGCGCGGCCGCCCCAGCCGAGACGTGTCCTGCCCCCGTGCGACAGGACACCTCTCCGCGTCAGTGGGCGTGGGCGAACCTCGGCAGGTGCGCGGTGTTGGCCGCCAGCAGATCGTCCAGCAGCGGCACCGCGGTGTCGAAGCCGTGCACCAGCGGGTTGGCCATGAGCGCCGCCAGCGCGTCGCCGCGCCCGCCGCTCAGCGCCGCCCTGATCGCCAGCTCCTCGTACGCCTTGGCCTGCTGGACGACGCCGCGCAGCCCGGGGGCCAGCGGCGCCAGCGGCAGCGGCCGCGCGCCCTCCTTGGTGATGCGGGCGGGTACCTCGACCACGGCGTTCGCCGGCAGGTCGGGCAGCGCGCCGTCGTTGCGCACGTTGACGACCTGCACGTCGCCGGCGCCGTCGTACAGCGAGGCCACGAGCTGAGCGGCCGCCTCGCTGTAGTAGGCGCCGCCCCGGTCGGCGAGCAGCGCGGGCTTCTGGGTCATGTCCGGGTCGCGGTACATCTCCAGCAGCCGCCGCTCGATGTCGGAGACCTCCTGGGCGCGGTTGCCCTTGCCGCCGCGCTGCTCGGCGAGGACGGTGCCGAACAGGTAGTAGTAGCGCAGGTACCCCGACGGGACGGCGCCGACCGAGCGGATGAGCTCGGCCGGGATGTCGATGTCCGCCGCGATGTCCTCGCCCCAGGCCGACAGCAGGTCGGGCAGCCGGTCCACGCCGTCCACGCGGACCGCGCGCTCCCAGGTCAGGTGGTTGAGGCCGACGTGTTCGAGCTCCACCCGCTCCGGCTCGACGCCGAAGTACCCGGCGAACTGCCGCTGGAAGGCGATGGCCACGTTGCACAGCCCGATCGCCCGGTGCCCGGCGTCCAGCAGCGCCTGGGTGACGATGCCGACCGGATTGGTGAAGTCGATGATCCAGTGGCCGGGCGCGGCCCGCCGCGCGGCGCGTTCGGCCAGGTCGAGCACCACGGGGACGGTGCGCAGCGCCTTGGCCAGGCCCCCCGCCCCGGTGGTCTCCTGGCCGATCGTGCCCCAGCGCGGCGGGATGGTCTCGTCGAGGTGGCGGGCCGCCTGGCCGCCGACCCGCAGCTGCACGAGGATGAAGTCCGCGCCGTCCAGCGCCTCGTCGAGGTCGCCGGTCAGCGTGAGGCGCCCCGGCCACCCGGCCCGGCGCAGCATGCGCCCGGCCAGGCCGCCGATGACCCGCAGCCGCTCCTCGTCGGTGTCGTGCAGGACGAGTTCCCCCATCGGCAGCCGGCCGTAGCGTCCGGCGAAGCCCTCGATCAGCTCGGGGGTGTAGGTGCTGCCGCCACCGACGACAACGATCTTGACGCTCACCGTTCCTCCAAACGGGCTGGGTGTGAACCGGACGGCAGCGCCGACCAGTCGAAACAGATCGCCCCTGCGGGCGCGCCGCCGTCGCGCAGCCCGGCGTAGACGCGGGCCGCGTCCATGGGCGAGACGCGGCCGGAGATCATCCCGGCGGTCCGGAACGTTCCCGAGGCGAGCCGGCGGAAGTACAGCTCGGTGATCGCGTCCCGGTTGAGCGGTCCCGCCGAGGGGTCGTCGGAGACGATGTCGGCGTGCGCGCCGAGGATCGTCAGCGAGTTGCTGACGACGCCGGGGCCGAGCGTCTGCCGGGACGGGGTCGGGGTGTCGCCGAGCAGGACGATCCGGCCGAGCGTGCGGGCCAGCCGTACCGCCTGGGCGAGGACGGCGGGGCTGCCGGTCACGTCGAACACGACGTCGATCAGGCGCCCGCCGGTCAGTTCGGCGACGGCGGGCACCGCCTCGCCAGCGTTCAGCCGCAGCAGGTCGCTCGCGCCGTGCTCGCGGGCCAGGTCGAGGCGCCGGGCGTCGGTGTCGATCGCCACCACGCGGGAGGCGCCGTGGGCGAGCGCGTACTGGACGACGAGTTGCCCCACCGGGCCGAGGCCCAGCACGGCGACACTCTCCCCCATGGTGATCGCGGCCCTGGCGGCGCCCGCCGCCGCGGTCACGACCAGCGGGACCCACACCGCCTCCTCGTCGGACACGCCGTCGGGCAGGAGGCGGGCCTCCTTCTCGGTCAGCGTGACGAACTCCTGGTGGGGGGCGTAGCTCTGCACCCGGTCACCGGGGCGCAGGCCCGTGACGCCGGGGCCGACCGCCTCGACGACCCCGGCCATGCTGTATCCGGGCCGGAACGGGTACTGCACCCATTCCGCCCAGTTCGTGCCCGGGTCGAAGTCGCCACGCAGGCACGCCAGCTCGGTGCCGGGGCTGATCAGCGACAACGTCGTACGGCACAGCACCTCGCCCGCGCCCGGAGGCGGGACGTCCTCGCTATCCACCCGCACCTCACGCGGCTGCGGGAACTCGACGAACCACGATTTCACTGCTGTCTCCCAAGATGTACGGTCTGCCCGCTCTCGGCGCTGCGGTAGGCGGCGTCGATGACGCGCATCGAGGTGATGCCGTCGGCCGCCCCCGGCGCCGGGGCGGTCCCGGCCAGGGTGTCGAAGAAGGCCCGCATCTGCGCGTCGTACCTGCGCTGCAGCGCCTCCTCGGTGAGTTCGCCGGGCCAGGACGGCCTCGGCTCCGCCCCGGCGCGCACGAACGTGCCGGGGAAGGTCTGCGCGTACGCCTCGGTGCCCGACACGCGTACGCTTCCGGACGGGCCGGGCGCGTACGGATGCCACCATCCCGCCTCCACGGTGGAGGTGACCCCGTTGTCCCAGGCGATCGTGAGGATCGCCGTGTCGTCGACCCGCAGGTCGCGGTAGTGGGTGCCGCAGCGGGCGCTCACGCTGACCGGGCTCGGGTCGCCGAGCACGAACCGGCTGGCGTCGATGGCGTGGACCCCGAGGTCCATGAGGGCGCCGCCGCCGGCGAGGGCGGGGTCGACGAACCAGCCCTCGGGGCCGAATCCGGCGTGGACGGCGTAGGCCGTGGTGTGCACGGGCCGGCCGAGCGCGCCGCCGGCGACCAGGTCGCGCAGCCAGCGGACCTGGTCGTCGAAACGCAGGCAGTGGGCGAGCATCACCCGGGCGGCGGGGCTCTCGGCGGCGACGATGGCCGAGGCTTCGCCGGCCGTCATCGCCATCGGCTTCTCCAGCAGCACGGGCAGGCCCGCGCCCAGCGCCTTGGCGGCCTGTTCGGCGTGCAGCGCGTTGGGCGTGGCGATGACGAGCGCGTCCACGCCGCCGTCGGCCAGGAGGTCGTCGAGGTCGAGGTAGCGGCGGCTGAAGCCGTGCCGGTGGGACAGGGCGGCCAGGGACTCGGGGCGGTGGTTGACGGCGGCGACCAGCGTGCCGCCCTCGGTGGCGATGGCGCGCGCGTGGTAGTCGGCGATGTAGCCGGTGCCCGCGATGGCGATCCGGGGGCCGCTCACAGCTCGTCCATCCGGACGAAGCGGGCACCGGCGGCGCGCAGGCCGTCGATGACCAGCGGCAGCGCGCGGCCGGTGGCGTCGGTCCACGGGTGGAACAGCACCACGGCGCCGTCGCCGTGGGCGGTGGCCTCGGCGATGACGGTGCGGGCGACCTGCGGGCCGGTGGCCTTGGCCCGCCAGTCGAAGGGGTCGATGTGCCAGCTCGTCTCCTGGTAGCCGAGCCGGTCGAGGTGGGACAGCACCAGCGGGTCGTCGGTGCCGTCGCCGAACGGGCAGCGGAACCAGGGCCGGGGGTCCTGGCCGGTGACGCGGCGGATGGCCTGCTCGGCGTGCTTGACGTCCTGGACCAGGCCGTGGGGTGACAGCCAGGTCATCCGGGCGTGGTGGTGGGAGTGGTTGCCGATCAGGTGGCCTCGGGCGGCCAGTTCCCTGGCCAGCGCCGGGTGGGCCTGGGCCCAGCGGCCCTGGACGAAGTGGGTGGCCAGGACGTCGCGCTCGGACAGGGTGTCGAGCACGCGCTGGGTGCCGTCGGGGTGTGCGGGGCGGTCGGCGTGCTCGACGTCGAAGGTGAGTGCGACGCGCCAGGGTGAGGGGGGTTGATGGGGGGACTTCGCCACGTCTTGCCTACTTATGTGTCGAAGGAAAGCGCCTGATGCCGTCTTGACAGGGGTAACGGCCATGGCAATGATTGCTGACAACATTATCATCAAGTAAGCGCTTGGCAAGAGACTCTGTCCTCTGACCAGGAAGGAACCCCACCCCCGATGGCCCGTTATCGGCTCGAGGCCGGTCCGACCCCCCTCCACCACCAGGTGTACCTGGACCTGAGCGCCGCGCTCGACGAGGGGGAATGGCAGATCGGCGACCGCCTCCCACCGGAGCGCGAGCTGGCCCGCCGCTACGGCTGCAGCCTCATCCCGGTACGGCGGGCACTGGACGAACTGGCCCGCGAAGGCCGCCTGGAGCGCACGAGAGGCCGGGGCACCTTCGTCCTCCACCCCCGCCTGGAGGTCGATCTCGCCAACAGCGAGAGCTTCGCCGAACTCATGCACATGCACGGCATGGACCCCGCCACGCGCCTCGTCGCCTCACGCGCCGAGCCGTCGGGCGAGGCCGTGGCCGGCGCGCTCGCGCTCACGGCCGGCACGAACGTCATCTACCTCGAACGGCTGCGCATCGCCAACGGCGAGCCGCTCATCCTGGAGCAGGTCTACCTGCCGGAGGTCCGCTTCGGCGGCCTGCTCGACCACGACCTGGAAAGCAACTCCCTGTACGCCCTGCTCGCCGAGCACTACGGCACCGGCGTCGTACGCACCCGCGAGACCATCGAGCCGATCCGGCTGCGCGCGCACGAGGCCCGCCTGCTCGACCAGCCCGCAGAACGACCCGCCCTGCTCGTCGAGGGGATCGCGTTCGACCCCGACGACGAGCCCATCGAGTACACCCGCAGTTACGTCCGAGGAGACAGGGCCCGCCTGTCCTTCGAAAGACGGATCCTTCGCCCGTAAACGGGCAGCACAACCCCCCGGAGGAGACCACATGAACAGGGTCTGGACCACCCTGGCGGCGACCGCGGCCGCCCTGACCCTCGCCGCCTGCGGCTCGACCGTCGAAAGTCAGGCCAAAGCGGTGGAACTGCGCTGGTTCTGCTGCCTCGGCACCGGCGAGCAGGCCGACCAGGTCAAGGCGCAGCAGAAGGTCATCGACCGCTTCCACGCCAGCCAGCGCCGGATCAGGGTGAAGCTGGAGGTCGTCACCTACAACTCCGCCCGCGACACCCTCTCCACCCAGATCGCCTCCGGCAACGGGCCGGACCTCGCCGGGCCCATGGGCGTCGGCGGCGCCGCCGCCTTCCACGGCCAGTGGCTGGACCTCGGCCCGCTCATCAAGGAGAGCGGCCTCGACCTCAGCTCCTACGCCGAAGGCAGCGCCGACCTGTACCGGATCGGCTCGGTGCAGGAAGGCATCCCGTTCGCGATCTACCCCTCGACCCTGTTCTACAAGGCGGACCTGTTCGAAGAGGCCGGGCTCGCCGAGCCGCCCCACAAGTACGGCGAGAAGTACAAGTGGCCCGACGGCCGCGAAGCCGAGTGGAACTACGAGACCCTCAAGGAAGTCGCCCTCAAACTCACCGTCGACAAGAACGGCAAGGACGCCACCGAGCCCGGCTTCGACGCCAAGAACGTCGTGCAGTACGGCTTCGAGCCCGCCCGCGACGACCTGCGCTACCAGGGCGCGGCCTTCGCCGCGGGCAGCCTCGACTCGGGCGACGGCAAGACCGTGAAGATCCCCGACGCCTGGGGCGACGCCTGGCGCTACTTCTACGACGGCATGTGGAAGGACCGGTTCATCATGACCGGCCCGGTCTTCCAGACCGACCAGTTCAACGGCGACGGCGCCGCCTTCTTCTCCGGCCACGTCGCGATGAGCGTCAACTTCCTGTGGTCGACGTACGGCGTCGCGGGCGCCGGCAAGGACTGGGACCTGGCCGCCATGCCCTCGCACAAGGGCAAGACCACCTCCCCCACCAGCGCCGACACCTTCCGCATCCTCGCCGGCAGCAAGCACCCGAAGGAGGCTTTCGAGTTCCTGTCCTATCTCGTCGGCCCCGCCTCCGCCGAACTGCTGACCGCCTACAGCGCGATGCCCGCCCGCACCGCCGACCAGGACGCCTTCTTCCAGAAGCTCGGCGCCCAGTTCACCAACACCGTCGACTGGCAGGTGGCCAAGGACAGCGTCCAGTTCGCCGACAACCCGCACTCCGAGTCGCACACGCCGAAGTACAACCAGACGCTCACCATCCTCGGCACCTATCGCAGCCGCTGGATGACCAAGGGCGGGCTCGACATGGACACCGAACTGAAGAAACTCCGCGATGAGATCCAGGACGTCTGGAACGGCTAGCGCCGTGGCCGCGCCCATGTCCCGCCTGGCCCGCCGGGAGGCCAGGCAAGGACTGTTGTTCATCCTCCCGTGGCTCATCGGGTTCGCGGTCTTCACCGCGGTCCCGATGGTGGCCACGTTCGTGTTCACCTTCCTGAACATCTCCCTCGCCGAACAGGAACCGCTGCGGTTCGTCGGCCTGGCCAACTACCAGCGGCTCTTCGGCGACGAGCAGGCGTGGGCGTCCCTGTGGGTGACCGCCCGCTTCGCACTGCTGTGGCTGCCCGTCGTCATCGCACTGCCGTTCCTGCTCGCGCTCGCCGTCAACAGCAAGTACGTGCGCGGCAGCGGCCTGCTGCGGGTGCTGCTGTTCATGCCGTACGTCGTGCCGTTCGTGGCCAGCGCCCTGATCTGGGAGAACATGCTGGTCGACAACGGCTGGATCAACTCGGCGCTGCGCTTTTTCGGCGTCGCCGAGCCGCCGAGCTGGCTGAACGACCCCACCTGGGTGATCCCCGGACTGGTCATGATCGGCCTGTGGGGGGTGGGCTCCGGCATCATCATCAACCTGGCCGGGCTGCGCGGCATCCCCACCCAGTTGTACGACGCGGCCCGTCTCGACGGCGCCGGATGGTGGCGGCAACTGCGCCACGTCACGATCCCGATGATGTCGCCGGTGCTCTTCTACACGATGATCCTCGCGGTCGTCGAGGTCATGCAGTACTTCCTGATCCCGCTGGTGCTCTTCGACGGCAGCGGCGACCCCGGCGGCGCGACCCGCTTCTTCAACCTCTACCTGTACCAGACGTTCTTCACCTATCAGGAGATGTCCTATGGCTCGACGCTCGCCTGGCTGCTGTTCGTCATCACCCTCGTCGTGACACTCCTGCTGTTTCGCCTGTCCAGGCGCTGGGTCCACTACACGAGCGAGAGGTGAGCCCGATGGCACCGAACCTCGTGCGGCGCACCCGGGTCGCGCTGATGACGATCGTGATGTTCGGCATCGTGGCGGCGTTCCTGTCGCCGCTGGTGCAGATGACGCTGTCGTCGCTGAAGAGCGAGCAGCAGGTCACCCAGGCGCACTCGCCGCTGCTGCCGTCCGACCCGCGCACCTTCACCTACCAGGGCGAGCGCTACGACGTGTACCGCGTGCCCGTGGACGGCGCCGTCCGCGACCTGGCGCTGGTCGACAAGGGCCGCACGGAGAGCGGCTTCGTCGACCCCGCCCGGCCGGAGCAGGGCCTCATCACCTGGCAGGGCTCCTGGCGCACCCTCGAACCGAGCTGGACGCTCGCGCCGCGCTGGTCGAACTACGCGGACGTGTGGAGTCTGATCGACTTCCCCCGGCTGCTGTTCAACACCGTCGTGCTGGCGGTGGTCGGCACGCTCGGCACCGTCCTTTCGTGCACCCTGGTCGCCTACGGCTTCGCCCGCTTCCGCTTCCCCGGGCGCGGGCCGCTGTTCACGCTGCTCATCGCCACGATCTTCCTGCCGGTGACCGTGACGCTGATCCCGACGTACACGGTGTTCGCGCAGATCGGCTGGGTCGGCACCTGGCTGCCGCTGCTCGTGCCCGCCTTCTTCGCCAACGCCTACAACGTGTTCCTGCTGCGGCAGTACTTCCTGACGATCCCGCGCGAGATGGACGAGGCGGCCTCCATCGACGGCGCGGGCCCGCTACGCACGCTGCTGTCGGTGATCGTGCCGCAGGCGTGGCCCGCGATCACCGCCGTCGTCCTGTTCACCTTCGTCTACACCTGGAACGACTACCTCACCCCCCTGGTGTACCTGTCCGGGCAGCCCGACCTGCAGCCGCTCCAGGTGGGCCTGGCCGCCTTCAACGGCCTCTACACTAAGAATCCCGGCTACATCCAGGCCGGGACGATGATGACGATCGCCATCCCCGTGCTCCTGTTCGTATGCTTCCAGCGCACGTTCGTCCGGGGGATCATGAGCACCGGAGTCGACAAATGACCGGCCGACCCCCCGTCGCGGCCGTCCTCGCTGTGGACGGCGGCAACTCCAAGACCGATGTCGAACTCGTCGCCGCCGACGGGCGGCGGCTGTCGGCCGTCCGCGGCCCGACGGTCTCCCACCAGGCCGTCGGCCTCGACGAGGGCATGCGCCGCCTCGGCGCGCTCATCGCCGAGGCGGCCGAACAGGCGCAGGGCGCGGCCGGCGGCCCGGTCGCGGCGATCGGCGTGTACGCGCTCGCCGGGGCCGACTACCCCGACGACGTCCGCCGGCTCGAAACGGCCATCGCCGAACTGGGGGCCAGCGAGCAGGTCGTGGTCGTCAACGACTGCATGGCCGCGCTGCGCGCCGGGGCCACCAGGGGCTGGGGCGTCGCCCTCATCTGCGGCGAGGGCGTCAACGCCGTCGGCGTCGCCCCCGACGGCCGCAGCGAGGGCTTCCCCTCGCTCGGCGAGATCTCCGGCGACTGGGGCGGCGGCTACGGCGTCGGTCTCACCGGCCACATCGCCGCCGTGCGCGCGCAGGACGGCAGGGGCGGCCCCACGCTCCTCGAAGAGCTGGTGCCCCGGTTCTTCGGCTACGGTTCGCCGGCCGAGCTCGTCGAGGCGCTCTACACCGGCGCGGCCTCGGCCGACCGGTTCGGCGAGCTGTCGCCGGTGGTGTTCGACGCGGCGCGGGCCGGTGACGCGGTCGCGGGCGCGATCGTCGAGCGGCTGGCCGACGAGCTCGCGGCGATGGCGGTCGCCCTGTCGCGGCGGCTCGGCGTCACCGGGCTCGACGTGGACGTCGTCCTCGGCGGCGGCGTCTTCCGCAGCGGCTACGACCCGCTGTTCGAGCGGCTGCTGTCGGGCGTGCGCGCGGTCGTGCCGCAGGCCCGGCTGGTCCGGCTGGAGGTGGCGCCCGTCGTCGGCGCGGGGCTGCTCGGCCTCGACCGCCTGGGCGGCTGACCGTCAGCGTTCGAGGCTGCTCATGTCCGCGTAGCGCAGGCCGTGCACGGCTCCCGCCGGTACGGCCCGCTCCAGCTCGGCCAGTTCCCCGGGCGTGAGCACGACCCCGTCGGCCGCCGCGTTCTCCTCCAGGTAGGCCAGCCGCTTGGTGCCCGGGATCGGCACCACGTCGTCGCCCTGGGCCAGCAGCCACGCCAGCGCGAGCTGCGCCGGGGTGATGCCGGCCGAGTCGGCGATCTCGCGCACCCGCGCGGCCAGGGCGGCGTTGTGCTCGGCGTTCTCACCCTGGTTGCGCGGCGTGTGCTTGCGGAAGTCGTCGTCGGGGAGCCGGTCGGCGGACGGCACGGTGCCGGTCAGCAGGCCCCGGCTGATCGGCGAGTACGCCACCAGGCCGACGCCGAGTTCGCGGGCGGTGGGCAGGATCGCCGCCTCCAGGTCCCTGGTGAACAGCGAGTACTCGCTCTGCAGAGCGGCGATCGGGTGCACGGCGCAGGCCGCGCGCAGGGTCTCGGCGCCGACCTCCGACAGGCCGAGGTGCCTGACCTTGCCCTGCCGTACGAGTTCGGCCATGGCGCCCACGGACTCCTCGATCGGGACGGCGGGGTCGCGGCGGTGCATGTAGTACAGGTCGAGGTGGTCGACGCCGAGGCGGCGCAGCGAGGCGTCCACGGCGGAGCGGATGTAGGCGGGGGTGTTGTCCACCTTGCGCCCGCCGTCGCGCCGGATGCCGAACTTGGTGGCCAGCACGGCCTCGTCGCGGCGGTCCCGGAGGGCGCGGCCGACGAGTTCCTCGTTGTGGCCGGTGCCGTACATGTCGGCGGTGTCGAGGAAGGTCACGCCGAGGTCGAGGGCGCGGTGGATGACGGCGATCGACTCCTTCTCGTCGGCGGGGCCGTAGAACTCGGACATGCCCATGCAGCCGAGGCCGAGCGCCGAGACCTCAAGGCCGCCCAGTGTGCGCTTGTTCATGCCTCTTACCTCCCCCTGGATCGTCAAGCCCGCGTCCGGGCCATGGGCATGCGCACGGCAGCGACCGGGACGCTGTCGCTCATTCGGGTAGATCGGTCATGACCCATCCCACGCGTGACCGCAACGGTCCCCGGATGGCGTGTTTACGACACAACCGAAATTACCTCCGAGATTGCTTGTCTGCACATCGCATCCTTGGTCGAATCTCTCTGTCAGGATGAGAGGAAGACAAGCATGATCCGCAAAACGTTAGCCGTGACAGCCGTTCTCGCGGCTGCACTGGCGGCGATCCCGCCGGCTAGCGCCGAAACACCCCCGGCCGAAACACCCCAGGCCGCCGGTGCCAAGAGCGTCACACTGATCACCGGCGACCGCGTGGGCCTCGACGGTGGCCGCATCACCTTCACGGCCGGTCCCGGCCGGACGAACGTCCGCTACATCACCCAGGGCACCGAGGACGACTGGACCCTCATCCCGCTCGACGTCGCGGGCGACGTGGCCAGAGGGGTGCTCGACCGCAACCTCTTCCGGATCCCGCAGCTCATCAAGGACGGTCTCGGTGACAAGGAGTTGCCGCTGATCGTGCAGTATCGCCAGGGCGCGGCACCGATGACAGCGCTGTCCGGCGCCCGTCCGCTGGCCTCCATCGACTCCCTGGCGACGGCGGGTGCCCGCTGGGCTCAGCTCAGCCAGGACCGCGCGGTGCAGAAAGTGTGGCTCGACGCGCCCGTCAAGGCCACACTCGACCGCAGCGTGCCGCAGGTCGGCGCACCGGAGGCATGGCAGGCCGGTTTCACCGGCGAGGGCGTGAAGGTGGCCGTCCTCGACACCGGTGTCGACGACCGTCACCCCGACCTGGCCGGGCGCGTGGACGCGGCGGCCAACTTCAGCGAGAGCGCGGACGCCGTGGACCGTCAGGGTCACGGCACCCATGTGGCCTCCACCATCGCCGGTCAGGGCGTGGCGGGCACGTCCGCGCGCAAGGGCGTCGCGCCGGGTGTCCGGCTGCTCAACGCCAAGGTGCTCGACGACGGGGGCCGAGGCTACACCTCCGACATCATCGAGGGCATGGAGTGGGCCGCCCAGCAGGGCGCCAAGATCGTCAACATGAGCCTCGGCGCTCCCGACCAGGAGGGCCTGGACCCGCTGGAGCAGGCCGTCGAGCGTCACTCCGCCGAGCGCGACATACTCTTCGTCATCGCGGCGGGCAACGAAGGCCCCCGTGCGGGCAGCCTGGGCAGTCCGGGCAGCGCCGACGCGGCACTCACCGTCGGCGCCGTGGACTCCGCCGACAAGCTCGCGAGCTTCTCCAGCCGTGGTCCCCGAGCCGGCGACCTGGCGGTCAAGCCCGACCTGACCGCGCCCGGCGTCGCCATCGCCGCGGCCGAGGCGGGCACCGGCGAGCACGTGCGGATGTCCGGAACCTCGATGGCCACCCCGCACGTCGCGGGCGCCGCGGCCATCCTCGCCCAGCAGCACCCCCGCTGGACGTCGCGGGAGCTCAAGGCCGCCCTGGTCGGCTCGACCAAGACCGGCGGCAGCGTCTGGGAGTCCGGCACCGGCCGCCTCGACGTGGCCAGGGCGGTACGCCAGAGCGTCACCGCCGACGCCGGCAACCTCGCCTTCGGCCGCCTGCGCTGGCCGTACGAGGACAAGCCCATCGAGCGCACCCTCACCTACCGCAACGTCGGCACCGCGCCCGTCACGCTGAACCTCGCCCTGGAGGCCACCGACCTC
The DNA here is from genome assembly GCF_039525605.1 of Nonomuraea longicatena. Classification (NCBI taxonomy): domain Bacteria; kingdom Bacillati; phylum Actinomycetota; class Actinomycetes; order Streptosporangiales; family Streptosporangiaceae; genus Nonomuraea; species Nonomuraea longicatena. Next base: position 290,844 of record NZ_BAAAHQ010000023.1, on the reverse strand, counting down.
GCGGGCAAGGCCGCGCCGCAGGGTGTGTTCACGCTGAGCGCCGCGCAGGTCACCGTCCCGGCGGGCGGCAGCGCCCCGGTCACCGTGACCGCGGCGCCCGCCGCGGCCTCCACCACCGGGTACGGCGGGCGGATCACCGCCTCGGCCGAGGGAGTGACCCTGTCGACGCTGGTCGGCTTCGCCAAGGAGCCGGAGAGCTACGACCTGCACGTCAAGCTGATCGACCAGCTCGGCACCGTCCCCGACGACGCCGAGGACTTCATGCCGATGACCCTGATGCCCGAGAGCGGCGGCCCGCTCATCCAGATGGGCATCAGCCGAGGCGACAGCGAGGGCCCGATCCGCGTGCCGGCCGGCCGGTACCTGGCCTACACCGTCATGCAGACGCGGTTCCCCGACGGGCATGCGGAGCTCAGCGTCGTGCCGATCACCGGCCTCGACGTGAAGGCCGATCGCGAGGTCGTCTTCGACGCCCGGACCGCCAAGACGATGGAGGTCAAGACCGACCGGCCCGACGCCGGGACGGCGGGCGAGGAGTTCGTGCTCTTCCAGAAGCGGGCGGACGGAAAGGAATGGGCGGCGGGCTTCTCCATCGACCGTTTCTCCCTGCCGCGCAACGTCTCACCCGACCCGCTGCGCTTCCGCGTCGCCCCCACCACCGCCAAGACGCCCGGGTTCCGTTTCGAGAAGTTCACCCAGCTCGCCGCCCAGCGCCCGGACGGCACGTTCACCGACAGCCCGTATGTGTACAACCTCCTGCTGCGCGAGGACGGCGTGGTGCCGGGCGAGCTGCGGATACGGGACCGCGAGTTGGGCAGAGTCCGCGCCGACCTCGCCACCCTGCGAGCGGGAGCGACCGGAGCGCCGGGCGCGGGACCTGCTGCGGGCGGGCCCCAGGGCGACGGCTACACGGCCTGGAGCCAGGTGGTCACCGCCCTGCCGCTGACCCAGACGTGGTACTTCACTCCCGGCATCCCTTGGGAGCGTAGCTTCGAGACGATGCCGAACGGGCGGCTGCACCAGACGCTGGAGTACGCCGACGCGCGCACCTACCGTGCCGGGCGGCAGGAACGCGAGCGGTGGAACTCCGCTGTCGTGGGCACGGCCCTGGGTGAGCGCACCCTGGTGAGCAGGACCGACGCCGCGATCGAGGTCGGCCACCTGCCCCTGTGGCACGCGGCCGGGCGCGACCGCGTCACCGGCAGCAGCGAGTACGGCACCGGCACCACCACACTGCTGCGCGACGGCAAGATCGTCGCGACGGCCGACCGGTTGCCCGACTACACCGTGACCCTGCCCGTCGCGCCGGGCTCGGGGCGCTTCCAACTCCGCGTCGAGGGCACGGCCGACCCGAGTGCCACGGAGCTGTCGTCCAAGCTCACGACCGAGTGGTCCTTCACCTCGGCGGGCACGGGCGCGGTACCGCTGTTCGTCCTGCGGGCCGAACCCGAACTCGACCTGAACAACGCCACCCGTCCCGGCCTGGTGGCGCTGCCGCTCAGGCTGGAGCGGATGGAGGGTGCGACCAAGCCCGTCACCAAGGTGACGGTCGAGGTCTCCACCGACGGGAAGTCGTGGCACCGGGCCGCGGTCGTCCCGACGGGCCGTGACACCTGGCGTGCGCTGCCGCTGACCCCGTTGCGTTCCGGCGAGTCGGTCTCCCTGCGGCTCACGGCGCGCGACAGCGCGGGCACCACGGTCAGCCAGACCGTCGAGCGCGCCTTCCTGGTGCGCTGAAATCAGCGGCTGATCCGGCGCGGTTCGCCCCGGATCAGCCGCTTTCGCCCGGACGGCGGCCGCCGTCCCCTGCCGCCCTGAACCCCGGAGTTCCACGCCCGCGTCCGGGTCATGGGCACGCGTTCGCTCATCCGGGGAGGTCGGGCATGACCCGTCCCAGTTTGGCGGCCAGGTCGATCGTCGCGCGGGGGCTCGTGCACCGGGCCGCCGGGTCGAGACGGCCGGCACGGGCCTGGAACAGCTGCGGCGCGGCGGGGTGGCGGCGCATCTCCTCCGCCGGCAGCTCCCGCGCGAGACGGTCGGCCTCCGCCAGCAGGTCGGGGAAGGCGGAGCGGAGTTCCTCCGCCCAGCTCAGGACTGCCCGCAGCCAGGCGTGCGTCTCCTCGTCGGCTCCCCGGGAGAAGCGGGCGGCCTTGGCGGCCAGTTCCTGCCAGGTGAGGTCGGGCCAGGCGGCGGCCTTCAGCACGGGCAGCTGCCATTGGCGTCCCACGATCGACCAGTGGTCGGCGCGCGCGTCGACCGAGTGGAGGGTGAAGCCGGGCACGCACAGCGCGGTGAGTCTCCCGCCGTGGCAGGCGCCGGTGTCGAGTCCGTAGACCCTGCCGTCGCGGGTCATCGGCTCGCGGCCCACCACGTGGTGGCCGAAGGCGACCGGCTTGGCGTCGGTGTAGTGGTCGTGCCAGGCGCCTTCGGGAAACAGCGCGGCCAGCCGCCGCTGGCCGCTGGTCGTGCCGCACAGGAGCTCCTCCCGCTGCTCCGCGAGGGGGAGCCCGGACAGCATGGCGGCGTGGACGACGCGGACGTGCTCGTTCTCGAAGTAGTACGGCAGCGTCCGCATCCAGGCGACGGTCTCGGCGTAGTCGCCCCCGAGTTGCAGGCGGGTGATCTCCTGCGAGTAGGAGAGGATCCCGCGCACGTGCTTGCGCTCGTGGTTGCCCATGACCACGACGGAGTTCGGGCGCTCGCGGAAGAACCGGACCGCCTCGGCGGGCTGAGGGCCCCGGTCGACCAGGTCTCCGACGCTCACCAGCAGGTCCTCGGGCCGCAGTGCGACCAGGTCGAGGAGGTCGAGGAGTTCGTCGAAACACGCGTGGACGTCGCCCACGATCACAGTGCGCCGCATCCGGACGATCCTAGGTTCGCCCGGCGACGCCCGGCAAAGGGTTAAGATCGCGATATACCCGCAGGGGGTATACGGACGGAGGTGCCGCCGATCGCCCGCACCTGGCCCGCGTACGACGTGCGCGGCAAGGCGGGCACCACCCTGCGCGACGTCCTCACCCACCGGGCGGGCCAGCCTCGCTTCCCCGCCGAGGCAGCCGACCTCGACCTGCTGGACGACGCCGCGCTGCGCGACAGCCTGCAGCGGGCGGCGCCCGAATACGCCCCCGGCACGTCCCTGGCACCAGGCTCACGTGGACGCTGGGCCTCGTCCGCGACCACGGCAAGATCGCCAAGGGGGGATCGGCGGATCAGCCGCCTGGTGGTCGATCGGGCACCGGCACGGCGCCGCCTACCTGACGCGACGCCTCGCCGACCACTCCCGCGCCGCCGAGATCGCCGCCGCGCTCGGCGACGACCTCTCCGTGGTCGGCGAGGACTGACCGCGCGGCTCGGCGGCGTTCGGGCACGGCGCCCAGTGGCCCCGGTTCGATAATCCACTGGCGCGTACCGGGGCGGATCCTCTATTCCTGATCTGAGCCGATCAGGGGAGGGAATCATGCGGGTGCACTATCCGCGTACTCCGCACTTGCCGTGGTCGCCCGGCTCGACCCCGGACGACGTGCGCGCCTCGGACCTGTCCGGGCTGCACGGCCGCGAGGTGGTGGTCACCGAGAAGCTCGACGGCGAGAACACCACCCTCTACCGCGACGGGCTGCACGCGCGCTCGCTCGACTCCGGCCACCACCCCTCCAGGGCGTGGGTGAAGGGACTGCACGGGCGGATCGGCCGGCGGATTCCCGACGGCCGGCGCGTGTGCGGGGAGAACGTCTACGCCGTGCACTCCCTCGCCTACCGGGATCTGGAAAGCTGGTTCTACGGCCTGTCGGTCTGGGACGGCGACCGGTGCCTGCCCTGGGACGCCACGCTCGCCTTTCTGCGCGACCTCGGCGTCCCCGCGCCGCCGGTGCTGTGGCGGGGAGTCTTCGACGAGCGGGCGCTGCGCACACTGCGGATCGACCCGGAGCGACAGGAAGGCTACGTGGTGCGGGCCACCGGCGGCTTCACACGGGCGGAGTTCCCGCAGCGGGTGGCCAAATGGGTGCGGCCCAGACACGTGCGGACCGGCACCCACTGGATGCACGCCCCCGTCGTGCCCAACGGCCTGGGCCCGAAGGCGGCACTGTGGTCGGTGCGCTCGGGCGCCGACCCCGACGTGCCCGCGCTGCTCGACGCGGTCGGCCTCACACGCGCCGACCTGTACGACGCCGCGATGGGCGCCGCGCGTGCCGATCCGTACGGCGACGCGGCGGGACTCACGCGGGCGGACCTGTACGAGGGCGCGGCAGGTGTCACGCGGGCCGGCTCGTACGAGGACGCGGCGGGCCTTGCGCGGGCCGGCTTCCACGGGGACACGACGGGCCGCGTCCAGACCGTTCCGGGGGACGAGGCGGCCGCCGAGGTGGGCGGCTGGCTCGACGCCCTCGGCCGCCACGGCGACGCCCGGTTGGCGGGCGTGCTGGCCGCCATGCTGCACGCGCTGCCGCGCCCCTGGCTGATGGCCCACCTGGCGGGCCCGCTCGGCATGCGCCCGGCCCGGCAGGTCGCCGACCTGGTCGGGCTGCACACCGCGCCGCAACGGCCGTACCCGGACGAGGACCGCCGTGCCGGCCTCGCCCGCATGGCGTGCGCCGCCGACCTCGGGGTGTTGCACGCGGTGGCGGCGGTGCACGCCGACGCGCAGGCGCGCGAGCAGGTCGAGTGGTCGGCGCTGCACGCCGAGGACGCCGGGCTGCTCGGCCCGGCGCCGCTGGAGCCGCTGCGCGGCGACCTGCGCGACGCGCTGGCCGACCTGGACGCGGAGGCCGCCGACCGCTGCTGGGCGGAGGCGCGCGACGCCTGGGCCAGGGGGCGGATCCGCACCTCGGCGGAGGCCGTGGCGGCCACCTGGCGGTGGCGGGAGGGCCGCTTCCCCCGGCTGGTGCACCTGGTGGGGCTGCCGGGCAGCGGCAAGAGCACGTTCGCCGCCGGTCTGCGCGGGATCGACGTGTCCGTCTCGCTGGACGATCTGCGCGCGGCCCGGGGCTCCCGCGCCGACCAGCGCGCCAACCCCGAGGTCCTGGGCGAGGGCCTGGACCGGCTCGACGCCGCACTCGCGGCGGGCGGCACGGTGCTGTGGGACGCCACCTCGCTCAACCAGCACCAGCGTTCCCTGGTCCACGCCGTGGCCCGCCGCCGCGACGCGCTCACCACGCACGCGATCGTGCTGGCCGACGAGGAGGAACTGCGGCGGCGCAACGCCACCCGCGCGCATCCGGTGCCGTCGCACGTGCTGCGGGCGCAGACGCGCAGGTTCGTCCCGCCGTACCCGGGGCACGCGCACCGCACCTGGTACGTCGGCCGGTCGGGCGCGGTCGAGGACACCGACACGAGGGAGGGCTGATGCGCACCAGCGAGGAGGTCTACCATCGGGTGCGCTGGGATCCCCGCTTCGATCCGGCCCGGTTCGTGCTGGGGGTCGGTCAGCGGGGCGCCGCCCCGAAGCGGGTGCCCATGCCCGCCTTCACCCCTGGCGGCGACATCCCGTGGCACCGGGTGCTGTTCATCGAGGCCGACGGCGAGCTGGTGTGGGATCGCGGCACCGGGCTCGACCGGCTCGACGACTGCCCCGCCGGGCTGGCGCGGCGGCAGCGCCTGCTGCGCCCGCCGTTCTTCACGCCCGCCACCCCGCACCTGTGGGACGACGGGTGGCGGCCGGCCGTCGAGCACCGGGCGCCGCTCACGGCGAGCCCGCGCGTGCTGACGTGGAACACGCTGTGGGACCGTTACGACGGTGACCGGCTCGACACCGCCGCCCGCCGCCCCCTGCTGCTGAGCGCGCTGCGGGAGGCGGACGCGGACGTCATCGCGCTCCAGGAGGTCGAGCCGGCGTTGCTGGCGATGCTGCTGGCCGCGCCGTGGGTGCGCGCCGCCTACGCCGTCGGCAGCGTCTCGCCCGCGCAGGTCGAGGACACCGGGTTGCTGCTGCTGAGCCGCCTGCCCGTCCGCGAGGCGGCCCGGCACGAGCTCGGCCGCCACAAGGCGCTGGCCGCCGTCGCCGTCGAGACCGCCAACGGCCCCCTGGTCGTCGCGGTCACCCATCTGAGCAGCGACCACTCCAGAGACGGCGCCGCCAGGCGGTCGGCGCAACTGGCCCGCATCGCCGAGGGGCTGGCCGGTGTGGAGGCCGACCTGGTGCTGGCGGGCGACTTCAACGACGGCACCGACCTGCCCGCCTCGGCGCTCGGTCTGCGCGACGCCTGGACGGAGGCGCGCGGCGACGGCCCTGCCGCCACGTTCGACCCGCGCGTCAACCCGCTGGCGGCGATCTCCTCCCGCTCGGGGCTGGCGGCGCGCCTGGACCGGATCCTGCTGCGGGGCGGCCTCCGGGTGGCGTCGGCGGACCTGCACGGCACCGCGCCCACACCCGGCGGGCTGTACATCTCCGACCACTACGGCGTCGAAGCGGTGCTCGGCGCCACCGGCGACGACGTGCTCGACGTACCGCCGAGCGCGCGCACGGCGGTGGCCTGGGTGCCGCCGCGGGAGCTGTGGCCGCGCGTCCAGGACGTCCGCCGCAGGCTCGATCCGCAGGTCGATCGGTGGCCGCCGCACGTCAACCTGCTGTTCGGATTCGTGCCGGAGGCGGACTTCGAGGCGGCGGNNNTGCTGGGCGCGGCCGCCGCCGAGGTGGCGCCGTTCACCGCCCGGCTGGAGGGGGTGCGGGGCTTCCGGCAGCGCGATCACACGACGGTGTGGCTCGACCCGGCCGGCGAGCGCGGCGAGGGCGCGACGGGGGCGGCGCCGTGGGCCCGGTTGCGGCAGGCGCTCCTGCGGCGTTTCCCGCGCTGCGCCGGGCGGCCGTTCACGCCGCATCTGACGCTCGGCCGGGTCGCCACGTCTGAAGGGCGGGCCGCCGCGCCCGAAGGGCGGGTCGCCACGTTCGAAGGGGTCCGCGTCGGCGGGGCGACGGCGGAGGTCGGCGAACTGGTGCTGCTGTCCAGGCGCGGCGAGGAGCCCATGCGGCCCCGCGCGGTGATCACCCTGGGCACCGGCGAGATCCGCTGGATCGCCGAACCCGAGCCCGCCGCCGAGCCCGCGCGGGCCCGCGACGGCGACGACAACAGCGTGGAGTTCCTGCTGGGGGCGGCCCTGCGGCCGGGGGCCGTGCACGTGGCCGGGTCCCGGCGCATGGGCTGCGACCTGCCCGGCGCCGACCTGGACCTGGTGGCCGCGCTGCCCGGCGAACCCGACCTGGACGAGGTCGAGGTCCGGGTACGGGCGGCCCTGCCCGGCGCCGCCCGGGTACGGCGGGTCCTCGGCGCCCGGGTGCCCGGCCTGCGCTTCGGCGTGGCGGGACTGGAGGTGGACCTGAGCGTCGTCCCGACCGGGACGCTCGCCCCCGCCCAGGCGGTGGAGCGGCGGTCCGAGCTGGGGCCGGGCGGCGCCGTCGCCATGAGCGCGGTCAGCGACGCCGACGCCGTCATCGCGGCCGTCGGCCGTGATCACGCCCGCTTCGCCCGCCTGACCAGGCAGGTGAAGGCCTGGGCGCGGGCACGCGGCCTGGACTGCGCCCCGTTCGGCGGGCTGCCCGGCCTCGCGTGGGCGGTCATGGCCGCCTGCTGCGTGCGCCACCCCGACGACGGCGACCCGCTGGCCCGCTTCTTCGGCACCTGGGCCGCCTGGGACTTCCGCGACCCGATCGCCCTCGCACCCGCCCCGGCGGGAGCGGACCCGGTCACCGTGATGACGCCCAGCGCGCCCGCGTTCAACTGCGCCAGGCAGGTCAGCCGGTCCGGCCTCGACCTGCTCACGCACGAGCTCTACCGGGCGTGGGAGCTGGCGGACGGCGGCCGCGCGGCCGAGCTGGCCGCGCCGCCGCCGCTGCACCGCCGCCACGCGGCCTGGGCGGTGGTGACCGTCACCGCCGACGACCCGGAGGTCCTGGACGGGGTGGTCGGCCGGGTCAGGGGGCGGATGCTGGAACTGCTCGGCGCCCTGGAGGAGGCCGGAGCGACCGGCGCGCACGCATGGCCGCGCCCGTTCGAGACCGGTCCCCGGACGGTGCGGTACGCGATCGGTCTGGGCCGCGCCGACCCCGACCTGGAGCGGGCCGCCGGACCGTGGGCGCGCGGCCTGCCCGGTGTGACGGTCGAGCGCGTGGCAGGCGGTGCCGTGCCGACGCTCACGTGAGGAAGCCGCCGTCGCCGGCCGGTCAGGACGGGCGCGGCACCGCCTGCAGGTAGGTGAGCACCGCCATCACCCTGCGGTTGTGGTCGTCGGACGGCGGCAGGCCGAGCTTGGCGAAGATGTTGTTGGTGTGCTTGCCGACCGCCTTGTCGGTGACGCCGAACCGGGCCGCGATGGCCAGGTTCGACAGGCCCTCCGCCATGAGCTCCAGCACCTCCCGCTCCCGCGTGGTCAGCTCGGCCAGCGGCTCGTCGCGGGTGTGGCGGCGCAGCAGCTGGGCCACGACCTCGGGGTCCATGGCCGTGCCGCCCCCGGCCACCTGCCGTACCGACTCGACGAACCGCTCGACGTCGCCGATGCGGTCCTTCAGCAGGTAGCCGACGCCGCCCGAGCGGTCCGACAGCAGCTCTCGGGCATACAGTTGCTCCACGTACTGCGACAGGATCAGCACCGGCAGGCCGGGCACCCGGCGGCGGGCCTCCAGCGCGGCCCGCAGCCCCTCGTCGCTGAAGGACGGCGGCAGCCGCACGTCCACGACGGCCACGTCCGGCCGGTGCTCGGTCAGCGCCCGCAGCAGCATCGGGCCGTTGCCGACCGCCTCGACCACCTCGAAGCCCCCGGCCGACAGCAGCCGGATCAGGCCGTCGCGCAGGAGGGCGAGGTCTTCGGCGATGACTACGCGCAAGGCAACTCCATGGTGAGCTCGGTCGGTCCGCCGGGCGGGCTGGTCACGGTGAGGGTGCCGTCGAGGGCCGACAGCCGGTGTTCGATGCCGCGCAGGCCGGTGCCGCCCGCGCGGCCGGCGCCGCCGCGTCCGTTGTCCCACACGGCCAGCCGCAGGACGCCCTCGGCGTGGCGCAGCCGTACGCGGGCGGCGGTGGCGCCGCTGTGCTTGGCCACGTTCGTGAGCGCCTCGGCGGCGGCGAAGTACATCGCCGACTCCAGCGGCGCCTCCAGTTGTTCCGGCAGGTCCGCCTCGACGTGCACGGGCATCGGGCACAGCAGCGCCGCCGCCTCGACCGCGCCCGCCAGCCCCCGGTCGGCCAGGACCGGCGGGTGGATGCCGCGCACGAGGTCGCGCAGCTCGGCCAGCGCCTGCCCGGCGACCTCGCCCGCCTCGTCGATCAGCGCCCGCGCCTGCTCGGGATCGGGGGCGGAGCGGAGCAGGGCGAGGTTCATCCGGATCGCGATGAGTTTGGCCTGCGCGCCGTCGTGCAGGTCGCGCTCGATCCTGCGCAGTTCGGCCGCCTGTGCGTCGAGGACGGCGGCACGCGAGGCCATGAGTTCCCTGACCCGGCCGGTCAGGCTCGCGTCCGAGCGCATGAGCAGACCCGTCAGGCGGGCCTGCCCGCCCTCCAGCATCGGCAGGACGGCCAGCACCGTCCCGGCGAGCGCGACGACGGCCACGCTGATCGCGAAGGTCGCCTGCGTGCCGGGCTCGACCGCCGACACCCCGCTCCACACCTGGTCGAGCGCCAGCAGCAGCGGCGCCAGGAGCAGGATCGGGGCCGGCCAGGTGAGGCTGTGCGCCGCCAGCCAGCCGAGGTCGCGCCAGGTGGCCGGGTCGCGGACGGCCGTGCCGAGCGGGACCCTCAGCCCCGGGCCGATCCGCCACCGGTAGCGCTGGTCGAGGTCGCGCTCCAGCACGCCGCCCGCCCACCACCGCTGGGCACGGGCCAGCAGCCGGACCAGCGCGAGCACCCGGGGCACCACGAGCAGCCCGACCCCCGCCACCGGGACCAGCAGCACCCCGGCCGCCAGCATGACGAGCAGCCCCAGCGCGGCCAGCCCGGTGGCGGCGTTGAGGAGCAGCCCCCTGAGCGCCTCCGCCACCTGCCTGATGCCTGTCATCCCAGCAGTCTGCCGCATGCCCCCGGGTGCGGGCGGTGGGCCTGGCCCCACCATCGGGGTGGTCGAACGCCACCTGCGGGGTGGGAGCACACCCATGGAGGCGGGCCGCCCCGGGCGGCAGGCTGGCCGCATGATCGAAGTATCCGGCCTGACCATGCGTTACGGCGAGACCGTCGCCGTGGACGATCTGTCCTTCACCGTGCGGCCCGGCAGGGTGACCGGCTTCCTCGGCCCGAACGGCGCGGGCAAGTCCACCACCATGCGCGCCGTCCTGCGGCTGGAGGAGGCCGTCGCGGGGCAGGCGCTGGTGTGCGGGCGGCCCTACCCGTCGCTGCGCAGGCCCATGCGGGTGATGGGCACGCTGCTGGATGCCGGGGCGGTGCACGGCGGCCGGACGGCGCGGGCGCACGTCGGCTGCCTGGCGCGCAGCAACGGCATCGCGGAATCCCGGGCGGCCGCCGTCCTGGCCCAGGTGGGGCTGGAGGAGGCGGCGGGCAAGCGGATCTCCGGCTTCTCGCTGGGCATGAAGCAGCGGCTCGGCATCGCGACCGCGCTGCTCGGCGACCCCGAGGTGCTGATGTTCGACGAGCCGCTCAACGGGCTCGACCCCGAGGGCATCCGCTGGCTGCGCGGCCTGCTCCGCTCGCTGGCCGACGAGGGCCGGACCGTCCTGGTCTCCAGCCACCTCATGAACGAGATGGCGCAGACCGCCGACCACGTCGTCGTCATCGGGCGCGGCCGGCTGATCGCCGACGTGCCGACGCGGGAGCTGGCCGCCCGCTTCGAGCGCGACGTCCTGGTCCGCACGGATCAGCCGCAGCGGCTGGCCGAGGCGCTGCGCGCCGTCGGCGCCGCAGTGACCACCGCAGTGACCACCGCAGTGACCACCACGGGCACCACCGCAGGCACCGTCGCCGCCGACGACGGCCTGTCGGTGCGCGGCCTGACCTCGGCCGGGATCGGGGCGCTGGCGCTGCGCGCCGGGGTGGCGCTGAGTGAGCTGACGCCGCGCGGCGCCTCCCTTGAGGAGGCGTTCATGGAGCTCACCCAGGACAGCGTCGAGTACGCCGGACGCGGGGAAGCGGAGGTCTCCCGATGATCGACGTGATCGCCTCCGAGTGGTACAAGCTCCGCTCGCTGCGCTCCAACATCGCGCTGCTGGCCGCCTCCGTCGCGGCCGTCTTCGCCTGCGGCCTGGTGGCGTACCTGATGGGCGCCGGGTTCGACCGGCAGTCGGCCGACGAACGGCTCGCCTTCGCCGGCAACGGCAACGGGCTGGCCACCGGGCTGCCGATCGCCTACCTCGTGATGGCGGCGCTGGGGGCGCTCGCGATCACCTCGGAGTACAGCACCGGGATGATCCGTACGAGCCTGGCGGCGGTGCCCAGGCGGCAGGTGTTCCTGTTGGCCAAGATCCCGGGTCTGGCGACGGTGTCCCTGGTCGCCGGGCAGGTTCTGGCCTTCGCCATGCACCTCGTCAGCCAGCTGGTGCTCGGCGAGCGGGCCGATCAGGTGCTGATGAGCGGGCAGACGCTCGGCACCCCGCTGTCGGAGCCGGGTGTGCTTGCCGCGACGGTCGTCGCCGGGCTGTCCATGGTGGCGGTGGCGCTGATCGGGCTGGGGCTCGGCGCGGCGATCCGCTCGACTCCCGGGACGCTGCTGGCGCTGGTCCTGCTGCTGTTCGTGCTGCCGGTCGGGACGCGGGTGCTGCCGTCGCCGCTGCGCGACCAGGCCGGATCGATCATGATCGAGAACCTGCCGTCGCAGATCGCGGGGGTCGGCGGCGGGCTGCTCACCCCGCTCGCGGCCGGTGCGCTGCTGGTCGCCTACGTCGTGGCGGCGCTGAGCGCCGGCGCGGTGGTGACCGCGCTCAGGAGCGGCCGGCGGCGGGTGCTGGCCGTGGGGACGGCCGTGACGCTGGTGAGCGGCGCGGTGGTCGCCGCCGCCGCGCCCGGCACCGCCGGCTCCTCCTTGTCGTGGGGGGCGTGCACGCTCAAGCCCGCTCCGCAGGACCTGCGCTGCTCGTCCGTCGAGGTGCCGCTGGACTGGCGGAACCCGGGCGGCCGGAAGATCACCCTCAAGCTCGCGAAGCTGGCCGCCACGGGCGCCGAGCGGCGCATGGGCACCGTGTTCCTCCTTCCCGGCGGGCCCGGCGGGTCCGGCGTCGACGACCTCGCCCACAAGGCGGGCTCGTTCGCGCAGCTCCGCCACCGCTTCGACGTGGTGAGCCTCGCGCCGAGGAACGTGGTCGAGCCGGGCGGCGTGCTGCCCCACGACTGCCTCGGCTCGGGACCGTGGCTCACCCTTCCCGGCACGCGGGCCGAGTTCGCCGCGCTGGCCGAGGCCAACCGCGCCCACGCCCAGCGCTGCCGCGACGCCGATCCCGCGTTCTTCGACACGATGGACTCGGCGTCGGTCGCCAAGGACGTCGAGGCCGTCCGGGTGGCGCTGGGCGAGGATCGGATGAACCTGCTCGGCAACTCCTACGGCGGGGTCGCCGCGGTCGGCTACGCCCGGCAGTTCCCCGGCCGGGTCCGCACGATCGTGCTGGACGGCAGCGTCAACCACGTCGACGCCGACAGCGTCACCGACGCGGAACACTTCAGGGTCAAGGAGCAGTCGATGCGGCGCTTCGCCGCCTGGTGCGAGGGCGCCACCGCCTGCGCGCTGCGCGGACAGGACGTGCCCGCGCTCTGGCGCCGGCTCCTGCGCGAGGCCGACCGCTCGCCCGTCCCGGTCAAGGGTGCGGCGCCCTCGCTGTCCTACAGCGGGTTCGACCTGCTGGTGGCGGCGCTGCCGAGTTTCGGCCAGCCGGGCGACGCGCCGGAGCGTCCGCGCTGGGTCCAGCTCGCCGACGCGATCAAGCGGGCGGCCGAGGGCGATGCCCGGGGCTTCGCCGACTACGTCTACCAGGCGACCAAGAGCATGAAGGTCCCCTCGTGGGTCGGCGTCAACATGACCCACTGTCTGGACGGCCTGGGCTATGCGACCTACGAGGACTATCGGGAGGGGCTGCGCAGAGGCAGGAAGCTGTCGCCTCACTTCGGGGCGATGCGCGCCTGGCACGACCTGGCCTGCCCGGGGTGGCCGGTGCCGGTCGCCAATCCGCGTGCGCCGCTTCCCGCCGACCGGCTGCCGCCGTTGATGGCCGTCGGGAGCTGGACCGACTACGAGGCGACCGCGGCCATCACCCGGAAGGTGCCCGGCTCCGGCGGCGTCGCCTACGACGGGCACGGCCACGGCCTCTACCTGGCGGGCAAGATGTGCCCGATCGCGCACGTCAACCGGTACTTCCTCACCGGCGAGCCGCCGCCACCGGGAACCGTCTGCAAGCCCTCCTCCTGAGCGGGGCCACCCGCGCGAGCCGGTCACGGGTTCGGCCGCGATCGGTCATCTCCGGCGCAAGGATCGCCCGGCAATCATGGCCGAGTCCGGACGGTCGGCCCCCGGCGGCGTTCACCGCGTGGGCGTGTCCGGGCGCCTACGCTCGATGACGATCACCGAGCCGCGATCCCACCAAGGAAACCTATTGACCAAGTAGGAATTCCGGGTAATGGTGGAGGCGCGCCGAGTCGAGGAGAGCCGATGAGCATCACAGACGCACTCGTGGCCAACGCCGAGCGCTACGCCGCCACCTTCGCCAAAGGCCATCTCGGCCTGCCCCCGGTCAAGGAACTGGCCGTCGTCGCCTGCATGGACGCCCGCCTCAACGTCTTCGCCATCCTGGGCCTGCAGGAGGGCGACGCGCACGTCATCCGCAACGCCGGCGGCGTCATCACCGCCGACGAACGCCGCAGCCTGGCCATCAGCCAGCGCCTGCTCCACACCCGCGAGATCATCCTCATCCACCACACGGACTGCGGGATGCTCACCTTCACCGACGACCCCTTCAAGCAGAGCATCTACGAGGAGACCGGCATCCGCCCGGACTGGGCCCCCGAGGCCTTCTCCGACCTGGACCAGGACGTCATCCAGTCGATCGAGCGGATCCGGGCCGACCCGTCGATCCCCCACAAGGACTCCATCAGGGGTTTCGTCTACGAAGTCGAGACCGGCTACCTCAGGGAGGTGAAAGCCTGAGCGACCCCCGGACGTCCATCCGACCCGGCGGCGGACATCGCCCTCACCGAAGACCGCCGCCGGACCGGCCGAGAACGGGCGGCGTCTACGACAGGAGCCGGGCCCGGCGAGCGGGCTCGGCCGGCACCGGCCCCGCGAAGCGGTGGTCCCACCCCGGCCCGCGTCCCGGCCGGGGCGCGCGGTCGTAGCCGTAGGACCAGCTCGTGGGACGCCGCCCCCACACCCAGCCGGCGACCTCGACGGCGGCCGACGCCTTGGGCGCCAGCGAGCCGAGCGCGCACCCGCCCCCACAGCGCACCCGCCGGCCTCCGGCCGTCTGGACGGCGGCGCGCGCGGCGGGGCCGGTGCCGACGTTGGTCAGTGTGAGCCGCACCCGGTCCAGTCCGGCCGGGGCCGCCGACGCGGTCAGGGCGGCGGCCGGGCCGTGGTCGGCGGTGAAGGTGAAGGAGTCCGACAGCGTCAGGCTGCGGCTCCACGGCGCGGAACCGCTCTCGGGGCGGGCGGTGATCGTGACGGTGACCTCCGCCCGGTAGGTGCCGGGCCCCGGGTACGGCGCGACGAAACCCGCCCGGCCCCTGCTGATCACGTGCTCGCCGAACGACACGGAGGCCGTCCCGCCCGGCTCGACCGCGCACGGGTCGAAGTGCTGGCTGAGCAGGAACTTCACCCAGCAGCGGGGCTGCACGACACTCGCGGTGACCTTCGTGCCCTCGGCGGTCAGGCACAGGCGGGCCGACCAGGCCTGGTGGCCTTCGGGGTCCTTGCCGAGCTGGTTGTCGCCGCAGTGGCGCTCGCCCGCCGGAGCGGGGGCCTGCGCGGCGGCGACGGGGGTGAACCAGGGGGCGAGGAGCATGGCCAGGACGGCGGCGACCCGGGCGACGGAACGTGATCGTCTCATGCCTGCGAACGATAGAGACCGGCACGCCGCCACCCACCTGGAGTGACCAATTGATTACCGAACGTCTTGGAAGTCCTGGCAGGACAGCGGCGTCGTGGCCGACCGGCAGGAGATCTCCGGCGGCGAGCGGGCACCGGGGGTGTGAGCCGAACCGCCCCGTCTCGACGACCTCCCGCGACGCCACCCGGGGCGGGCGAGGGCAGCAGCGACCAGAGCGGGCTGTCGAGCGGGTGCGGGTCCACCGGCACTGCGCGCTACCGGCGGGGCAGCGACACCGTGAGATAGACGGCCCGGTGGTCGGACAGCTTCGCCTCCTTGTCCACGCCGCAGCTGCGCACGGCGCCGCGCGGCGCGAACAGGTAGTCGAGCTTCTTGCGCCTGAGGCCGTCCGGGCCCGTGCCGGTGTGCGTCCACCGGCCGGTACGGCGGCCGGAGTCCTGGTCGCACTCCTGGTAGAGCCGGTAGGCGGGGGCGACGGCGCGGCGTCCGGCGGCGGCGCCGTACCCGCTGTCGGGCGGGGAGACGTTGAGGTCTCCGCCGAACACGCTCAGGTGGCCCGGCTTGGCGACGACGCCGAGCAGCCCCTTGATCTGCCGGGTCCGGTACGGCGCCCCCGCCTGCCGGTCGTCGTAGGAGTGACCGACCGACAGGTGGGTGCCGCAGGCGTGCACCCGCTTGGCGGGCAGGGTCGCGCACAACGCGAACCGGCGGACGAACCACGGCGGCGACTCGAGCGCGTGCGTCTGGAACGTCGCGGCCGGGTCGGCGACCGCGACGGTGACGCCCTGCGCGCCGCGCGGGCGTCCGGCCTGGTCGGGATGGCAGGCGTACGGTGTGCCGTCGGCGGCGGTGAGCGCGACCGACCGGACACTCCAGGCGCGCCCGCTGCGCCGTTCGAGCCAGGCTTCGAGCGCCGGCCCGGCCGAGGTGCAGGACTCCTGAAGGAAGACCACCTCGGCCCCGGCCGCGAGCGCGGGCCCGCCGACGCTCTCGGCCAGGTGCTCGGCGGTGCCGCCGTACAGCGGGCAGACGGAGTTGGTCCCCGCGCAGACGTTCCAGGTCATCACGGTCAGCGTCGGCGCGGGGGCGGTGAGGCCCGTCAGGGCGAGCAGCGCCGCCGATGCCGCATGTGTGATCATGTCCGTCCATCCAACCAGATCGGGCGAACGGTCAGGGCGTCATCCCGGCGGCCTCCCGCGCCGCGCGCTCCACCCGCTCGCGGTAGTCCTGCCACCAGGAGTCGTCGCCCGGCGCCAGGTTGCTCCTGCCCGCCCGCAGCCCGGCGCTGCCGTCGATCAGCTCGCGGACGACGTCGGCGTGGCCGGCGTGGCGGTTGTTCTCGGCGATGACGTGCACCAGGATCGCGTGCAAGGTGGTCTGCTGCCTGCCTTCCTCCCACCACGCCACCCGGCCGACCGCATCCAGCGGCAGCGCCTCGATCGTGGCGTCGGCGTGCGCCCGCGCCCGCTCGTAGAGGGCCAGGACGGCGGCGCGGGACTCGCCCGCTTCCGCCCACATGTCGGCGTTGGGCTCGGCGTCGTCCTCCCACCAGGGCAGCGGCTCGGCGGCGGGACGGCCGAAGGTCTGGCCGAAGTAGCCGTACTCGACCATCGCCAGATGCTTGATCAGGCCGAGCAGGTTGGTGCCGGTCGGGGTGAGCGGGCGGCGCACGTCGTATTCGGACAGTCCGTCGAGCTTCCACACGAGGGCGTCGCGGACGGACTGGAGTGAGCGGTGCAGGACGACCTTGGGATCGGTGTCGGTCATGGCGGCCATTGTGCCGACCGGCGCGGGCGCACTCACCCGGCGGTGCCCGCTCCGGCGCCCCGCCGGCCTGCGGGCGCCGGGGCGAGCGCCGCCGGGTCGAGGTAGGCGAGCGCCCTGGTGAGCGCCTGAGTGGTCTTGACCAGGTCCTCTTCGCCGACGGCGGCTTCGAGCCGGTGGTGCAGGTCGGCGAGTACGGCGTGGACCTCCGGTTCCAGCTTCCTGCCCGCATCGGTGAGCGTGATGAGCTGGCGGCGGCCGTCGTCGGGGTCGGCCGACCGTACCAGCAGCCCGGCACGTTCGAGATCGCCGATCAGCAGGGTACCGGTCGGGCGGGTGAGCGCCAGCGAGCTGACGAAGTCGAGCTGGCGCATGCGCCCGCCGGGGGTCCGCCAGAGCCGGACCAGCGCGGCGGCCTGGGCGTAGGTGAGGCCGAGTGGCCGCAGCGCGGCGGTGAGGCGATCCTGGACAAGCCGGGAGGTCAGGGTCAGCAGCCCGGTGAGGTGGTTCTCCGAGCCGAGGAAGGTCCCTGACACATCCTGTCCTTTCAGTTGTTTGTCCACCTAACACGATGATAATGGTCGGATTCCGCTCTCGCAGCCCGTCCGGCCCGCCTTGAACCGGCGCCCCGCCCCGGGCGGCCGTTCAGTAGGTGCAGGAAGTTGACCTGGACCCCGGTGTGCGCGGCCGGCGCCGCGGCCTCGGCGACGGCCACCTGCTCGGTCGGCGGCGGGCGGGCCTGGCTGTAGGCGCGCAGGTTCTGCGGGCCGCCGCCGCGCCGGTCCCGGTCGACGAACACGCGCATCAGCTCCGGCTGCTCGCAGTGCAGCGACAGCCGCAGCCCGGGGTGCTCGCGCCGGGTGCGCGCGAGCCGCTCCATGATCAGGTACAGGTGGCCCAGGTCGTACTCGTCGCCCATCGTGTACGCCCGGGCGCCGCGGCTGTCGGCCGCCAGGTCGAAGCCCTTGTAGAACATGTAGTACTTGAACGAGGTCACCCCGCGCCCGGTGACCAGTCCGGGGATCTCCTCGACCTGCTCGACCGTCATCGGCGCCAGGTGGAAGCCGTAGTCGGTGTGGGCGCGCCCGGCGACCGGCCTGCACCCTTTCCCGTCCTCCGGCACGCGACGGCGCCGGGCCGTGCGCCCTGCCGGGGACCGTCACCTCGCGAACGCGATGGCGCGCGGCCCCTGCGCGCGTGATGTGGCCGGCCCGGCGCTCACGGGGCGTCCGCGGCGAGCCGGCGTTGCCTGTCGCGGTAGCGGCGGGCCTTCACGATGCTGCCGCAGCCGCGCATGCTGCACCAGCGGGCGGTGCGGTTGCGCGACTCGTCGTAGAACAGCCACCGGCACTCGGGGTTGTCGCACGCCTTCAGCCGCGTCCACGTCTGCGTGAGCACGGCCTCGTGCACGGCGGCCGCGAGCGCCGCGACGACGCCCGCGGCGCCGTCCTCGCGCGGCCGGGCCGAGGCGATCATCGAGCCTTGCCGCACGTCGAGGCGGACCGAGGCGGCGTGCGGCGCGGTGAGTGCGTTGAACGCCTCGACGGCCGCGCGCGGCGGCGGCTCGCCCAAGGTGTTGGCCGAGGCCATCTCGCGCAGGGCCGCGCGCAGCTCGCGCAGCGCCGACAACTCGCGTGCGGTCATCGCCCGGCCCTCGACCGGCGGGCCCTCGGCGGCCAGCCACGCGGTGGCGGCTTCCACGTCGGCCAGGGCGTCCCGGCCGTTGTAGACGTCGTGGGTGTCGACGAACCTGCGCACCAGCTCCAGTGTGCCGGGCGCCGCGTTGCCGGGGTCGATGTCCACGCCGAAGCCTCCTCACGTACACGTCCGTCACCATCGTATTCCACTTGACGGTGACGGCCAAACCCTCCTAGCGTCACCACCGTAACTCTTTTGAAGGTGATGAATGACGGGGTGCCGCGAGCACCGGCCGTACACACCCGTGGGGGAAATCCTCGATGACCCACAACACAGACGTGATCGGCGACCCGTCCGAGGCGTCACCCGCCCGGCGCGCACTCGGACTGGCGGTCATCTGCGCCGCCCAGTTCCTGGTCGCCCTGGACCTGTCGATCGCCAACATCGCCATGCCCCACATCGCCGCCGAACTGGGCTTCGAGCCCGGCTCGGCGGGCCTGGTACTGTCCGCCTTCGCGCCGGCCTTCGCTTCGACGCTCCTGCCGGGCGGCCGGATCGCCGACCTGTACGGACGCAAACGGGTCTTCGTCACCGGCCTGCTGGTCCTGGGCGCTGCCTCGGTCGTGGCGGGCGCCGCGTGGAGCCCTGCCGTCCTGCTCGTCGGGCGCGTCCTGCAAGGACTCGCGGCGGCCTTCATCGCCCCCTCGGCCCTGGGACTGCTGACCGCGACCGTCCCCGAAGGGCCACGACGCGAGCGGGCCCTGGCACTGAGCGCCGCCATGGCGTTGTCGGCCGTCCCGATCGCCCTGGCACTGCGCACGAGACTTCGGCGCTGACCTGCGGGTTTCGCAGGTCACGACAGAACGCAAGAACCACCCGCATGACGGATTTCACGACAGCACCCCTCACACCCGACACATGGCAGGACTTCGAGCAGGTCATGGGCCCGAACGGAGGCGCGCGCGGCTGCTGGTGCATGCACTGGCGGCTCTCGTTCGGCGAATGCGCGGCCGGCGCGGGAGACGGCAACCGCGACGCGCTGCATGAACGCGCGACACGGCGGCCGCCGCCCGGGCTGGTGTGCTACCTGGGCGGCGAGCCCGTGGGCTGGGTCGGGATCGGCGAACGCGCGGAGTACCCGCGGCTGCGGCGCTCCCCGGTCACCAAGGCCCTCGACACCGCGCCGGTCTGGGTGATCACCTGCTTGTTCGTCCGGCGCGGCCACCGCAACCGGGGACTGCAGACGAAGATGATCACCGCCGCGTGCGACTTCGCCGCCGACAACGGCCGGCACACCGTCGAAGGCTTCCCCGTCGACCCCGCGCCGGGACGGATCGCGGGCGCCGACAACGCCATGACCGGCATCGCCTCGGCGTTCCGGGAAGCCGGGTTCACCGAGGTCGCGCGCCGCAAGCACGACCGCCCGGCGATGCGCCGTACCGTCGCCCGGACGGCCTCCGGCCGGTGAAGTCCGGGGCCGCCCGTCCCCCTACTTCAAGGTGTACTCACACCGGTTCTTCCCGCCGTCGTTGGTCGCCACCTCCTCACCGTCCACGAGGATCCGGCACTCGGCGGGCTTCAGCCTGCCCGCGGCATCCGGCACCGACCCGGGGATCACCGACACCGGGAAGCCGACCTTCAACTCGGCCTCGGTCAACTCCAGGGTCACCGTGCGCTTCCACGGCAGCTTGGCGTTCGGCTCGCTGCCGTTGGTGTCGGCGAAGTAGGCGATCGGCTGAGCGGTCCTGCCCTTGCCGTTCACCTCCAAGGTGACCTCACGCTTGTGCTTGCCGCCCGACGGCGCGGACGGCGCGGGCGCCTGGCTCGCCGCCCCCGCCCCGGCCGAGGCGGCAGGGGCGGGGGCGGCACTCTCACCGGCTCCTCCGCAACCGGCGACGGCCAGCACCACGGCCGCGAGCAATCCGACAGTTCGTCCGTTCCACAGGGATTCGACCATGGCGGACAACATACCGGCAGGTGGGACGGGCACCGTCCCGGGCCGGACAGCGGCGGGTCAGAGCAGGCAGGCGGCGATCGTCAAGGCCGTGTAGCGCTCACCGCTGTTCCACACGGTCGTGGTCGTGGCGTCCGAGCACCGGTAGGTGCCACCGCCCGCGGTCCACCGCCAGGCGTTGCGCCCGGCGCACGTGGTGACCCGGCTGGAGGTGTAGTTCTCGTCGCCGTACCCGCGCGAGCCCTCGAAGTGGAACTTGGCGCCGTCGCACGGGAAACTGCCCATGCGCCAGCCGCCGAAACAGACCGCCGGCCCGCCCGCCCACCAGGTGTTGGCGCTCTCGGCGTACCCGCTGGGATAGCCGTCGGAGCAGTTGGCGGCCGTCCACTCGGTGCTGGGCCCGGCGTGGGCGGCCCTGCGCGACAGCACCCAGTCGAACGGGACGAGCGCCGCACCCGCCAGAGCGACGATCACGCCCTTCACGACGGTACGGCGCCGCGCGGGCCCCCGCCCGATCGCCGCGCGCACCGTGCTCGGCACCGCGTCGCGCGGCGCCTCCTGCGCGGAGGGGATCCGGTCAAGACGCATACTGCCTCCTGAGACAAGGGGTGAGCGGCTGGGGGTCGGGACGGCCTCAAACCGTCCACGTGGCCCGGATCCCGGCGACCACGGCGTCCACGCGCCGGTGCCCGCCGGCGTCACGGGCCAGCGCCAGCGTCGCGGGGTTCCTCGGGAAGGTCATCTCCACGATCGCGGTGGAGGTGGCGACGATGTAGCGCCACTCGTACGGCGTGCCGCTCAGCGCGTCCGCCTGCTCGGGGTCGAGAGCCAGTTTCTCCTTCCACACCTCCGCCTCACCCTGACCGGCGCCCTGCCAGGACGGCACCTGCTCGCGGGCGGTGCGGGCGTCCTTGACCGTGAGCATCACCTCCTCACCGGCCGCGTACACGAAGGTGCCGAACTGCTGCAGGCCGCGTAACGCGCTCGCCGCCCCCAGCGTGGCACCCTCCGGCGCGTCGGCGAAGACCACCGACGACAGCACACGGTTGAGATAGCCCCGGCGCGGCAGCGGCCCGCCGAACCACGTGGTGGCCTCGTTGTACGGCCCGGCCCACACCAGGCAACTGTCCGAACGATCGGCCGCCTCGTAGACGACCAGGTCGAAGCCCTGCCGCCGGAACGTCTCCGCCCGCCCACCGGGGAAGATCTTCTTCGGGATGACGCGATGCTGGCCGGCCTGCGCGAAATCGAAGGCACGCAGGAACGACGGCCCGCCCAGCCGCGTGTAGGCGTGCCAGGTCAGCGGGGCGATACCGGGCGGGAGGGTGAGCGCCACACGACCCCCGTCAGGCGCGGAGCGGACGGTCTGGGAAAGAGTAGCCGCCATGTGTTCCCTTTTCTCGGAATCCGTCGGGACCTACCAACAATGACCACGACGGGGCCCCCAGTCCAGCTTTCCCCGACCCCTTTCTCCGCGATTTCCCGCCAATTCCCACGGCCGGATTCCTGTTCTTTCCGCCCCGCTTTTGGAACGGTATTATGAACGCCCCTCAATCGACTCAGATATCGTCGCGGCGCACGAATTCCCGATTACCGTCGGGCCATTTCCGGGTGACGCCTCCGGCGTCCAGACGCTCCAGCAGCGGAATCACCACCCGCCGCGAGGTACCGAGCGCCTGCCGGGCCTGCGCCGCGGTGAACACCGGCGGCAGACCCCGCAGCACGACCGCCGCGCGGGCGAGCGCGTCCGGCGCCACCACCACGTTCGGCGCCAGCCGGGTCAGCCGCCCCGCCGCCTCGGCCGCGACCTGCGCCCGCGCATCCAGACCCAGCCCCGCCAGCCGGCCGCTGTCCGGCGCCGAGAACGGCCCGCGCGCCCACTCCCGCTCCAACTCCCGCACCGCCCGCTCCAGCGCCGCGGGCAACCCCGCACCACGCGCCCGCAACCGCCGAGCGCCGCGCCCCCGCCCCGCCGCCTCGGCCAGCGCCTCCGCCAGCGCCCGATCCGGCAGCCCCAACTCCCGCCTGGCCGCCTCCACCGTGAACGGCTCCAGCGCGCCCCGCGCCCGCACCAAGGCGACCAACCGCTCCCCCAGCCCCGACCAGACACCCGGATCGGCCAGCCACTCCCCCACCCGCACCGCGCCCGGCCCATCGGCCGCCACCCCCATCGCCGCCAGATCGGCGACGGCGGCCACACCCCGCCGACGCAACTCCGCGCCCAGATCCGGCCGCCCGTCCATCGCCGCCAACTCGGCCGCCCGCGCCCGCGCCGCACCCCGCCGGCGCAGCCCCGGCGGACGCACGTCCAACGCCGTGACCCCCCACAACCGGCGACCACCGTCACGCAACACCGCCCGCTCACCGATCCGCAACGGCAGCGCCCGCGCCAAAGCCAGCCGGGCGGTGTCACCGCCCAGCGGCCGCACCTCGGCCACCACCGAAGCCGACCCCACATGCAGCACACCCTGACGAGGCAACCGAGGCGCCTGCGCGACCAGCCGCACATCCAGCACATCGGTCGCCACCCAGCGACCGGGAGCCGTCAGCACGTCCCCGCGCCGCAGCCCGTCGGCCCCGCGCACGTTCACCGCCACCCGGGCCGGACCCTCCACCCGCCCGGCCGCCCGCCCCAGACTGTGCAACCCACGCACCCGCACCCGCCCACCCTCCCCCACGCTCAACACGTCGCCGACCGCCAGCGCACCCGCGCCGAGCGTCCCGGTCACGACAGTGCCGTGCCCGGCGACGGTGAACACCCGGTCGATCCACAACCGCACATCCGCACCCGGATCCGGCCCCGGCAGACTCTCCGCCAACGCCGCCAGCGCCGCACGCAACTCCGGCAGCCCCTCACCGGTCCGGGCACTGACGGCCACCGCCGCCACCCCCGCCAGACCGGTCCCGGCCAGCCGCTCACGCGCCTGCGCCAGCGCCGGACCCGGATCGGCCAGATCCGCCCGCGTGATCACCAGCACCCCATGGGCGATCCCCAGCGCCGTGACGGCCGCCAGATGCTCCCCCGACTGCTCCCGCCAACCCTCATCGGCCGCCACCACGAACAACACCGCAGGCACCGCCCCCACCCCCGCCAGCATGTTCGTCAGAAACCGCTCATGACCGGGCACATCCACGAACGCCAGCTCACCCGTCCACGCGAACCCCAGATCGATGCTCAACCCCCGGCGCCGCTCCTCCTCCAGCCGATCCGGCTCCATCCCCGTCAACGCGCGCAACAACGTCGACTTGCCGTGATCGACATGCCCGGCCGTGGCGATCACCCGCATGCCGCCACCACCGCCCCGAACAGCACCTCGTCGTCGCCCGCCGCCACCGCCCGCAGATCCAGCAGATAACGGCCGCGCTCGGCACGGCCCAGCACCGGCGGCTCACCCGCCCGCAACGGCCCCGCCAGCCGCTCCTCCACCGCCACCGCCGCACTCGGCAACTCCACACCCGGCGCCCCACCACCCCCCACCCGCGCCGACGACGGCACCGCCCGCGCCTGCACACCCGCATCGGCCAGCCGATCGGCCAGCACCCGCGCCCGCGCCAGCAACTCCTCCGGATCGGCGTGCAACGCCAACACCGTCGGCGACGGCGGACCCTCCAACGTCGCCTCCAGCGCCGCCAAAGTGAGCTTGTCCACCCGCAACGCCCGCGCCAGCGGATGCCTGCGCAACCGCTCCACCACATCCGCACGCCCCAACAGCAGCCCGCACTGCGGACCCCCGAGCAGCTTGTCCCCACTGGCCGTCACCAGATCCGCGCCCTCAGCCAGCCACGTGGCCGCATCCGGCTCCCGAGGCAACACCGGATCCGGCCGCAAAAGCCCCGAACCCGCATCCGCCACCAGCGGCACCCCCAACCCCGCCAACTCCCGCACCCCCGGCGTGGCCGTGAACCCCTCGATCCGGTAATTCGACGGATGCACCCTCAACACGAACCCCGTCTCCGGACCGACCGCCTCCGCGTAGTCCGCCACCGAAGTCCGGTTCGTCGTCCCCACCTCACGTAACCGCGCCCCCGTCGACACCAGCAGATCAGGCAGCCGGAACCCGTCCCCGATCTCGACCAGCTCACCCCTGCTGACCACGATCTCCCGCCCCCGCGCCAGCACCGTCGCCGCCAGCACCAGCGCCGCCGCGTTGTTGTTCACCACATGCGCCGCCTGCGCCGCCGGCACCGCCCGCGCCAGCGCCGCCAACGCCCCCCTGCCCCGCCGCCCCCTACGGCCCGTACCCAGATCCAACTCCACATCCGTCGTCCCCGACGCCGCCCACACCGCCCCCACCGCCGCCTCCGACAACGGCGCCCGCCCCAGATTCGTGTGCAACAACACACCCGTGGCGTTGACCACCCGGCGCGGCCCCGAACACCGCAACTCCGCCAGCGCACTGTCGGCCACCCGCTCCGGCCCGATCACCCCCTCACGAGCACGCCGCTGCGCCCGCGCGAGCGCCGCCTTCACCCGGACACGGCCCAGCCGCGACAACGGCTCACCGAAACGGGGATCGGCCAGCAGGACATCGGTACGAGGAATGAATCGCCGCGGATCGCTCATGCCGCTCAAGATATTTCCTACAGTCTGATCATGGAGAGATTAACGCAACTAGCCGCAGGCGGCGGCTGCGCCTGCAAGATCCCCGCAGGCGAACTCGAACACGTCCTGGCCGGACTCGGCCTCAACCCCCCCGCAAACCCCCCGGGAGAACTCCTCGTCGGACTCCAGACCGGCGACGACGCCGCCGTCGTCCGCGTCCAAGACGGCCTCGCGATCGTCGCCACCGCCGACTTCTTCACCCCCGTCGTCGACAACCCCTACGACTGGGGCCGCATCGCCGCCGCCAACGCCCTGTCCGACGTGTACGCCATGGGCGGCCGCCCCCTCGTCGCCGTCAACCTGCTGTGCTGGCCCACCGACCTGCCCTACGACATCGCCACCGAAGTCCTGCGCGGCGGCGCCGACATCGCCGCCCAAGCCGGCGCACACCTGGCCGGCGGCCACAGCGTGACCGACACCGAACCCAAATACGGCATGGCCGTCACCGGCCTCGCCGACCCCGACCACCTCCTGCGCAACGACACCGGCCGCCCCGGAACCCCACTGTCACTGACCAAACCCCTCGGACTCGGCGTCCTCAACAACCGGCACAAAGCCACCGGCGAAATCTTCCCCCACGCCGTCCAGACCATGACCGCCCTCAACGCCGAAGCCTCCCGGGCGGCCATCGCCGCCGGAGCCCGCTGCGCCACCGACGTCACCGGCTTCGGACTCCTCGGCCACCTGTACAAACTGGTGCGCGCCTCAGGCGTCGGCGCCGTCCTCGACGCGGCCGCCGTACCCCTGCTCGACGGAGCACGCGAAGCCGCCCGCGACGGCTACGTACCAGGCGGCTCACGCCGCAACCTGGACTGGGTACGACCACACCTCACCGCCACAGGCATCGACGAGCAGACACTCCTCCTGCTCGCCGACGCGCAGACCAGCGGCGGCCTGCTCGTCGCCGGCGAAATACCGGGGGCACCCGTGATCGGGGAACTCGTGGAGGCGGGCGACGCCGCCATCGTCATCCGCTAAGGTGCCGGGTGGAGGCGAACAGGTGCCTGGTGGCCCTCCCGGTCTTCAAAACCGGTGGCGCCGAGCAACTCGGCGCGGCGGGTTCGATTCCCGTCCGTCTCCGCCACCTCCCCCCGCCCGGCCCGCCGCTGCGGGCACCCGCGAACGCGGAACCCCCGGCCGCGCCGTTCGAGCCGCCCACAGCCGCGCGACTCACGCCGCAGACGGCCTGCCCGGACATTTCCATAACCGGCAACCCGACCGGCTTTCGCACACACGCTGAAAAGGCCCGGAGAAATGCCGGAGCTTGTAACCGACGCCCCCGCGAACACGCAACGCCGAACGTGCCCAACAGCCGACTAATTCGCGCTACCCGCCACAAAATCGGCCACCGCGACAACGGGCCCGAAAACCAGCACCTCCCTCCCGAGGAAACGGCGCCCGACCGACCCACCCCACTCCAGCAACGCCACCGACCACCCACCGACAGCGCACCCCACCCCAGCACCCGCGCCCTCCGGGACGCTCACCGACCGCGGACCGCCAGAATTCTCCCCAACACACCGCACCGCTACCACGTCGTAACATTGCGTCAAATCTAAGATCACTCAACGTGAACACCATCGCACGCATCGAGATCGACTGGCCCAGCCTCGGCCTCACCGTCACCGCAGACCTCGACGACCGCAACGCCCAACTCGCCCAAGCCCTGCTCGACGTACTCCCCTACCGCAGCCTCCAAGGCCACGCCCTCGTCGCGGGCTACTACCTCTACCACGTCACCCCCGTCCACTCCGTCTTCCACCTGCCCACACCACACCGCGCCGACCGCCGCACCCTCCCCGACGGCACCCTGTTCTGCTCCCGCCTCCAGCACTTCGGCATCAAATACGGCACCCTCACCGAACCCATGCCCGCCACCCCCATCGGCCAGGTCGACCCCGCAGACCTCGACACCCTGGCCGAAGCCGGCCGCGCCGCCTGGGACTCCGTCTACTCCTCCAAGAAACCCGTCATCGCCGAAGTCCGCCACGCCGGCCGCCCCGGCGGCCACAACCTGCCCCGCCTCACCGCCACCGACCCCATCGCCGACCAGCTCATCGCCGACGTTCACACCGAGACCACCCGCGCCTGGCTCGAACCCCCCACAGAACTCCTCGACCTGCACGACGGCCGCATCCGCTCCGGCGCTGGCAGCTACGGCACCACCATGACCACCATGCTGTTCGTCAACGGCGAATCCCGCCCCCTCGGCTACAGCGTCTACGGCGGCCTCATCAAAGCCGCCTCAGAACAACTGCCCATGGACGCCCTACGCCACATGGCCCGCATCCTGGCCGGCACCCCCGGCGAATTCCTCGCCTACTGCGGCCTGGAAACCCTCGGCCACTTCACCGCCCGCCTCCTCGCCTGCCTCGACCGGCTCGACAACCGCGACGACTTCATCGCCGTCATGGCCCACATGGCCCTCTACGTCCACTGCCTCGGCGGCTGGAACCTCCAACTGTTCCCCTGGCACCTCGGCGAACACCTCCGCACCCAGCCGGAACCCCGATGACCACCGACGTCGTCGTCATCGGCGGCGGCGTCGCCGGACTCTCGGCCGCCTACCACCTGGCCGAGGCCGGCGCCGCCACCGTCCTGCTCGAACGCGGCCCGCTCGGCTCCGGCGCCTCCCGCGCCACCGCCGACGTCCTGCGCACCTACTTCGCCGGACACCCCCTCACCTCCACCCTGGCCGCCCGCAGCCTCCGCACCTACCGGGACTTCGCCGCACTCACCGGAACCGAACTGCCCATGAAGCAGACCGGCTACCTCGTCCTACTGACCGAACCCGAACAAATCACCGCATTCCACGCCGACCTGCCCGCCCAACAAGCAGCAGGCATCCACGTCGAACTCATCGACGAACACCAAGCCCGCCAACACAACCCCCTCATCGGCGACCTCCCCCTCCTCGCCGCCGCCTGGTCACCACACGCCTACATCACCGACACCACCGCCATCGTCACCGGACTCGCCACCGCCGCCCGCCGAGCAGGCGCCGAACTCCGCACCCACTGCCCCGCCACCACCATCGACCCCACCACCGGCCGCGTCGACACACCCCAAGGACCCCTCACCGCCCACGCCATCGTCTGCGCCGCCGGCGCCTGGTCAGCCCCACTCGCCCACACCGCCGGCATCACCCTCCCCCTCACCGGCGCACACACCCAAGAACTCCTCACCACCGACCCACTCCCACCCGGACCCGACCTACCCGTCACCCTCCACGCCGCCACCGGCCTGCTCATCCGCCGCCACCACGACAGACTCCTCGTCGGCATGGGCCACCCCGGCCCCGACCGCCACGCCTGGACCACCCGCCTGACCCACCACCTCACCCACACCTACCCCAGCCTCGAAGGCACCCGCCTGCACACCGCCGTCACCGGCATCCGCGACCTCAGCCCCGACCGCACCGCCTTCATCGGCCGCGCCCCACAACCACCCCACACCCCCATGTTCCTGTACGCCGCCGGATTCTCCGGCCACGGCCTCTGCATCGCACCCGCCGCCGGAGCACTCATCCGCGACCTCTACCTCGGCCACGACCCCCACCTCGACACCCGCCCCCTCGCCGCCACCCCGGACCGCGTGACCACATGAACCACCCCGACCTCACCACCACCGTCCTCAACGGACTCCACACCGCCCACCGCCGCGAAGTACTCATCTCCGGACACCAACGCCTCACCGGCGCCCACGTACTCGCCCTCGTCGCAGGCGCCGCCCAAACCCTCACCGCCGACGGCATCCGACCCGGCGACACCATCGCCTGCCAATACGGCCCCCAACCCGAATCACTCCTCACCTGCCTCACCGCCGCAGTCCTCGGCTGCCCCCTGCTCTACCTCTGGCCCAGCATCACCGACACCCTCGCCCACCAAACCACCCAAGCACTCAACATCACCACAACCCTCACCCCACCACAACAAACCGCACTCCACACCCACCCCGCCACCGAACCACCCACCCCCGCCCACCGCCACCCCGACGACATCACCGCCATCACCTTCACCAGCGGCACCACCGGCCAACGCAAACCCATCACCTACACCGCCCGCGCCCAAGCAGCCCACCTCGCCGTCATGCGAGCCGTCCACGGCCACACACCCGCCCGCCTCCTCGCCCCCACACACCTCGAATACACCCGCGTCCTCCACCAACTCTGGGCCTGGGCCGGCGGCGGCACCGTCCTCATCCCAACAGACCACGACGACCTCGCCGACACCGCCCGCCGCGAACGAGCCACCCACCTCATCGCCGGACGCCCCGCCACCCTCTACCCACTGGCCGAACAACTCGCCACCGCCCCACCCGCACACCTCACCACCATCACCTACGGCGGCGCCGCCCCCACACCCACCCGCACCGCCCAAGCCGTCACCACCCTCGGCACCCGACTCGTCCAAACCTACGGAACCAACGAAGCCGGCTGCCTCACCGCACTCACCCGCCACGACCACCGCACACCCCGCCTACTCGCCTCAGCCGGCCGCGCCGTACCCGGCGTCGAACTACACATCCGCGACCAGGACGGCACCGCCGTCCACCCCGGCGACGTCGGCGAAGTATGGGCACGCTCCCCCCAATCCACACACGGCTACCTCGGCGACCCCCACCGAACCGCCCGACTCACCCACAACGGCTGGATACGCACCGGCGACCTCGGACGCCTCGACCCCGACGGCTACCTCTTCCTCCTCGACCGCGTCGAAGACCGACTGGCCGACGGCATCTACTCCCACCCCATCGAACACCTCCTGTCAGGCGACCCCACCGTCCTCGAAGCAGCCGTCTTCGGAGACGGCTCCCGCCACGCCGGCGCGATCGTCGCCAAACCCGGAGCCGACGTCAACCTCGAAAACCTCCGCGACCTGATCGCACACACCCTCGGCCCCCACCACCGCCCCGAACGCCTCTGGCTCGTCGACCGGCTACCACGCACACCCGGCGGAAAACCCGACAAAGCAGCACTACGAGCCCGCCGCCCCATCACCGACCCTTGAAACCTGACCCACACCCACCAGCCGACAAACCATCAAACCTTATACCGGCGGCTCAACGATACGGTCGAAGCACCCAGCACCCAGCACCTCGGCCGAAGGAACACCATGGCGGACGACCCCACCACCATCGAACTCACCATGACCGAACTCCGCCACATCGTCGCCTACGCGACAGCCTGCGCACAGCCCGCGCCAGCGATCTTCGAACACCACCGACCCCACGACCGACGCCCGCAAGACGCCATCGACACAGCACACGCATTCGCGAGCGGCGCCAAACGCTCCAAAGCCCTCCGCGACCACGCCTGGGCGGCACACAGAGCCGCCCAGGAAGCCCGCGACTCAGGACAGGCCGCAGCCGGCGAAGCCGCCCGCGCCGCCGGCCACGCCTGCGGAGCCGCCTACCTCCACCCCCTGGCGAAGGCCACGCAGGTCATCCACATCCTCGGATCAGCCGCGCACACCGCACGCGCCCTCGAACTGTCCGCAGGAGACGACCCCGCCATCGCCGCCGACCACCTCACACGAGCCCACGCCCTCGCACCCGCCATCGTGATCGACGTCCTGAGACGCTACCCACCCGCCCCACCCGGCTACGGCCGAGTCGGCGAACTCATCCGCCGGTTGGACACCTCACTCCGACGACCACAAGCGGCTTGATTCCGGCCGAGTCCCCCAGCACCGTGACGGCCGCGCTCGCCAGGCGAGCGCCGCCGCAGGGAGACGCACCCCGCAAGCGGCCGGACCGTTCTTGCCTTCTGCTGTGGAGGTTTTGGTTTTGGGAGAGGTTTCATTGCGTTAACCCCCTCGCCTTTACAAAGTAGATTTCTTGGCGGCGCGAGGTCACAGGACTATGGCGATCCGGGCGGGGAGGACTCCCCTGCGGGAGGGGACGGGAACCACACATGATCCGGGTCGCAGGGCAAGGAGAGACGTGTGACACATGGGAGTGAGGAACGCCGAGAACCCGCAGGGCAGGCAGTCCTCGACCTCAACAGCGCGATGACCGACATCTACGGCGAAGCCCTGGCCGCCGCCAAGCACCGCCTTCTGGCCTCGACACCGCTGGTCCTCGCACTGTTCACCGGAGCGGGCGGCCGGATGATGCTGTATCGGCCCGGTCACCCCACCGTGGAAGCGCCTACGGTCCCCATCACGTATCAGTCCCTCAAAGCGGTCTCTCACAGCTGCCTGGCCGTCTTCGAGCTCGCGACGCTCTGTTGCGGGGCGCCCTCGGTCAACGCGACAACGGCGCTGCCGGGTTTAGGCGCGGCCAATCAGCGGGCCCTCGACCTGCTGCCCGAGTCCGGCCTGGATGACGACGAGATCCAGCCGACGCGTCACCTGCTCGGCTTGAATTCTCAGCTGCTCAACCGGCTTTCCTCGTCTTGTCCCGTCACAGCGGACGTCCTGTCAGATTTCGCGAGAGCGTGCGCACCGCACCTGGTCAAGCTGATAGACCGGGCCGCAGCGCTCCAGGTCTCCCACTGGATGGGCGTGCTCGACCACTGGCAGGCGATGCTCGGAGCCACCTGGGAGCGCACCTTTGCGGCCGTGAACACGATGTACGTCACCCGCCAGAAGAACATCCTGTTCACGATTCTCGCCCAGTTCATGGGCGAGACATCGATCGGCGAACGGCTGCTGCTCTTCGAGACCCCGCAGTTCACCACCACACCCGACAACCTGCTCGATCTGCTCGCCAAAACCCTCGCCGACCGCGAGTTGGGCCGCGCCTTCTTCGGACACGGGCGCGTCATGGATGTCGAGATCCTCGGCGACGCGGCCACAGCGGCGATACGGGCAGAGGCGGGCCGCCGCAGGATGGCACCGGTGCTGCCCACATGCGCACCGTACGACTCGAAACAGTGGCCGTGGTGCACCGATCCCGCCAGCGGCACCGCACCCTCCACCCTGCGGACGCTGGTTGGACTCGACCCCTAGATCGGTGCGCGAGCGAACCGCTTCCTGGTCCCCTGACGACCGAGAGGACGCCGAGGTTATGGGTAATGATCGGCTGAAAAATCCCGAAGAAGTAGCATTTGATGCCCAGCTGCCCACCGTTTCGGCGATCTCTCCGGATGGGCGGTGGGTGGCCTACGGCGTGACCCCCGGCAGGACAGTCTGGCTGGCGAAGGTGGACGGGGATACATCACCGAGGAAGCTGGGGGAAGGGAGCAACCCCACGTGGTCGGCCGATTCACGACACATCTACTTCCTGGCGGAAGGTCGGCTGCATCGGGAGCGGGCCGAAGGCGGGGCGGGCAGGTCGTGGAAGGGCGAGGTGAGCACCTGCCTACCGCTCGCCGACCCTGACACCGTGGCCGTCCTCTCGCCGGACCCCAGCGGGAACGACCCGTGGGTCTGGGGCGAAGCCGCGAGGCTCGACCGGCTCCGGCTGCTCGACCTGCGCACCGGGGCGGTCAAGACCCCAGACGTATTCCAGGGGCGGCATGTGGCCGAGTTGGCCGAGCGGCCCGGGGGCGGGATGCTCGCCATACTCACGCAGGAGTCCGCCGTCCCCGATCCGGGCGAGCTGAGACCACGGCTGCACCTGTTCGACACGGCCACCGGCGAAGTGCGGGAGCTGGGCGCGGCGGCGGTGTCGGCGCGCTCGCTCGCCTGGTGGGAGGGACCAGACGGGTGGCATGTCGCCTATGTCGCCAGGACACCGCCTGGCCTCGCGGGCGGGAACGCGGTGATGGACGTCGCGCTGTCGGACGGCGAGCATCGCAATCTCACCGAAGGTCTGCCGGTCTGCCCGCTCAGCCTGGCTCCAGGCGGGCTGGCGCTCGTCGCCGACGGGCTGGACTCCGCGATCTACCGCCTCGACCCGGCCACGCGGAAGTTCTCCGAAATCCTGCCCTTGAAGGGGCTGGCGCTCTGGCTGACCGCCGGCGCGGACGGCGCGACGGTCGCGATGGCCAGAAGCCACGCGCACGAACCACTGTCGGTCTTCGCAGGTCCCGTCCACGGCCCCCTGGTACGGCGCGGCGACACCGCGCCCGAGCTGCGGGCCATCGAGTGGGGCGCCCATGAGCGTCTTTCCTACCGCGCGCAAGACGGGCTGGAGCTGGACGCCCTCCTGATCCTGCCACCCGGCAGGTCCCGGCAGGACGGTCCGTTCTCGCTGGTCACGATCGTGCACAGCGGGCCATACGCGCGCTGGGCCGATCAACTGCTCTTGCAGGCTCATGAGCCGGCCCAGTGGCTTGCAGCCGACGGCCACGCCGTGTTCCTGCCCAATCCACGGCGGGGCATGGGCCACGGGCACGCCTTCGCGACGAACGGCATCATCGGCGGTCAGGAGTGGCACGACGTGCTGACCGGTATCGATCTGCTGGTCGAGCAGGGGGTGGCCGATCCCCTGCGGCTGGGCATCGCGGGCTGGAGCCACGGCGGATACCTGGCCGCCTGGGCGGTCGGACATACCGACCGCTTCAAAAGAGCACTGGTGATCGCGGGAATCAGCGACTGGGGCATGCTCGCCGCGACCGGGGAACTCGGCGCGTTCGAGTCGGCACTCGGCGGGAGCACCGGGTGGGAGGGCGTGGGCCCCCACCCCCATGACGAGCGCAGCCCGATCTCCTATGCCTCCGCCATCCGCACTCCGGTCTTGATCGTCCACGGCGCGGAGGACACCAACGTCCCGCTCAGTCAGGCGCAATTCCTCCATCGGGCGCTCCGCAGGTTCGAGGTCGAGCATGAGTTCGTCGTGTATCCGCGCGAGGGCCACATCATCGCCGAGCGAAACCACCGAATCGACCTGCTCCGCCGTACCAGAGCGTGGTTCAGCCGGTTGAACGGACGGTGAGGGCCGATGCCGCGCTCGCCGGTCGACGGCCCTCGCTGAGCGACCACAGCAGGAGCACGGACCGCTTCCGACGGGCACGCCGACGTCGCCGCAGCGCACAGGGAAGCCGATCACGATTCACCTGGCGGCCGGGGACATGCTCGGGAGCGGGAGGCCGTGCCGGAGTGCCGGCGCATCGCATGCGCGATCCTGGCCAGCCGCTGGACCTGCGCCGCGGCGTTCGCGGGGTCCTCTTCGGCTCCCGGTTCGAGGAAACTCCGGATCGCCGCGGGGTCGCCCGCCGGGGGCCGACCCGCGCGTTTGCGGGAGATGGCGAGCGCGAGCATCTCAGCGGCGATGGCGGCCTCCGGGTCGGACCTCCCCGAGGCATGGTGTTCGGCGCGCCGACGGACCTCCCGCTCGGTGCGCGCGGACATCCACGGGCTGAGCAGGACGTAGCCGTCCAGGATCTCGATGGTCAGCCGGACGCGCCGCAACCTGGGTTCGACCGGGCGGGGCCGCAGTGCGATCTGCGGCACCGCGTCGTGCAGGAGCTGCCACAGCGGTCCGAGGCGCCGGCAGTCACGGCGTGCGAGGAGGCTGTCGAGCAGCCGGTCCAGACCGACCTTCGGACCCCAGGCCGGAACGGTGCCGCCGATGAGCACCGCCAAGATCGCGACGACATACTGAACGAGAACGACCCGGTCGAGCACGACCGTGGACGCTCCCACGCTGGCGGCGACCATCGCCGCCAGTTTGGTCGCGACGTAGGCCAGGCCGATGAGCACACCCACCGCGATCAGCCGGGTGCCGACGGCCGGGAGCGGGCGGGAGACGATGCGGGCGTAGCGGGTGACGACGACCGCGAGGTGCGCCACCCACCAGCCGAGGCAGACCAGATAGAGCACGGTGTGCGGGGCCTCCGCAGGTGTGGCGGTGGCGTTGTAGTAGGCGAGGCTGCGTACGTGGGGATCGGCGAGGTCGTACGGCGCCGGTGCCAGCGGGAACAGGGCCGCGATGGCGGCGACGGAGGCCGCCGACAGCGCCAGGCCGCGGCGGACCTGCCGGAGCGCGGGCTCGTCCTGTGCGGTGAGCAGGATGAACAGAGCGTGTCCCGCCGCGACCGCGAGCAGCGTGAGGCAGTTCCCCAGGGCCCGGCTCAGGCCGAGGATTCCCAGTGCCCGGTCGAGTTGGGGGGCGATCGGCTGGACGGTCAACGCCAGCGTGATCGCCGACTGGGTGAGGCACATGAACCTCAGGGGCAGGTTGAGCGGCCGGCGAACCAGGTGCCCGATCTTGATCGCGGTCATGACCCAGCAGGTGGCCGCCACGCCGAGCTGGGCCACCTGGATCGGCGTCACGGCCGGGGTGCGCCGCCTTCCAGCGTCTCGATCAGCCGGGCGAGCTGCTCGGGGGCGGCCGGTCGACTCCACGACAGCGCCGACCAGGTCTGCGTGCGCTGCACCGCCACGGTGCCGAACAGCTCCGCCCGCAGTTCGGCCGGCTCCGCGTAGCTGTTGCGCTGCTGGATCTTCCGTACCGTCGAGTGGTCCAGTTCCGGGCTCAGCATCGCCAGGAGTTCGCGCGCGTCCGAGGCGGCCGTGTCGTCGTCGAACAGCATGTGGCCGAGCTCGTGGGCGATGATCTGGTACTGCCGGACCGGCCCGATGGAGTTGTCGAAGAAGACGTAGTCGGCGTGCTGGCCGGCGACCCAGAGCCCGTGTGGGGCGCGTACCGGGAGCTCTCTGGCAATGAGGTGGATCGAGCGGTCACGGCGTTCCTCGACCCGTCGGCACAGCTCGGAGATCGTGAACGTTCTCGGCAACCCCAGTGAGTCGAGCAGCGCCTCGGACTGCCGGCACAACGCGCCGATCTGCCGACGCCCTCGAACAGCGAACACGAGCTCCCCCGACGCCACGGCCTCAGTCTCGACCGGAGATCGCGAACGGTCAAGCCTGGCCCGGATCACGCTTGCGGGGCGGCTTCGGCGCGATCGACTCCTCCAATTGGCGCACCTGATCGATCATGGCGGTGATCGCGTCGATGGCGGCAGGGGACAGCTCGGCCTCCATGGCGCGCATGGCCAGGCGTTTGATCCCCGGGTCGTTCAGGGCCTGGACCAGCCTCAGCCGCGCCTCGACGGCGGCGGCGTGCTCCTCGTCGGCCTCCTCGTCGACGAAGTAGCTCGGACGCACCTCGAAGAAGCGCGCCAGGGCTTGGATCGTCTCCACCGACGGGTTGTCCCGGACGCCCTTGCGGAGGTAGCCGATGTAGCTGGCCGAGACGTCCGTCGCGGCCGCGACCTCGCTGTTGGTGTACTCCCTGTGCGCCTCCCGTGGCCGGACCGTCTCGAAGAGAAGGTTCAGCTTGTCGGCGAAGCTCTTACGGCCGTCCGGTGGCGACGCCATTCACTCATCCTTGCTCGACTATTGTGAATCACAATCAAGACAACTTCACAATGGTTGACACTCGTGCGCCAGCGTGATTATGTCCCTTAAGTGCGCGCACAACTATAGTGCAGCGCTGGACGCCAGCGGCAACTCGCCGACGCCACGCGTCCCATCCCCCGTCGACCCAGGAGGTCGCTTCATGGCACGCCGATCGCGCACCAGCATGGTCCTGGCCGGGCTCTCCCTCGCCGGCCTCGGTCTCCTCGCCCCCATGGGCAGCGCCTCCGCCGCGGCGCCACCGTCGTCGCCGCAGCAGGCTGAGAGCATCGTGAGCGGGCAGCAGGCCCCGTCGGCGGCCGTGAACTGCTGGACCACGGTCGAGCAGCCGGGCGGCAACGGCACCACGATCACCGTCTACTACCGCAACTGCGGAAACACCACCGCGCGCGTCACCCCGAACAGCCACGCCATCGCCTTCGACGGCTCCTTCACCTACGTCGCCAGGTGCCAGTCCGTCCCGCCGGGATACGTCGGGATCTGGCCGACCACGCCGTCCCTGTTCCCGCCTGTTGAAACGAACCGGTGGGGCGTCACCATCTGCCTCTGACCACGGACCGAGTGGGGGCACCATCCTCGATGCCGCCCCCACTCGCGACGGCGGGGTCACCTGAACCCTCCCGGGTCACATACGTAGGTTCTGCTTCTCCCCCACCGCGTGATCGATCAGGCAGCGGGGCGTGCCGTGCACCTCGTCGGTCACCACCCGCCCGCTCACCGCGAACACCCGCGTGAGCAGTTCGGGTGTCACCACGCGCGCCGGCGGGCCGTCGGCGTGCACCGTCCCCTCGTGCAGGGCCACGATCCGTTCGGCGAAGCGGGCCGCGTGGTCGAGTTCGTGCAGGACCGCCACGACCGTCAGCCCCTTGGCCGCCCGCAGCTCCCGCACCAGTGTGAGGACCTCCAGCTGGTGCCGGACGTCCAGATGCGCGGTCGGCTCGTCGAGCAGCAGGATCCCGGTCCGCTGGGCGACGGCCAGCGCGAGCCGGGTGCGCTGCCGTTCGCCTCCCGACAGCGTGTCCAGCAGCCGGTCGGCCAGGTGGGTGGCGCCGGTCAGTTCGAGTGCCTCCTCCGTACGGCGGTCGCGGTCGGGGGCCCACAGCATGCCGAGCGGCCCCCGGCTCGGGTAGCGGCCCTGGAGCACGAGTTGCCTGACGGTCAGCCCCGGCACCGGCGGCAGGCTCTGATGGAGGACGGCCACACGCCGCGCGACCGCGCGCCGAGGCAGCTCCGTCAGCGGCCTGCCGTCCAGGAGCACCGTGCCCGAGGCGGGCGCCAGCAGTCCGGCCATGAGTTTGAGCAGGGTGGACTTGCCGGAGCCGTTCATGCCGACGAGCGCGACGAAGTCGCCGGAACCGACCGTGAGGTCCACTCCGGAGAGAATCCGGTCACCGCCGTAGGAAAAGGTGAGGTCGCGTACCTCGATGCTCATGCTTCTATCTCCTTCCTGGCCACCGCGATCAGTACGGCGGCGCCCACCAGCGCGGTCACCACTCCGGTCGGCAGCCCGAGACGGTGGGCGAGGTCGCCTCCGGACACGATCCGGGTCAGGAACTGCGCGACGGCGTCGGCGCCGGTCAGCGCGGCGGCGCCCAGCAGTGCGGCGGCCGGTACGCCGGCGCGCGGCCGTCCCCGTGCCGCCCAGCGCGCCACGTGCGGCACCATCAGGCCGACGAACGCGAGCGCGCCCGCGAGGCTGGCCGACCCGGCGGCCAGGGCGACCGCCGCGACCAGTGCCGTCACCCGGGCTGCGCGCGGCGGCAGCCCGAGCGCGGCCGCGTGCTCGTCGCCTCCGGCCAGGACGCCGAGCGCGGCCGACCCCAGCCAGACCAGGACGATCCAGCCGAGGATCCACCAGGAGGTGAAGGCCAGATGGTCCCAGACCCGGCCCTCCACGGACCCGACCAGCCAGCGCATCGCGTTGCCGAACCGGCTGGGCTGGTAGGCGAGCAACAGTGTGGTCAGCCCCGCCAGTACGGCGGAGCCGAGCAGTCCGGCGACGATCACCTGTCCCGGCCCCCGGCGCGCGGCGAGCACCCAGCCGAGGCCGCCGCCCAGGGCGCCGCCGACGAGCGCGGCGAGCAGGGCTCCGAGGACGGAGTCCGCAGGGACGATCCCGAGGGTCATGCCGCCGAGGATGCCGAGGACCGCGCCGGGGTTGACCCCGGTGAACTCGGGCGCCGCCAGCGGGTTGCGCAGCGCGGACTGCAGCACGAAGCCGGCCACTCCGAGCGCCGCACCGGCGAGCAGCGCGGTGAGCAGCCGGGGCAGGCCGAGTTCCCACAGGATGCGCCCGCTGAGGGCGGCGTCCGCGA
The DNA here is from genome assembly GCF_039525605.1 of Nonomuraea longicatena. Lineage (NCBI taxonomy): Bacteria > Bacillati > Actinomycetota > Actinomycetes > Streptosporangiales > Streptosporangiaceae > Nonomuraea > Nonomuraea longicatena. Next base: position 252,365 of record NZ_BAAAHQ010000023.1, on the reverse strand, counting down.
CCGGGCCCTGATGCGACAGGAGGTGAACGCCCGTGGCCACGGCGGGCGCCAGGCAGACCAGCAGGTTCCTCATGTGTGCCGCTCCCGCAGCAGTACGGCGCCGACGAGCACGGCGACCAGGGCGGTCCAGGCGCCGAGCGGGGTCTCGACCGGGGCGAGCGCCAGCCGGGCGGCCAGGTCGGCCGCCGCCGTGACGGGNNNNGGGCGCCCAGGCCGCCCGCCGCCGTGACGGCCGCGCCGAGCACCGCCGTCCACGGCAGCCAGGTCCGCGCGTCCCCGCGCGGCCGCAGCCTTCTGGCCAGCAGCGGCGCGACGAACCCCACCCAGGCGATCGGGCCGCAGGGCCCGGCGACGCTGCCGATGAGCAGCGCGGCGACGGCCAGGACGCCCAGCCGGGCCGAGGCGACCCGGCCGCCGAGGGCGGCGGCGGCCTCGTCCCCGAGCCGGAGCAGGCCCAGCGCCGGAACGCACAGCAGCACGAACGGCAGGGCGAGGGCGAACCAGGGCAGCGTCTGGCCGACCTGCTCCCAGAGCACGCCGCTCAGGCTGCCGACCAGGTAGCGGAAGAGCAGGTCGTACTGGAGCCGGTCGGCGGCGGACATGACCGCGAACAGCAGCGCCTGGATCGCCGTGGACACCGCGACGCCGATCAGCAGGACGCTCTGGGCGCCGCGCCCGGTGCGGGCGGCGGCCAGGGTGAGCGCGCCGCCGAGCGCGGCGCCGCCGAGGCCGACCAGCGGGTGCAGCCCGCTCGGCACCGGCAGTCCCCACACCACGCAGGCGGCCACGGCCAGCGCGGCCCCCGAGGACACGCCGATCAGTTCGGGTACGGCCAGCGGGTTGCGCAGGGACTCCTGGAGCAGCAGCCCGGCGACGCCGACGGCGGCCCCGCCGAGCAACGCGATCAGCGTTCTCGGCACCCGGAGTTCCCAGAGCACGACGTACTCCAGCGACGCGGGGTCGCCGAACACGGCGGGCAGCCGGTGCGGCGCGACGAACGGGGTGCCCAGGCTCAGCCCGGCGGCCACCAGCCCGAGCAGGGCGAGGGTGAGCGTCAGGACGGGGAGCCGGGTGGGTGCGAGGGTCACCCGGCGGCCTTGGCGAGGGCCTCGTCGAGGATGAGGCCGAAGGCCCTGGTGCCGCGTCCGGAGGCCCACAGCTCGGGCCGTACCTCGAACACCCTGCCCGAGGCGACAGCGGGGATCCGCTTCCACACGGGGTGGTCGCGGTAGGTCTCGCTGACCGGTTCGGCGTCCTTCGAGACGAACGACTGGATGAAGATCGCCTGTGGTGCCCTGGTGAGGATCTCCTCGATGCTGTACGCCTGCGCGGTCTCGAACCCGCCGCCCTTGCTCGGCCACGGGTAGCCGAAGAACCGCGACAGGAAGTCGCCCAGCACGTCGTCGGTGGTGTTGACGCCGACGGTGCCGCCGCCGTACATGGCGAGGACGGGCCGGCCCGCCAGTCCCTTGGCCTGGGCCTGGGCCCGGCCTGCGGCGATCTTGCCGAGGAATCGGGTCTCCGCCGCCGACTGCTGGGCGCCGCGCCCGGTGAGCGCCGCCACGGCGCGCAGGTAGGTGATGGAGTCCTCGTACGTCTTCACCTGTACGACCCACAGCGGGGCGAACTTCTCGACCGCCGCCCTGAGCTGGTCGTGAACCCCGGCCAGGCCGATGACGAGGTCGGGCCGGGCCTGGGCGATCCTGGCCACGTCCTCGCCGCCGAAGCTACCCGGGACCACCGGCACCTTCGTCCCCTCCGCGCCCAGGTAGTCGGGTCGGGACAGCAGTTCGGGCGTGGTGGTGGCGGCGGGCGTCAGTCCGAGTTCGACCAGGATGTCGTCGCACAGGCCGGTCAGGCAGACGATCCGCTCGGGCGCCTTCGTCAGGGTGAGCTTCTTGCCCGCCGGATCGGTGACGGTGAGCGCCGTGGGCACGGCAGGCGCTGTGGGCGCTGTGGTGACGGCCGTCTGCGGGCGCGGCTTCGACTCCGCCGCCGGAGTGGCGGCCTGCCCGCATCCGGCGAGTACGAGCCCCGTTATCGCGAAAAGCGCACTGCGGCGCATCGAAATCCTCCGGTATGAAAATCATTCCCAAGCATGGACATGAAAATCATTACCATCTACGCTGGCTGGACGCCAAGAGCAAACCCGAAATTTCCGGCACACGGCGCAGCCGTCTCCACCCCCGCAAGGACACGAATGATCGTTCACCCACGGCTGCTCCAGCTCTCCGGCAGTGTGAAGGGCCCGATGGCCGCCTGCGCGGCGCTGGGCCTCGCGGTCTCGGCCGCCTACGTCGGGCAGGCGCTGCTGCTGACCGCCGCACTGGCCGCACTGGCCGAAGGCCGCCACGGCGACACCGTGCCGCTGCTCGCCTGGGCCCTCGCGGTGATCGCCGTACGGGCCGCGCTGCTGTGGGCCCGCGCGTGCGTCACCGCCTGGGCGGGAGCGCTCGTCAAGGCCAGACTCCGCGACCGCCTGGTGGAGCGGCTCGGGCGGCTCGGCCCCGCCTACCTCACCGGCACCCGTACCGGCCGCCTGCAGACCACCCTGGTCGACGGCGTGGAGGGCCTGGAGGCCTACTTCAGTCGCTACCTGCCGCAGCTCGCCGTCACGTGCTGCGTGCCGGTGGCGCTGGTCGGCTGGCTGTTCACGGTCCATGCGGGCGCCGCCGCCGTGCTCGCGGCGGCGGTGGCGGGGGTGCTGGTGATCCCCCGGTTCTGGGACGCCACGCTCCTGCGCAGGGGAAGATCCCGCTGGACGGCCTTCGCGGACCTGGCCGCCGACTACCTGGAGGCCACGCAGGGCATGGCAACGCTGCGCGCGTTCGGCGCCGTCCGCAGGCTGGGCGACCGGCTCGCCGAGCGCGCCCACCTCCTGTACGTCACCACGATGCGCCAGCTCAGGGTCTCCCTGGTGGAGAAGGGCGTGAGCACCTTCCTCATCCAGGCGGGCACCGCCGGCGCGGTGCTGGCCGCGGCCCGGCCAGGGGACGCCTGGGGCGTCTTCGCGATCCTGCTGGTCACGGTCGAGTGCTTCCGCCCGGTGCGCGAGTTGTCCGAGCACTGGCACGCGGGCTACCTCGGCATCACCGCCGTGGACGGCCTGCGGGACCTGCTGTCCGCCCGGCCGCCGGTGCGCGACACCGGTACGGGAACGCGCGTCGGAGCCGCGCCGGAGATCGTCTTCGACGACGTCGCCTTCACCTATCCGGGAGCGCGGCGGCCCGCCGTCCACGGGGTGTCCTTCACGGTCGGGCGCGGCCAGACCGTCGCGCTGATCGGCCCGTCCGGCGCGGGCAAGAGCACGCTGGCCGCGCTGCTGCAACGCCACGTCGATCCCGATCGGGGAGCGGTCAGGATCGACGGGGTGGATCTGCGTGAGCTGAGCCTCGACGCGCTGCGCGCGGGGATCGCCGTCGTCGCCCAGGACACCTACCTGTTCCACGGCAGCGTCGCCGACAACCTGCGGCTGGCCCGGTCCGAAGCCTCCGACGAGGACCTCGCCGCCGCCGCCCGGGCCGCCGGAGCGCACGGCTTCGTCTCCGCACTCCCCCAGGGGTACGACACCGTGCTCGGTGAGCGGGGCGCCACCCTGTCGGGCGGGCAGCGCCAGCGGCTGGCCGTCGCCCGCGCGCTGCTCGCCGACGCGCCCGTCCTGCTGCTCGACGAGGCCACCTCCCATGTGGACGTCCAGGGCGAGGAGGCGCTGGCCGGGCTGCGGCGGGGCCGTACGTGCCTGCTGATCGCCCACCGGCTGTCGTCGGTACGGGACGCCGACCGGATCGTCGTCCTGGAGGAGGGGACGGTGGCGGAGAACGGCGCCGACTACTATCGGCGGCTGCGCGCCGCCGATGAGGTGAGCGCGTGAGCGCGCCGATGCGCTGGCTCGCCGGAGCCGTCGCCGGGCATCGGCGCGCTTTCGCCGCCACCCTCGCCGCCAACCTGATCGGCCAGGTCGCCGCGCTGTCCGCCGCCGCGACCGCCGCGCTGCTGCTGGGGCGGGTCATCGCGGGCGAGCAGGTGCCGGGCGGGCCGTTCGCCGCCGTGCTGGGCGCTCTGGTGGTCGTGGTCACGCTGGCCACCTGGTGGGAGACGTACGTCGCGCACGACCTCGCCTACCTGGTGCTCGCCGGGCTGCGCGGCCGGATCTACGACGCCATCGCCAGGATCGCCCCGGCCCGGCTGCTCGGGCGGCGCAGCGGCGACCTGTCGGCCACGGTGCTGTCGGACGTGGAGACCCTGGAGTGGCTGTTCGCGCACACCCTCGCCCAGGTGCTGACCGCCGCGGCGGTCCTCGGCGCGGGCACCGTGGTCGCGGCCGTCCTGAATCCGTGGCTGCTGGTGGTGTCCCTGCCGGTCGCGCTGGCGGTGCTGATGCTGCCGCTGTGGCTGCGCGGACTGTCGCGCCGGCAGGGCGACGAACTGCGCGCCGCCTCCGCGCGGCTGACCGCCGACGTCGTGGACACCGTCCAGGGGATGCGGGAGCTCACCGCCTTCCGGGCGCTCGGCCGCCGCAGGCGGGCGCTGGCCGCGCGGACCCGCGACCTGGCCCGCGTCCAGGCCGGGAGCGCGGCGCGCGGTGGGCTGGAGGCGGCGCTGACCGACCTGCTCGTCGCCGTGGCCGCCGTGGGGACGCTGCTCGTCGTGGCGCTCCTGGTTCGCTCGGGCGGGCTCTCCGTGGCCCACGGACCGCTGGCGATGGTGCTCGCGGCCGGTTCGCTCGGCCCGGCCACCCAGGTGGCGCTGCTGCTGAGGGAGTACGGCACGCTGCGCGCCGCCGCGCACCGCGTGCACACGCTCGTCACGGCGCCCCCGAACGTGCGCGAACCGGCCGATCCGGCCTCCCCGTCGGACGCCCCCGCCGTCGTCTTCGACGACGTTCGTTTCCGGTACGTCCCAGACGGCCCGGAGGTGCTGCGCGGGGTGTCGTTCACCGTCCGCCACGGCCAGACCGTGGCGCTCGTCGGCGCCTCGGGGGCGGGCAAGTCCACCTGCGTGTCCCTGCTGCTGCGGCACTGGGATCCGGACCGGGGCCGCATCCTGCTCGGCGGCGTGCCGCTGGACCGGGTCGCCGACGTACCGGCGCGGGTCACGGTGGTCCCCCAGGACGTGCACCTGTTCGCGGGCAGCGTCGAGGACAACGTCCGGCTCGGCGCCCCGCACGCCGACGCGGCCGCGGCGCTGGCCGCCGCGCGGCTCGCGATCGACCCCGGCACGCCGGTCGGCGAGCGCGGCGTCACCCTGTCCGGCGGGCAGCGGGCCAGGGTCGCCATCGCCCGGGCGCTGGCGGTCGACGCGCCGGTGCTGGTGCTCGACGAGGCGGTGGCCAATCTCGACCCCGACAACGAGGCCCGGCTGGCCGAGACACTGGCGGCGGCGGCCTCGGACCGCGCCACCCTGATCGTCGCCCATCGGCTGTCCACCGTCCGGCGCGCGGACCACGTGGTCGTCCTCGACGCGGGGCGGGTCGCCGAGCAGGGGACCTTCGCCGAGCTCACGGCCGACCCCGGTGGCAGGCTCTCGCGGCTGCTGGGCCTGGACGGCCAGCCCTCGTGACCGGGCGGGAACAGACGCGCGCCCGGCCGTGTTCCGGGCGGCACACGGATACTCTTGGGCCACCATATCTTCACGAAAGGGATTCGGATGTCCTTTCAGGCGTATCTAGACACTATTGAGGACAAAACCGGACTGACTCCCCGGGAGTTCATCGCGCTGGCGAAGGAGCGCGGCTTCGACGCGCCGTCCACCAAGGCGGGGGTGATCATTGACTGGCTGAAGCAGGACTACGAGCTGGGGCGCGGGCACGCGATGGCCCTGGTCCACGTGATCAAGAAGGGGCCGAAAATCGACGCCAAGCACGTCGGGACCACCGGAACCCACCGCGACGACTCCGACACCTTGTGGCTGGACGGGAAGGCCGACCGGCCGTAGCCGAGCCCGGCGGAAACCGGCCTCCAAGACTCGCTGGATGCCGGGACTGTCTTCGGGGTGCACGGAAAACTGCTGTTACGGCTATAGGCGCGGGGATTGTGTGCGGTTAATTATTAGTAAGGTTTCCTGTTCTTCACCCCCCAGGAGAAGCTGTGAACAAGAAAACCGTTGCCGCGCTCACCGTAGGGACGGCCGCGCTCGTCCTCCTGCCCGCCGGCGCCGCGAACGCGCACGGCACGATGTCCAACCCGCCCAGCCGCGTCTACGTGTGCAAGAACGAGAACCCGGAGAACCCCAAGTCGGAGGCGTGCAAGGCCGCCGTCGCCGCCGCCGGGACCCAGGCGTTCTACGACTGGAACGAAGTCTCGCTGCTGGAGGCGGGCGGCCGCCACCGCCAGATCGTCCCCGACGGGAAGCTGTGCAGCGCGGGTCGCGACAAGTACAGGGGGCTCGACCTGCAACGCGCCGACTGGCCCGCCACGTCGGTGCGGCCGGGTAGCTTCACCCTCACCTACCACGCCTCCGCCCCGCACTCGAACAGCAACTTCGAGTTCTACATCACCCGCGACGGCTGGAACCCGACCATGCCGCTGAAGTGGTCGGACCTCGTCCACCTCCGCACGTTCAACGGCCAGAACCCGACGACGTTCACGAACTGGACGATCAACCTGCCGCAGCGCTCGGGACGCCACATCCTGTACTCGATCTGGCAGCGCGTCGTCGGCAGCAACGAGGCCTTCTACACCTGCTCAGACGTCAACTTCGGCTGAGAACCCGACCACCCTCGCCGCACCCGCGCCCCCTCCCGGCGCGGAGCGCGGCGGGGGTCAGCCGCCGAGCAACGCCACGGCCATCCGCTGCACCGAGCGCGTGAACCGGCGCGGGTCGTCGGGCGGCGTCGTGTGGCGGATCAGATCGCCGTCGAAGACGGCGAGCACGGCGTGGGCGAGGAACCCCGCATCGCGGCCAGGGTCTCCGTCGGCGAACAGGGTACTGAGGTGACGGTGCCAGAGCCGGTAGCTGGGGTCGTCGTACTTGTTCGCGGAGCATCGGCTGGGCATCCGGCGAGCGCGCCGTGCTCGATCCGTACTCCCTGTTCTCCATCGGCCCGGCCAAGACGATCAGCTCGTTCGGGGACGTCCGGGAGGTCGGGCCGGACCTCGCCACCTTGCTGGAGTTCGCGGCCGAGGGGCGGCTGTCCCCCGAGGTGGCCTGGCGCGGCTCGTGGGACCGCGTCGCCGAGGCCGCCCGGGCATTGCTGGAGCGGCGCGTCGCCGGCTCGCCTGGAGGCCCGGGCAGGAAGCGACCCGCCGGGCGTCATGGTTTCGCCGGCTCGCGCGACGCGATGGGGAGCGCGTCAGGCTGCGGGGTACCAGAGGCGATCCGGGATCCCAGCCGTTGACCGGTTGACATGGATCGTCCACGTAGGGTGATGATGTTGTCATGGCGCAGACCGGGGGACGCAGAACGTCGTTCGACGAGGTCTACGACCATCCCGACCCGCGGGCCTTCTTCGGGAGTCTCAGCCGGTTCGGCTACCAGACCCCCCGCCACGCACAGCCGCTCTTCCGTCGGCTGGTGGCGGCGCGAACGCGGTCGGGCCCGGTCACGGTGGCGGACCTGTGCTGCTCCTACGGCGTCAACGCCGCGCTGCTCAACCACCACCTGACCCTCGACGACCTCTACACCCGCTACACCTCACCGCAGATCCTCGGCCTGACGACCAGCGAACTGATCAAACGGGACCAGGACTTCTACCGCGCGCATCGCCGCGAGGACGCCGTGCCGGTGGTCGGGCTGGACATCGCCGCCGCCGCGATCGACTACGCGCTGGCCGTCGGCCTGCTCGACGCCGGTTTCGCCGAGAACCTGGAGACCGGCCCCGCATCCGCGGCCCTGCTTCGCGCTGTCGGCCCCGTCAGCCTGATCACCGTCACCGGCGGCGTGAGTTTCCTGACCGCCCGGACCTTCCACCAGGTGTTGCGCGCCGCCGACCGGCCGGTGTGGGTGGCCGCGTTCGTCCTGCGCACCGGCTCCTACCAGCCGATCGCCGACGCCCTCGCCGAGCACGGCCTGGTCACCGAGACAGACCCCGAACACACCGCGGTGCAACGCCGCTTCACCGGCCCGGGCGAACAGCGCTACGCCGTCGCCGCGGTCAAGGCCGCAGGCGCCGACCCCACGGGAAAGGAGAGCACGGGCAGCTACCACACCACTGTGCACCTGTCCCGGCCATCAAAGGACCTGGCCATGCCCTATGCCAGCCTGGTCTCACCGGCTCAGCCCGATTACGCAACCGGTCGAGAGAGCCCCCACCCCGGGTGACAGCCGGCCATGGACACACCGACCCGCCCGGCGAACTCAACGAACTGCCGGGCAGCGTCTACGACCACCGCAACTGCTCGGCCTTGCCCGCCCGCTGCGCCCGCGCCGGCAGATTCGTGGAGATGAGCAGATCCAGCACATCCAACGCCGGTGAGGTCATGGGGTGCTGGTGCGTCGTCCCAGGACGGGTCCGAGGGCGACCGTGACCACTCCGGGCAGGAGGTGCGCGGTGGTCACAAGATGCTCCTTCGGCAGGGTGGCAGGGCTCGCCGCAAGGGGTACGACGAGTGCCCGGCCACGGGGGTCACTTCTCGGGCATGAGCACGGTGTCGATGATGTAGACGGTGGCGTTGCGGGTCGGCACGTTGCCGCACACGATGCCGGCCTCGCCGACCGTGTAGTCCTGGCCGGAGCCGGTGGTGGTGACCTTGCCGCCCTGCAGGGTGGTGAAGGAGCCGCTTTCCAGGTCGGCGGGGGTCTTGCGGCCCGCGACGACGTGGTGGGTGAGGATGTCGGTCAGCGTCTTCTTGTCGGCCAGCACCTTGTCCAGCATCTTCTTGTCGATCTTGGCGAAGGCCTGGTTGGTGGGCGCGAAGACGGTGATGCCGTCGGCGGAGTTGAGGGTGTCGGCCAGGCCGGCCTTCTTCACGGCGGTGACGAGGGTGGACAGGACCGGGTTGTTGGAGGCGGCGGTGGCGACCGGGTCGTCGGCCATGCCGGTGAAGCTGCCTTCGCCGTCGGCGGGAACCGCGGAGCAGCCCGCGCCGAACGGCGCGTCGGAGGCGGGCTCGGTGGCGGGCTCGGAGGCGGAGCCGGTCGCCATCGGCGCTGTGCTGGCGGGGGCCGCGCCCGTGGCGGCGCTGGTGCCGCCGCTGTCGCCAGCGCAGGCGGTCAGGGACAGGGCCAAGGCCAGCAGGGGTAGAGCAGCGGCAAGACGCTTGTTCGTGATCATCATCGGAGAGGTTCCTTGTCTGTTTGCGGGCAGGTGAATCGCGGGCATCAGCGGTTCCCGCTTTCGCTCGTGTGCTGTGCGGTCTGCTCGGTCGGGGCGAGCGGGCCCGCCCGGCGGTGGGCCCGCCGCTCGGCTACATGGCGGGCATGAGCACGGTGTCGATCATGTAGACGGTGGCGTTGCGGGTGGTCACGTCCCCGCAGACCACTCGGGCGTTGTTGATCTTGTAGGTGGTACCGGAGCCGCGAGTGGCGACCTTGCCGCCCTGCAAAGTGGTGAATCTGCCGCGCCGCAGGTCGGCGGGGGTCTTACGGCCCGCGACGACGTGGTGGGTGAGGATGCTGGTCAGCGTCTTCTTGTCGGCCAGGACCTTGGCCAGGGTCTTCTTGTCGATCTTGGCGAAGGCCTGGTTGGTGGGCGCGAAGACGGTGATGCCGTCGGCCCCGTTGAGCGTGTCGACCAGGCCCGCCTTCTTCACGGCGGTGACGAGGGTGGACAGGACCGGGTTGTTGGAGGCGGCGGTGGCGACCGGATCGGCGGCCATGCCGGTGAAGCTGCCCTTGCCCGTGGCGGGCACGGTCGAGCAGGCCGGGCCGAAGGGACGCGGGGCCGCGATCGGCGCGGTCACAGCCCTTGCGGCGGTGCCGGCGTGGTGGGTGGAGGCGAGCGCGCCGGAGCCGATTCCGGTCATCGAGAGGGTCGCGGCCACGATGGGCAGCCCGGCGGCGACATGACGGATGTTCATGACATCTCCTGTGTTGTCGTACGGATTGACGTGCTGAGGGGAGTTCAGGTGACGGTCACCAGGACCGAGTGCCAGCCGGTGGCGCCGTCCGGGATCGGCGGCAGCCGCTCGGCGGGCTGGGTGTGACCGGTGGCGTCCGTGGCGCGGACCTCAAGACGGTGCTGTCCGGGGGCGGCCTGCCAAGTCGTCTGCCATTGCCGCCAGGTGTCGGGCCCGGCGGAGGCGGCCAGGTCGGCCTGCCGCCAGGCGCCGTCGTCGACGCGGACCTCCACGGCGGCGATGCCACGGTGTTGCGCCCATGCGGTCCCGGCCACGGTGACCGGGCCGGCGGGGACCTCGGCAAAGGGTTTGGGCACCTCGATGCGGGAGGCGGTCTTGATGGGGGCGCGTTCGGCCCAGCCGCGCCGGGTCCAGTAGGCGCGCTCGTCGGCGAAGCGGGTGAGTTTGAGGTCGATGACCCATTTGGTGGCCGAGACGTAGCCGTACAGGCCGGGCACGATCATCCGCGCGGGAAAGCCGTGCGCCGGCGGCAGCGCAGCGCCGTTCATCGCGATGGCCAGCAGTGCGTCGCGGCCGTCCAGCACCGATTCCAGGGCTGTGGAGGCGGTCCAGCCGTCGGCCGAGCACGACAGGATCTGATCCGCTCCGGGTCGGATGCCGGCCTCGCGCAGCAGAGCCGCCAGATCCACGCCGAGCCAGCGGGCGTGACCGGCGTAGGGCCCGCCGACCTCGTTGGACACGCACGTCAGGGTGATGTCGCGCTCGCTCAGCGGCCGGGCCAACAAGTCGGCGAAGGACAGCTCGACCGGGCGGTCGACCAGGCCGTGCACGCGCAGGGTCCACTCCTGGTGCGGGACACGCGGGACGATCAGCGCTGTGTCGACGCGGTAGAAGGCGTCATTGGGTGTGGTGAACGGGCTGAGGCCCGGCACGTTCAGGCTCACCGAGGCGGGCAGCGCTCCGGCGGGATCGGCGGGGCGAGGGAGTACGAGGGCGCGGCCGTCGGCGGACGACCGCCGGGCCGAGGTGATCGCCCGCCCGGCCCCACCGCTCAGCACGGCCAGGCCCAGTATGGCGGAACCACGGGTGAGCAGCACCCGCCGCTCGGCACCCGCCATTCGAGCCGGTTGCGCAGTGGAGGGAACGGGCTGGCCGGGTCGCGCGAGGGCTGCCGGCGTGACCTGACCGGCAGGCCGGGGACGGAGTCCGCGCCGCGTATACAGCAGGGCGAGCGTCCCGCCCACCGCCCCCACCGAGGCGGGCAGGACGTCCGCTGGCCGCGCCCCCGGCCGTGACAGCGCTGCGGCCCCGGCGAGCGCCGCGAGCCCTGCCAGGGCGGTGATGGCCAGGCGCGGTCGCCGGAGCGCGGCCGTTCCGATGACCCCGGCCGCGACCGCGATCACCCCGGCCAGCGTCAGGAGCAGGACCAGCTTGTCGGCAGCGCCGAAGGTGCGGATGGCGAAGTCCTTCAGCCACGCCGGGCTCAGGTCGATGAACACCGACCCCACCGCGAGCAGCGGACCCGCCTCGGGCCGACCCACCAGCGCGGCGGCGAGCTCCGCGCCCCCCAGCGCCAGCGCGGCGGCCAGCACGCCGAAGGCCGCCGACACCCGGGGCGCCGGCACGGGGGTCGATGCGGGGGTCGATGCGGGGGCCTCCACCTTGCAGGCCGGTGTCTCAGCAGTCACATCAGGACTTCGGAGTCACCGCCGAAACGGATGGGTGCCACTTGCCCCCGACGGCAGGGAGGTCAGGCGACGGGCATGTCCACCAGCAACAACGGCGTGCTGGACGGCTGCCGCGAACCGCCGGCCGGTTCTACCGTCACCCCCACCTGCTCCGCATCGGCCCTGATGGTGCTGAGTACCGGCACGGTGCCACCGGAGCCGCTGGAGGCGAGCAGGCCGGCTGAGGTGATCCGTCCCGGGGCGAGTTGCCACAGCTGGTAGACGCGGCCTGCGGGCGGATCGCCCAGCCCTGCCGCCCAGAACACCAGCGCGCCCTGTGAGCGCGACAGGACCAGCATGCCGCGCCCCCGCCCGCTCCCGGCGGACGACACAGCCGCCGGGGCGGTGACCGCCCGGGCGTCATCCGCGCTCAGCACCGCAGCGATCTGCTGCCCCACGCGCCGGGCCTGCTCCAATTCCTGACGTGCCTGCACCGTCGTCACGCCGAGCCCGGCCACCACGGCCAGCGCCGCCGTCACGCTCACCGCCGCCAGCCAGGGCCGCCACGTGACCCGCCACACCCGCCTCGCAAGGGGTGCCGGCGGGACCGTCGGCGGCAACTGACGCACCTGCTCGATCTCGGCCAGCACCCGCTCCCGCAGACCGGGCGGCGGCTCGGCCACCACCGCCGCGCCAAGGCGCGCGACCGTCTCGCCGAGCGTCGCCGTCTCCTGAGCGCACTCGGCGCACCCGGCCAGATGCCGCTCGAAACGGCGCCGCTCGCCCTCGTCGTCGATGGCATCCAGCGCGTACGCACCCGCCAAGGTGTGCGGGTCGAACCCGCCCTCTCGTCTCTTCATCGGTCCACCCCCAGGCAGTCGCGCAGCCGGATCAGCCCATCGCGCATCCGTGTCTTGACCGTCCCCAACGGCGCCTTGACCAGCTCGGCGACCTCCCGGTAGGAGTAGCCGCCGTAGTAGGCGAAGGTGACCGACTCGCGCTGCAGCTCGGTGAGATTGTTCAGGCAGCGGCGCAGCCGCTCGCCCTCCAGCCGGCCCACCACCAGCTCCGACACCTCATCGAAGAAGCGGTGCGGCTCCAGCCGTGCGGCCCGCTCCTCCCGGTCGGTGCCCGCCTGCGCCGCACGCACCCGGTCGATCGCCCGCCGGTGCGCGATGGTCAGTACCCACGCCAGCGCCGACCCCTTGTCCGGCTCGAAGCGGGCGGCGCTGCGCCACACCTCCACCAGCACCTCCTGCGCGACCTCCTCACTGTGCGCCCGATCCCGCAGCACCCGCAGAACCAGCCCGAACACCCGCGGCGCCAGTACCTCATAGACCCGTTCGAACGCCCCGCGATCACCCTTGCCGACCGCCTGCAGCGATTCCTCCAAACCCGGCGGCGAACCCCCCGGACGGTCCTCACCCACCGGCGACCGGTCACGCGCTCCCATACAGACCCTCCTGCCCCGACCGGCACAGCGCCAGCCACAACGGCTTCGGAGCCCACCGCGTACCGGATGGGTGACGAACACCCGGCTGCGGCACCCGCGATCTGTCCGGCGAACGACGGGACCCGATGCGGCCGACCATGAGCTGTCCTGCCCGGCCCAGGAAGCGCGGCGGCCGCCCTCCGGCCGGGACGCCACCCGTTGCCCAGCAGCGCAACCGCCGACGGCACAGCCCGTCGGTGCAGGTCCCGCAGATGCTCGCCGATCGGTGGATGCAGCGGCAGCGGCGGGTTGACCGGACCTGGCAGGCTCACTCAGCTCGGGGCGGCGGCTTCGAGGTCGGCGATGCTGCCGGACATGATGGTCCGCACGTGCTCGGTGATGTGCTCCGGGGGCCAGTCCCACCAGGCCACCGCGAGCAGCCGGGCGACGTCCTCGTCGCTGTGGCGGGTACGGATGAGACGGGCCGGGTTGCCGCCGGCGATCCCGTAGTCGGGCACATCCGAGGTGACCACTGCGCCGGAGGCGATGATCGCGCCGTGCCCGATGCGCACGCCCGGCATCACGGTCACGCCGTACCCGAACCAGACGTCGTTGCCGACGACGGTGTCTCCCCGGCCGGGCAGGCCGGTGAGCAGGTCGAAGTGCTCCGACCAGGAGCCGCCCATGGTGGGGAACGGGAAGGTCGAGGGACCGTCCATGCGGTGGTTGGCGCCGTTCATGATGAACCGCACCCCGGTGCCCAGCGCGCAGAACCTGCCGATGACCAGCTTCTCCGGGCCGTAGTGGTAGAGCACGTTGCGGGTCTCGAACGCGGTCGGGTCGTCCGGGTCGTCGTAGTAGGAGTACTCCCCCACCTCGATCAGCGGCGAGGTGACCAGCGGCCGGAGCAGGACCACCCTCGGATGCCCGGTCATGGGGTGCACCACGTTCGGGTCGGCGGGGACGTTCATCGCTCGATTCCTCTCAGGCGGGCCACTAATGCGACAGATGCTACATTAAGCGGATGCCAGACCAGCGACCTGACCCCGTGGAGGCTCGGCGCCGGCCGGGTGGCCGTACCAGCCGCACCCGTACGAAGGTGCTCGAAGCGGTCCGCGCCGAACTCGGGGAACGCGGTTTCGACGCGCTCACCGTCGAGTCGGTCGCGGCCCGCGCGGGCGTGCACCGCGCGACCGTGTACCGCCGATGGCGGGACGTCGGCGGCCTGCTCGCCGACGTCTTCGAGGCGGCGGGCGACGACGACTGGCGGCCGCCGGACACCGGCTCCCTGCTCGGCGACCTGGCGGCGCTCAACCGCGAGAGCCAGGACTCACTGACGGCACAGCCGCCGGTCGTCGCCGCGCTGTTCGCCGCCTCGTTCCGCTCGGAGGAGGCCGCCTGGGGAGTGCGACGGCTGTGGGAGGACCGTTACGCCCGGTGCGAGGCGATCGTCGGCCGGGCCGTCCGGCGCGGCGAACTCCCGCCGGACACCGACGCGCGGCGACTGCTCATCGCCGCCACCGCACCCGTGTACCACCAGTTGGTGCTGCTACGGGTGCCACCCGACCCGGACCTCCCCGAGCGCGCGGCCAGGACCGCCGTCCTCGCGGCGGGCGCGGGCGCCTTCACCTCGGCTCCGTCGGCGACAACCCGAGAAACATCCGGATGAGCGGATCGAAGGGACCCGGTCCGGGTCAGTGCCGCAGGTCGAGTACCAGGGCACGGTGGTCGGACACCTCCGGTGCGGTCATCACCTCGAAGTCCTTCACGGCGGCCGGATCGCTGACCAGGAGGTAGCTCGCGTGCCGCACGGACTTGCGGTACCTGGAGGTTCTGGTGTCGGCCTCCCGCACCAGGTCGGTCAGGCCGAGCTCGGCCAGGATCGGGAAGGTCTCGCTGTCGGGCAGCACGTTGAAGTCGCCGCACACCACGACCAGATCGCCGTCCTCGCGAACGCCCTCGACCAGGGCCGCGAGCCGCTCGGCCTGCGCACGGCGCGCGGGGGTGTCGCCCTTTCCCTGTGCGTCGCGCAGGCCGTGCAGGTTGACGACGGTGACGAAGCGCCGCGCCCGGCGGTCGAGCACGCGCACGGCCAGGGCCGCGCGGGGCCGTCCGTCGCTCGGCCACTCCTCGGGGTACTCGACGTACGCGCCGTGCACGAACCCGGTGCGCGTTCCGGCGACGGGGAGCGTCTCGGCGACGAAGGTGGCGAGCCCGAACTCCTGCTCGTGCACACGCCCCTCCCGGTCGAGGACGGGGCCGGAGTCGCTGGCGGCGAACAGGGCCTGGTGCCGGGGAAGGCGCGAACGGACGTCGTCGAGGAGGTCGGCCCGCTGCGGCAACGACCGCTCCGCGTCGTCGAAGCGCGTCCAGCCTCGCGCACCCGGGGTACGGGTCACCTCCTGCAGGCAGAGGACGTCGGCGTCACAGGTGTCGAGCCAGGGGGCGAGTTCGTCGAACATCGCACCGCCCCAAGCGTTCAGGGAGATGATGCGCACCCCACAGATTAGACCAGACCAGCCCACATTGACCTTGACGCGACGTCGACGTTTTGAATGGCGTCATGAAGATCCGCAGTGACCGGCGTTTCGGAGTCAGGCGCGTCCCACGTGACGACCTCGACCTGGCCTACGTGCGAGAGGGGCGGACGGGGGCGACTCCGCTGCTGGCCATCCCGGGCGGGCCGGGGATGGGCTCGGTCCTGCCGTACCGCAGGCTCCGGAGGATGGCCGCGCGCCGGGGGTTCGATGTCGTCATGGTCGAGCATCGGGGCGTCGGGTTCTCCCGCCGCGACCGGCTCGGCGCCGACCTGCCGCAGGAGCGGCTCACCGTCTCGGCGGCCGTCGAGGACCTCGTGGCGGTGCTCGACGCGTGTGCGATCGATCGGGCGGTGGTCTACGGCACCTCGTACGGCGGGTACCTCGCGCAGATGCTCGGCGCCACCCATCCGGAGCGGGTCAGCGCCATGGTCCTCGACTCCACGTACGCCTCCGTCGGCGACTTCGACCGCAACCGGGACCACATGCGGCGGCTGCTCTGGGAGGGGGACGATCCGGGCAGCCAGGGCGTCGCGGCCGCGCTGCGCGCTCTGGTGGCGGCGGGCAAGGTCACCGACGAGCAGGTGGCGATCGTGGTCCCGCTGGCCTACGAGCTGGGCGGGGTCCCGCTCCTGACCAGACTGCTGGCGGCCGTGGACGGCGGCAGGCGCCGGCTGTGGGATCGGCTGGCGGCCATGGTCGAAGCCGAGCTCAGTGGGGTGCGACCGTACGTCCTGGAGTTCGATCTCGCGGGCGCGATCAACTTCCGTGAGGCGTACGCGCAGCGGCCGGACGGGCTGCCCCTGGATCCGGCCCTGCCGTACGCGCGGGTCGCCGCCCGCTTCCCCGCCTTCGCGGGTGAGCCCGCGGACCTGCCCGCCGCGCTGCCGAACTTCACCTGGCCGGTCGCCGTGGTGTCCGGGGCCAGGGACCTGCGCTCGGTGCGGGCCGTGGCCGAGCGGATCCGGGACCTCACCCCGCACGGCGTGCTGGTGCCGTTCGACGGGATGGCGCACAGTCTCCTCGACTTCCATCCCGCCGCGGCGCTCGTGGTCAGCCGGTACACGGCGCGGGGTGATCTCGAACTGCTGCCCGCGCTGACGGGACGGCTGGAGGCACTGCCCGGCGGTCGCCGGGCAGCTCTCGTCGCCGCGCTGCTCCGGTTGTCGCTCACCGGCTCCCGTCGAAGCTCGCGGCTCTGACGCCCGGCACGTCAGCGCAGGGTTCTGGCGAAGTGGGCGGTCGCGGTGTCCACCGCCAGGCTGACCTGGGGTTCGGCGTCGTAGAAGTCGAACTGGGTGCCCTGGGTCCAGTAGACGTCCTTGGGTCCGGCGAGGGCCGCGTGGAAGCGGTGGGCGCCTTCGGGGATGGCGGCGTCCTCGCTGTGGACGAGGAGGGTGGGCCGGGTGATCTTGGGGGCGAGCACGATGGAGTCGTAGGTGAGCCAGTCGGCCCAGGCCATGACGGCGAAGCGGTTGGGCCAGGCGGGGATGGCGCCCCTGCCGGGGTTGAGGTAGAAGTCGATGCCGAACGGCATGGCGGCGTTCGGGTCGGTGGCGGAGACGACGGGGACGTAGTCGACCTCGCCGGTCTCGTCGTAGCGGGAGCGGGCCGCGCGGCCGATCCTGATCTTCTCGGCGACGGCGTCGGCGCCGCCGTAGGCGTCCTCGCAGACGGCGGCGTCGTGGAGCCAGGGGGCGACGAGGGCGAGCGACTTGACGCGGGCGTCGTGCGCGGTGTTGTCGGCCATGTACATGGCGGCCGCGCAGATGCCGAGGGCGCCGATCCGGTCGGCGTCGACGGCGGCGTGTCCGGCCAGGAAGGTGACCGCGTGGTGGATGTCGCTCACCTTCCTGGCCGGTGACTCCACCTCGCGCGGCAGTCCTTCGGACTCGCCGAAGCCGGTGAAGTCGAAGCTCAGGGCGGCGTAGCCGCGTTCGGCCAGGCGCTGGGCGTAACGGTCGGCCATGAGCTCCTTGACGCTGGTCCAGGTGCCGGCGACCACGATGCCCGGGGCGGGCCCGTCCGTGCCGGGCAGGTACAGGTTGCCGGTGAGGCTCACACCGCCGCCGTCAAAAGTGATCTTGTTCATGCGTACTCCAGCGCCCCCAGCGTCGACGACGTCCCAACGATCCATCCCCACAGCATCCGCCTGCGGCGGAGCGCCCGACAGGCGGACTGGTTGCAGACCCGGCTGCAGCTTCGTGCACGCTCGGAGCCATGAGCGGGCGTGCCTACCCGGGCCGCACCAGCCCGCTCTCGTAGGCGAGGTGGACGAGCTGGGCCCGGTCGCGGGCGCCGAGCTTGGTCAGCAGGCGGCTGACGTACGTGCGGGTGGTCGCGGGGCTGAGGAACAGGCGGCGGGAGATCTCGTCGTTGGAGCGTCCGGCGGCGATCTCGGCGAGCAGTTCCCGCTCGCGGCCGGTGAGCGGGGCGGGCAGCCGTCCCCGCGCCCGTCCCGGGCGGTCGGCGACGGCGGCCAGCACCCGCCGGGTGACCGAGGGCGACAG
The DNA here is from genome assembly GCF_039525605.1 of Nonomuraea longicatena. Classification (NCBI taxonomy): domain Bacteria; kingdom Bacillati; phylum Actinomycetota; class Actinomycetes; order Streptosporangiales; family Streptosporangiaceae; genus Nonomuraea; species Nonomuraea longicatena. The sequence goes on along the minus strand of NZ_BAAAHQ010000023.1, from coordinate 234,263 downwards.
GAGCGCCTCTCCCCCGGCGACCGTGCGCACCGCCGCGCGCAGGTCGTCGGGGACGGTGTTCTTCAGCAGGAACCCGGACGAGCCCGCGCGGATGGCGTCGAAGAGGTGGTCGTCGGTGTCGAAGGTGGTGAGGACGACGACCCGCACGTGCCGCAGCCGCTCGTCCGCGACGATCCTGCGGGTCGCCTCGATCCCGTCGACTCCGGGCATGCGGATGTCCATGAGCACGACGTCCGGCCGCTCGGCGACGGCGAGCGCGTACCCGGCCAGGCCGTCCGCGGCCTCACCGACGACGGTGAGGTCGTCGGCCCGCTCCAGCAGCGCCCGCAGCCCGGCCCGGATCAGCTCCTGGTCGTCGACCAGCGCGACCCGGATCATCGCGGCGTCTCCAGCGGCAGCGACGCCTCGACGCGGAAGCCCGCGCCGGGCCGGGAGCTCACCGCCAGGTGACCGCCCAGCAGGGCGGCCCGCTCCCGCATCCCGGCCAGTCCGCGCCCGAGGGGCTCGCCGGACAGGTCGGCGCCGCGCCCGTCGTCGGTGACGGTGACGGCGATCCGGTCGGCCGCGTAGCGCAGGCGGACCTCGGCCTTGGTCGCCTGGGCGTGGCGCAGGGAGTTGGTCAGCGACTCCTGGACGATGCGGCAGGCTGTGACGTCCACGACCACCGGCAGGTCCACCGGCTCGCCCTCGACGCCGACGTGCACGGCCAGCCCGCTGCTCTCGGTCGCCGCCACGAGCGCGTCGAGGTGACGCAGGCCGGCGGTGGGCGCGCGGCGCTCGTCGGGGTCGGCGTCCCTCAGCAGTCCCAGCGTGCCACGCAGTTCGCGGATGGCGTCGTCTCCGGCCCGCCGGATGATCGTCAGCGCCGAACGCACGGCGCTCCGGTCGTCGTCGAGGGCCTCCGTCGCCACGTCCGCCTGGATCGAGATCACCGCGATCGTGTGGCCCAGCACGTCGTGCAGGTCCCTGGCGATCCGCAGCCGCTCCGCCTCCACCCGCCGCCGGCCCTCCCGTTCGCGTTCCTGAGCGGCCAGCGCGAGCGTGCGGCGCTGCTCGGCGCGCAGCAGCCGGGTCGCCCGTACGGCCGCGCCCAGCGCGATCGCGGCCACCATCAGCCCGATCGTGGACGACAGCTCGAACCCGAGCAGATACTGCGGATCCTCGCCTTCGAGAAGCCGGAACGTGGTGCTCACCAGCACCAGCAGCCCCGCCACCGATCCGGCGGCCACGACCGCGCCTGCCTCGGCCGCCGAGTAGAGGGCGGCGGCCATCGGCAGCGCCACACCGACCGGCGGGTAGCCGGTGGCGTGGTAGGCGACCAGACCGGCCGCCGTCGCCGTCAGCGCCAGGAGGGGAAAGCGCCTGCGGACGAGCATGAGCGCGCCCAGCCCGGCCGCGAACACGTACGCCACCGCGTCGGGGCCGCGCGGGCCGCCGAGATCCATCGCGACGGCCACGGCCACCACGGCGGACACGATCGCGCCCAGCGCCGCGTCGCCGATCAGCTGACGGTTTTCCACCTGCACGAACGCGAGGATAGCCAGGCCGGCGACCGTGCGCAGTCGCCCGATGTTGACATCTGCTGTCGCCTCCGGCCGATGTCCGCGCGTGCCATGCCGCTCTAGCGTCTCGGCCCATGAGAACACTCGGAGTGGCCATCCTCGGCCTGTTCGCCGGGCTGGCAGCGGGATTCGTCCTGCTCAGCGAGGTGCTGGGCAGACTCGTCGTGGACAACGGCGAGATCGACGCGCCGTGGACGTTCGTCATCGGTTTCGGCCCGATGATCCTGGCCGGCGTGGGCGCCGTGGCCGCGGTGCTGATCGACAACGCGCGGCTGAGCCGATCGTGAGCCCGGTCGTGAACGTGTCACGCCGGAGTCTCCTGCGCACGGCCGCGAGCGGCCTGATCCTCGCCCCGCTCGCGGGCTGCGGCGAGTCCTCCTCGGGCGGGGGCCGCTCGTCGGGGCGCGGCGCCAACGTGGAGACCGAGTCCAGCGCGGGCGACCTGGTCCGCAGTACGGCCCGGCTGCCGGAGCCGTTCACCGTACCGCTGCCGATCCCCCCGGTCCTGCGCCCGTCCGGGTCCGGCGTCCACGAGATCACCCAGCGGGTGGCCCGGGTGGAGATCCTGCCCGGCCTGCGCACCGAGGTGTGGGGGTACAACGGGATCTTCCCCGGCCCCACGATCGTGTCGCGGCGCGGCGGTGAGACCGTCGTACGCCACCGCAACGAGTTGCCCGAGGCGGTGGTGGTGCACCTGCACGGCGGCAGGACGCCGGCGGAGCACGACGGCTACCCCACCGACCTGGTCGACCCGGGCGCCGCGCGCGACTACGTGTACCCGCTCGACCAGCCCGCCGCCACCCTCTGGTACCACGACCACCGCATGGATCACACCGGGCCGCACGTCTACAAGGGCCTGGCCGGATTCCACCTGGTGCACGACGACGAGGAGGACGCGCTGCCCCTTCCGAAGGGCGACAGGGACGTCCCCCTCATGATCGCCGACCGGTCCTTCGCCGAGGACGGTTCACTGATCTACCCGGATGTGCACAGCGACTACATCAGCGGCGTGCTCGGCGACTGCGTGCTGGTGAACGGGGCGCCGTGGCCGGTCATGGAGGTCACCGCCACCCGCTACCGCTTCCGCGTGCTCAACGCCTCCAACGCCCGCCGCTACCGGCTCGCGCTCGACCCGCCGCCGCCGGGCGGGGCGTCGTTCGTCCAGGTCGGCAGCGACCTCGGCCTGCTCGCCGCACCCGTCACCCACACCGAGCTGCAGATCGCCCAGGCCGAGCGGTTCGACGTCGTGATCGACTTCTCCGCCTATCCGGTGGGGCAGAACGTGACGCTCAAGAACCTGTTCGGCCGGGACGGCACCGCCGACGTCATGCGCTTCGTGGTGGCCCGCAAGGCGCCCGACGCCAGCCGGGTTCCGGACAGGCTGGCTGAGATCCGGCCGCTGCGACCGTCCGAGGCGGTGGTGGAGCGGACCTTCACCTTCCAGCGCGGCGGCGCGAAAAAGCACGGCATGACCCTGTGGACGGTCAACGGCCGCGAGTTCACCCCCGACCACATCGCGGCCACCCCCAAGCTGGGCACGGTGGAGCGGTGGAGGTTCCGCGCCCAGAACGTGCCGCATCCCGTCCACATCCACCTCGCGCCCTTCCAGGTGCTGGACCCCGGCCCGTACGCCGGCGGCTGGAAGGACACCGTCGACCTGGGCAGCGGCGACCAGGCCGAGGTGCTGCTGCGCTTCGACGGCTATCGCGGCAAGTACGTCTTCCACTGCCACAACCTCGAACACGAGGACATGATGATGATGGCCAACTTCCGGGTCGTCTGAGGGAGTCAGCCCGCCTTGGCGGCCGCGACGATCGCGGTGGTGATGCGGCCGAGGTCGGCGTCGTCGACGACGTACGGCGGCATGGTGTAGACGAGATCCCGGAACGGGCGGATCCACACTCCGTGCCGCGCGGCGGCGCGGGCGGCGGCGGTGGTGTCCACGTCGTGGTCGAGCTGGACGACGCCGACGGCGCCCAGGACGCGGACGTCGCGCACCCGCTCCAGGTCGCGTGCGGGGGCCAGCCCGGACCGCAGCCCCCTTTCGATGCCTTCGACCTGTTTGGCCCACAACCCGTCGGCCAGCAGGTCGAGCGAGGCGCCCGCGACGGCGGCGGCGAGCGGGTTGCCCATGAACGTGGGGCCGTGGGCGAGCACGGGAAAGTCGCCCCTGCCGATGCCGTGCGCCACCTCCGGCGTGCACAGGGTGGCCGCCATGCTCAGATAGCCGCCGGTCAGCGCCTTGCCCACGCACATCACGTCCGGTGCCACGCCCGCGTGGTCGGCGGCGAACAGCGCGCCGGTCCTGCCGAAGCCGGTGGCGATCTCGTCGAAGACGAGCAGGATCTCGTGCGTGTCGCACAGTTCGCGCAGCACCCTCAGGTAGCCGGGCGACACGAAACGCATCCCGCCCGCGTTCTGCACCACCGGCTCGACGATGACGGCCGCCACCTCGTGCGCGTGCCGTTCGATCACCTCGGCCAGGTGGGCGGTGTAGGCGGGGTCCGGCTCGGCGCCGAAACCCGGGGGCGGGGCCTCGGCGAAGACCTGGCGCGGCAGCACGCCGGTCCACAGCGCGTGCATGCCGCCTTCGGGATCGCACACCGACATCGGCTGGAAGGTGTCGCCGTGGTAGCCACGGCGCCAGGTCAGCAGCCGGTGCTTGCCGGGACGCCCGAGCGAGCGCCAGTACTGCAGGCACATCTTGACCGCCACCTCGACCGAGACCGAGCCCGAGTCCGACAGGAAGACGTGCTCCAGGGGTCCGGGCGCCATCTCGGCCAGGCGCGCGGCCAGGCGGATCGCGGGCTCGTGGGTGAGCCCGCCGAACATCACGTGGCTCATCCGGCCGAGCTGCTCGCGGATCGCCGCGTCCAGCACGGGGTGGCCGTATCCGTGGATGGCGGCCCACCACGACGACATCGCGTCCACCAGCTCGGTGTGGCCCTCGACGGGCTCGGCCAGGCGCAGCCGTACCCCCGACGCGGACTCCACCAGCAGCGGGGCGGTGCGGCCGGGCATCGGCGCGTACGGGTGCCACACGTGGGCCCGATCCAGCGCCAGCAGGTCACGCATTGGGGGCCAGATCGGTTCCGGCGCCCCGGCGGCGCGGCGACACCAGGCCCGCGCGGTGGCCCGGCAGGGTGGCGGTCTCCGCGTCCTCCACCACGAAGCCGGCGTCCTCGATCATCTCAAGGTCGGCCCTGCCCGGCTGGCCCTCACTGGTGAGATAGTCGCCGAGGAAGATCGAGTTGACGATGTGCAGGGCCAGCGGCTGCAGGGTGCGCAGGTGGATCTCCCTGCCGCCCGCGAGGCGGACCTCCACGTCGGGGAAGACGAAGCGTGCCATCGCCAGGATGCGCAGGCAACGCTGGGGGGTGAGCTCCCAGGTCTGCGACAGCGGCGTGCCGGTGAAGGGGATGAGGAAGTTCACCGGCACCGAGTCCACGTCGAGTTCGCGCAGGGCGAAGACCACGTCCACGAGGTCCGCGTCGCTCTCGCCCATTCCGGCGATGAGGCCGGAGCAGGCCGACAGGCCCGCCTCGCGGGCCACCCGGACGGTGTCCACGCGGTCGGTGAACCCGTGTGTGGTGCAGATCTTGCCGTACTCGCTCTCGGCGGTGTTGAGGTTGTGGTTGTAGGCGTGGACCCCGGCGGTGCGCAGCCGGGCGGCCTGCCGCTGCGACAGCAGGCCCAGGCAGGCGCAGATCTCCACGTCCGGACTGCGCTCCTTGATCGCCTCGATGGTGTCGACGACCCGCTCGACGTCGCGGTCGGTGGGGCCGCGCCCGCTGGCCACCAGGCACACGCGCTTGGCGCCGCCCTTGGCCCCGGCCTCGGCCGCCGCAGCCGCCTCGTGGGGCTTGAGCCAGGTATAGGTGAGGATGTCGGCCTTCGAGCCCAGGCGCTGCGAGCAGTACGAGCAGTCTTCCGGGCACAGACCCGACTTCAGGTTGACGAGGTAGTTGAGCTTGACCCGGCGGCCGAACCACTCGCGCCGCACCCTTCCGGCCGCGCTCACCACGTCGAGCAGGTCGTCGTCGGAGGTCTCGAGTACGGCCAGGGCCTCCTCGCGCGTGGGCGCCTGCCCGCGCAGCCCTTTGTCCACCAGTGTGGTCAGCAGCTCCATGGCTCGATCCTCCTTCAGGCCATCCGGCTCACCGATGGCCGATCCGAACAAGGTCATATGGCGGACGTTGTCGGTCGTCCCCACTGCGGGAGCACCGTACCCGTGGGGGATCGTGAGCTGATCGAGGCAGCCTCGGCCTTCTCTGTCTGCCGCCACGCGATCGCGTCGGTGCTTCGCTCGATGATCGACAGGCGCCTCGACGGTTCGAAACCCGGTTGCGGCCCCTGTTCGGGGTGACCCATGCTGGCGGCCATGCTGATCAGAGAGGCGACACCGCACGACTGGCCCAGGATGTGGGCGTTCATGGCGGGCATCGTGCGCGCCGGTGAGACGTTCTCGTGGGATCGCGACACCGCCGAACCCCTGGCCAGGCAGATGTGGTTCCCGCCGCCGCCGGGCCGTACCTTCGTGGCCGCGGAGGCGGACGGGACCGTCCTGGGCACGGCCAACAGCGTGCGCAACCACCGTGGCGGCGCCGCGCACATCTCCAGTGCGAGCTTCATGGTCGATCCGCGCCATTCCGGCCGGGGTGTCGGCCGGGCGCTCGGCGAGCATGTCCTGGAGCAGGCGCGCGAGGACGGTTTCCGGGCGATGCAGTTCAACGCCGTCGTGGAGACGAACACCCGGGCGGTGGCGCTGTGGCGCTCACTCGGGTTCGAGGTGATGACCACGCTCCCGGCGGGTTTCCACCATCCGGTACACGGTTACGTCGGTCTCAACATCATGTACCGGCGGCTTTGAGTCACGGGGAGCCGGACGGGATTCGATACGGAGTCCGGCGTGCGCTTCCCCATTCGCGGTCGACCGGCCGGTGAGCCGTTCGAGGAGGAGCAGGCAGGCGTTGAGCTCGCCTCCTTCGTCGGCGTCATCGACCACGTCGCTGTCGATCTGCCGGCGACCGGTCACGTGCCGGACGCTCCCACGCGCGCCGCGCGCCGCAGGGTCAGGGGCAATACGACGAGCGCGATCAGCAGCGGGACCGTGATGAGCGCGTGCGTGTGAAGGCTGTGGGCGAACGCGTCCCGAGCGGTCTGGGCCAACGGGACGCCGAGGCCCTCAGGCAGCCGCCGGGCTGCCTGGAGTGCTGCGGGCAGCGTCTCGCGGGCGGCTTCGGCGATCTGGGAAGGGATGCCCGGAGGCGTATGGCCGATCATGTAGCTGCCGTAGACGCCGGTGGCGATGCTACCGAACACGGCGATCCCGAGCGCGCCGCCGAGTTCGGCGCCGGTCTCGGAGATCGCCGAGGCGGCCCCGGTGCGTTCGGGCGGTGCCGCGCCGACGACCAGGTTGGTTCCCAGCGCCATGAACGGAGTCAGCCCCGCGAAGAGGATGAAGGAGCCGGACACCAGGATGACAGGGTTTCGGTCCGCCTGAGTGAGCAGGACGGGACCGATGACGGCGAACGCCGCTCCGGCGCTCATGAGGACGACCGGGCGGATTCGTCCGGTGAGGCTGGAGACCACCAGGACCACGACGGTTCCGGCAACCGCGGTGGGCAACTGCCACAGGGCGGCCTGCAACGGAGAGAAGCCGAGCACCAGTTGCAGGTACTGCGAGGTGAGCAGGCTGGTACCGAACAGCACCACGCCGACCAGCACCATGCCGGTGACGGTTACGGCGAAGGAGGGGATGCGGAACAACCCCAGGTCCAGGAGAGGGTGGGGCAGCCGCCGCTGGCGGCGTACGAAAACCGTCCCGAGCACCAGGCCGACGACCAGGACACCGACGGACGACACGGCAGGGCCGTCCACGGTGAGTTCCTTGATGCCGAACACGATCGTCAGCGGAGTCAGCAGCGACAGGATCACGCTGACCGCGTCCAGCCGTCCGGCGGCCGGAGCCCGGGATTCTGCGGCCGACGAAGGGGCCGACGAAGGGGCCGACGAAGGGGCCGGTGAAGGGATCAGCGAAGGGCCGGTGACCAGCAGCAGGACCATGGTCGGCACGGCGAGGAGGAACACCGCCCCCCACCAGAAGAACTGCAGCAACACACCGCCGACCAGCGGGCCGAGCGCACCGCCGCCCATGAAGGCCGTCATCCAGACGGTGATGGCAAGCGTGCGCTGCGCTCCGTCGAGGAACAGCACACGGATCAGCGCCAGCGAGGACGGCGCCAGCGCGGCGGCGGCCACCCCCTGGACCGCCCGTGCCGCGATGAGCAGGCCGACATCAGGGGCATATGCCGCGATAACAGATGCCGCGGTGAAGGCGACGGCGCCGGCCAGCAGGATCCGGCGGTGGCCGAAGCGGTCGCCGAGCGTACCCATCGTGACCAGGGATCCGGCGACCATGAAGCCGTAGATGTCGGTGATCCACAGCAACTGGGGGCCGTCGGGCCCCAGATCGGCGCTCAGGCTCGGCAGTGCCAGATAGAGCACGGACATGTTCATCGTGACCAGTACGGCGGGAACACCCAGGACCGCCAAGGCGATCCACTCCCGCGCTCCGGCTCTGTTGGGGGCCATGGGGGCTCCGATCTCAACCACGGACGATGAGCAGGGTCTTGCCGGTGGTGGTCCGGGATTCGATCGCCAGGTGCGCGGCGGCTGCCGCCTCAAGCGGGAAGGTCTGACCGATGATCGGCCGCAGCTTCCCGTCGGCCGCGAGGTTCAGCGCGTCGGCGACGAGAGCGCGGGCCTCGGCCGGACTCGGTGCGGCGTTGAGCCCGATGACGCTGATGGAGCGTGCCCGGAGCTCGCCCTCGTCGAGTTCGGCGTCGGCGCCGCTGGCCATTCCGTAGACGCTCACGCGTCCGCCGTCGCGCAGCGCCCCGACCGCCTCGGTGCCGATCCGGCCGCCGACCCCGTCGTAGACGAGGTCGGGTCCGGCGCCGCCGGTCACCTCCCGCACCCGGTCCAGCCAGCCGGAACGGGAGTAGTCGACGTAGGAGGCGGCGCCCAGCGAGGTGACCAGTTCCGCTTTGCCCGCGCCTCCGGCGGCGCCGATCACCTGGGCCCCGGCGGAGGCGGCGAGTTGCACCAGCAGGCTGCCGACGCCGCCGCCTGCGGCCTCCACGAGAACCCGTTCGGCCGGTTCGATCCCCGCCTGCCGGTGCAGCAGCAGTGCCGTACGCCCGTCGGCCAGCAGCGCCACCGCGTCCTTGAGCTCCAGACCTGCGGGAACCGGAACCGCGTCCTGTGCCCGAGCCACGGCCAGTTCGGCGTAACCGCCCACGCCCCCGGTGGTGGTGACCACGACCGTGCCCGTCAGGGCCGGGTCCACGTCCGGTCCGACGGCGATGACGCGGCCGCCCACGCCGTTGCCCGGCGTGCGCGGGAGCGCGGGCCGGCCGAACGGCCCGCGACCTGAGCGCACCTGCGTCTCGACGAACGTGATGCTCGCGTACGCCACGGAGACGAGGACCTGCCCCGGTCCCGGCACGGGATCTTCGACCTGCCGTGTCCGCAGCACCTCCGGCCCGCCGAACTCTTCCATCACCACAGCCCGCATGACACTCCTTAAACGGATAATTTCACTTCGTTTGAGAACGGTATAACGGAGCGAAACGCTTCGCAAGGCGGCTACAGTGAGGCCATGGCCCGCAGAGCTCCCCGGCACGCAGAAGCCGCGCGCAACGACCACGCCCTCCTGGAGGCCGCCAAGAAGGTCCTGGCCGTGGACGGGGCGCACGCGTCCGTGGCGACGATCGCCGCCCGCGCCGGAGTCGGCATCGCCAGCCTCTATCGCCGCTACCGATCCAAGGACGAGCTCTTCCAGCACCTGTGCGCGCTGGCCCTCGACCAATGGATCCGGGTCGCCGAACGCGGGCTGGAGCACGACGACCCCTGGGAGGGGCTGGCCCACTACATCGAGGCGTGCGTCGAGTTCAGCGGCGGCGCCCTCGGGCCGCTGGCCGGGACGATCGCCGTCACCGACGAGATGTCGGCCAAGTTCACCAGGTCGGACGAGCTGCTGGGGCGGTTGGTGGCCCGCGCGCACGAGGCGGGGGCGCTCAGGCCGGACGCCTCGGCCATGGACATCTCGCTACTGATCGAACAACTCGGCAAGTCCCCCCTGATCGACCAGCTCGACCGGCAAGGGCGTGGCGACCTGATCGACGCGGCCCGCAGCGCCCGGAAGCGGACGATCGCGATCGCTCTCGACGGCCTGCGCCCGCGCCACCCCCGGCTGCCCGGGACCGCCCCCTCCCCCACTCTCCTGTCCGAACGCTGGGAGCACGCCCTGGCCGAGTCGCCGAAGCAGCCGTAAGGCGGCGTTCTCCACGGCCGTCTGGGCTCCGTGTCGCGGGAGGCTAGGAGTAGGGGTCGAGGAACCAGGCGGCTTCGTCGACGCACGCCTGCAGCAGGCGCAGGTAGTCGCCCGCGAGATCGGCCGCCCGAAGAGCGGCCTCCACCTCCGTTTCCGCCGCGTACCGCACCACCGACCACTGCCGTCGGCCGTCGAACCGCAACACCGTGCCGGTCCCCGTCCAGGGGGTGGACGAGCGCTTGGTACCGGAGGTTCCGAAGTAGGCGGCCAGGCCTTCGCACGTCTCGATCAGTTCGTCGAGGACGCCCTCCAGCGGCCAGGGGAGGTCGAACTGGAGGAACCGCAGCCGCACCACGTCCCGCAGGCGGACACACGTCGACCGCGTTCCCGCCACCCCGCCGGTGACCGCCCGCAGGACGGGATCCTGCGACCACTGATCCACCATGCGGCGGACAGCCGCGTCGACGTCGGCCTGGCTGGTGTCGGACTGGAGAAGGCTCTGCGCCCGTGCGAGCGTCTCGGGCAGCTGCGAGGGCAGCCCCGGGCCGCTCGGGTTGTACGGCACCTGCGTGTGGACCAGCGCCGCCTCCAGATCGGCGCCGAGGCTGCGCGCGCCCTGCCGTAGCAGCGTGATGGCGACGTCCTGCTCGGTCCGCCGCGCGATGTGGCGGGCCACGTCCTGCAACAGCAGCAGGGCGACGGGGGCGCCGACGAAGAAGGCCGTGATGCTCGTCGCCAGGTTGGTCAGGAAGGGCAGCGCCGACCAGGTGCCGGTCAGGTCACCGGCGATCCCGGCGGCGCCGGCCGTCAGGCCGACCGCCCACATGAACGCGATGCCTCGCCGTACGGGCAGGCTGGTCGAGCGCCAGATCCGGCCGACACGCGAGCGGAGCTTGCCGAGATCGCCGAGGAAGCCGCGCTCGCGGGCGGCCGCGTCCCGCAGATCCCGCCCGCGTTGTGAGAGGCTCATCTCCCCCATATCGGAACCGCCGGTAGCCCGTTACCCGTGAGCGCCCGGCCCCGCTCATGCGCGCCTCCGGCCGGGACCTGCCGTGGTGAGTCGCCGCAGCGCCTGCGCGAGGTGGTCGAGGTGCTCAGGGGAGGTGAACAGCGCCGGGGTAGGGCGGCGTCCACGGCGAGGACGGGGGCGACGTCCCTGGTTCCGGAGTGGACTCGGGAGCGGATGTCGTCGGCGGGGTGGCTCTGGTCGGCGTAGGCGGGGTCGATGTCGGCCAGACGATCGCGGCGAATGTAGAGAAAACCGCTGCCCAGAGGTGCGCCCATCCATTTGTGCAGGGAGAACACCCCGAAGTCCGCGTCCAGGTCGGCGATCGTGAAGTCGAGTTGGCCCCAGGAGTGGGCGGCGTCGACGATCACGTCGACACCCCTGGCGCGGGCCATCGCGACGATCTGCCGTACCGGCAGGACGAGCCCGGTGCGGTTGTTCATGTGGGTGAGCAGGAGCAGCCTGAGCCGAGGGGTGGCCGACAGCGCGGCGGCATAGGCGTCCAGGACGGCCTGCCGGGTGGCCGGTTCGGGGATGACCAGGCGCTCGACCCGGACGCCGCGCCGCTCGCGCGGCCAGTCCATGGCGTACTGGGCGCTGTGGTAGCCGAGGTCGGCGTACATGACCGCGTCGCCGGGGCGCAGGCGACGGTAGCCGCCGATCAGGTTCTACAGCGCCTCGGTGCCGCCTCGGGTGAGGGCGATCTCCTCGGGGGCGGCGCCCAGGACGGCGGCGACACGTCCTCTGACCTTGTCGGCCAGCGTCTTGTAGGTGGTACGCAGCAGGTGGCTGTTGTGCTCGTTGAGGTGGTCGACGGCGCGATGGTGGGCCCGTCTCACCGGCTCGGGCATGATCCCGTAGTAGCCGTTCTCCAGGTTCACGAAGTCGGGGCTGACCCGGTACTGCCGTGCGACCGATCGCCAGAAATCCTCGTCCTGGGCGACCTGGACGGGTGAAGGAGCAGGGGGCGGGGTTCGCCGCGTGCGGGCGGGAGCCATGAAGGGCGCCGGCAGGCTGCTGAGCGCGGCGAGCAGACCACGGCGTGACAGATGCGGAAGGGTCATCGACGATCCCGGTGAACTCAGTGGAAGTGCCCCACGGGCGCGAGCGGCCCCGGTCAACGTGGTCGTGCCCGCATCGGTCGCTTCCCAGGCCGGGTGACCATCAGTCGTTCTCGGCAGCACAAGGTCATGTCGGGTCTCGGCATCCTCTTCTCCTGCGGGACATTTACCCCTTATTTGTGCAGGTGGCGGGCCTGGAAGTGGGCGTTTCGATAGGCTGCCACCGGCTTCGTGGCACGCCCCCGGCTCGCAGGCCCGCGCTTCGCACGAAGAAGAGAGGGACCACCGGATGGGAACCATGATCGCCGGCCGCGGAAGCGTCCGCTGGGGGGCCGCAGTGCTGATCGCACTGGTGTCGCCCGTAACCGCCCAGGCCGGGTCCGCCGTGGGCTCGGCGCCGCCGCTCACACCGTCCGTGCACGTCGAACCGCAGGAGCAGGTGCCGGAACTCGACGCTCCCGGCGCCGCCGAACCCGTGGTCTTCCCGCCGGACCACCGTACCCGCGCCGGGTCGGGCACGTTCACCTTCACCGCGCCGCGCCACACCCGCATCACCCGCCTGGAGATGAACTGCCGCCCTCGCGCCTGCGCGGAGGCCATCGCCTCCGACGGCTCCACCGCCACCGTCCGCACACCGCCGGGGCGGTGGCGATGGCGTCTGCCGGTGCGTGTCTGGATCCAGGCCGGCCTCAGCGCTCCCGTGCCCCGGGCCCGTTACAGCGGAAGCCTGAACGTCGACGGCGAGCGGCAACCTCTCGACGTGATCATCACCGAGGGCCGGCCGGGCCTGTTCGGCATCACCCGCAAGGACACTCCTGACAACAGCGGCGCGCTGGTGTCCTCCGTCACGCCGGGCGGCCCCGCCGACAAGGCCGGGATCCGCCCCGGGGACGTCATCGTCTCCTTCAATGGCAAGACCATCACCAACGCCGACCAGCAGGTCGCCGCCCGCAGGGAAGTACGCGCGGGAGCCACGGTCCCTGTCGTCTACCGCAGACCGGACGGCTCCGTCAGAACCACCGAGGCCACCCTGGTCGACACACTCTGACCTGACAGCGCCCCGCCGTGTTCGGTCTCCTCCGATGAACCAGGCCATCGGCGACTGACACCGAGGACACGCAGAACCCGCTCGCCACGTAGGACAGCCGATCAGTAGTGGACATCGGGTGGACACCACTGAGGCATGATGGCGGTGTGGCCAACACCTCGCAACGCGCGCTACGACTGCTGTCGCTGCTCACGACACATCGATACTGGTCGCTGAGCGAACTCGCGGCGCGACTGGAGGTCAGCGAGCGCACCGTCCGCCGCGACATCGAGACTCTGCGTGCGCTCGACTACCCCGTCATGACCGCCCACGGTCCGGGCGGCGGATACCGGCTGGGTGCCGCACACGCGCTGCCGCCCCTGTCGTTCGACGACGAGCAGGCGCTCGCGGTCGCGGTGGCGCTGCAGACCGCGCCGAGCACCGTCTTCGGTCTCGGCGAGGACGCCGCCCGCGCGCTCGAGACCCTCACGCGTGTCATGCCGGCCAGGCTCCGGGCGGCCATGGAGTCACTGCGCCTGACCAAGCTGCAGAACTACTGGGAGTTCCCCGCGCCGCCCATCGGTTCCGAGACGCTCAAAGCCGCAGGAAGCGCGGTGCGTCACCGCCAGGTCCTGATCGTCCACATGCTCCGGGCCGACGGCAGCCGCCCGGCGCCGGGCGACGACGACTTCTCCCCCGCCCGCCGTGTCGAACCGCATCATCTGGTGACCTGGGCCGGACGGTGGTACGTCGTCGGCTACGACCTCGCCGACGCGGCCTGGCGGGTGCACCGTCTCGACCGTCTGCATCTGAATCCCCCTACCGGCCTACCCGTGCGTCCCAGGGAACTGCCCGGAGGGGACGTCGCGCATTTCGTCATGACCAGCCACGACCGAGGGGACATCACCGACACCTGGCAGTGCACCGGCAGCGCACGCATGAACCTTCCGGCCGAGACCGTGGCCCGCTGGGCGCCCGGCGGGTCCGTGGTCGAGTACCTCGGCCCTGATCACTGCCGGCTCACGATCGGAGCCTGGTCCTGGGCCGGGGTCGCGGGCATCCTCGCCACCTTCGACACCGACCTGGACCAGGTGACTCCCCCGGAGTTGCGGCGGGCCTGCCGGCGGCTGGTCCGGAGGTGGCAGGCCGTGAGCGCCGATCTCGGGGACGGCTGAGAGAACCCCACGTCGACCGACCCGGCCTACCCGCCGCAGAACACCAGCTTGCGGAGGTTCTCCATCGGCTTCAGCCACTGGACCTCGGTGTCACCGTAGGTGAGCGAGGCGGTCAGCGTCTTCTTGCCGTCGGGCGTACCGAACATCACCGACACGTAGCCCGCCGTGGCGCTGCCGTGGTGGTGGAGGACGGTGCCGCACTTCTTGCCCAGGTTCTCCACGGACAGCCCCAAACCGTAGGCGAGCGGACCGCTCTCGGGGTGCGGCTTGCGCATCTCCGCGAGCAACTCGGGCGGCAGCAGCCTGCCTCGGTTGAGCGCGGAGAAGAACCGGTGGAGATCCTTGGTGGTCGAGATCATGTCGCCGGCACCGGCCACCATGGAGGGGTTGTGGCGAGTGACGTCGACGACCTTCCACTTTCCGGCGTCCTGGTAGCGGTAGTAGCCCCGGGCGTGCGGCCCGGGGATGTCCGTACTGCCCGGCACCACGGTGTCCCGCAGCTTGAGCGGCCCCAGGATCCGCCGCTTCATCTCCTCGCCGATCGAGCGGCCGGCGACCTTTTCGATCAGCAGTTGGGCCAGTGTGTAGTTGGTGTTCGAGTAGCTGAAACCTTTCCCCGGCTCGAAGCGCGCCGGCTTGGACAACCCGAACCGCACCAGTTCCTCGGGCTTGTAGGTCTTGAACCGGATGTCCACCCACTGCTTGCCCGCTGCGGGGATCCCCGCCTCGATCGAGCCGTCGGCGCGGTACTCACCGGTGTAGGCGTACAGCCCGCTCGTGTGCTGCAGCAGCATCCGTACGGTGATCCGCCGGTCCAGCTTGAACTCGGGCAGATAGTCGGCCACCGGTGAGTCCAGCCCGATCTTGCCGTCGGCCACCAGTTGCAGCACCACGGTCGCGATGAAGGTCTTGGTAGAACTGCCCAGCCGGAACCGTCCGTTCGTCGGCGGCTTGGCGCTCGCGCCGAGCTTGCGCCGCCCGGCGCTGCCGACCCATTCGCCACGCTCGTCGTTCAGCCGCAACTGCATCCCGAGGAATCCGGCGTCGACGAACGCCTGGACGGCCTTCTGCATTTCCGGGCGGTCCGGTCCGGCAGCGGCCGAAGCGGGTGCGACCGCTCCGGCCAGCAGCGCGGCGGCCACCGTTGTGACCACCACCGGGCGGAACACCCTCGGTGTCCGTCCGGTGACGCTCTCGGCGGGTTTGGGGGATTCGCTCACGACTCGTCCTCGATTCACGATAGTACGTGTTTTGTGTAATCCGAAAGCTATGTTGCATTCAATATTCTGTCAATCAAGGAGAACCGTTATCCCAGCTAGAAGGCCAAGAATTGAAGCAATGACGCTGCACCTGAATGCAAGTGTTGTTGCAATGAATGACGGCGAAGACAATACTTGCGGCATGCCAGGAGAACGACTGACCCAACAGGACCGTGAGCGCATCGCGGCCGGGCTCGCCGGCGGGCTCTCGTACGGCGAGATCGCCAGGCGGCTCGACCGGCCTACCTCGACGATCACCCGGGAGATCGCCCGCAACGGCGGCCCCGCCGAATACCGGCCACAGCAGGCGCACCAGGCGACGGTCCAGCGGGCCCGGCGCGGCACGCCGACACCCCCGAGCGAGGACGCACCGCCCGCAGGCGTGATGGCAGAGGAACTCCTGGAGATGGCCGTCAGCGCGGGAACCCCGAAGATGGCCGCGCGCATCCACCTGGACCTGGTGCTGTCCGAGGACGGCAGACGCACCGCCGCCGAACTGGCCCGCAGGCTGAACGTCAGCCCGGCCTCCGTCTCCGTGGCCGTGAACTTCCTGGTCCAGCAGGGATTTGTGCGGCGCGAGCGCGATCCGCAGCGGCGTCGTGACATCTACGTGGTCGACGACGACGCCTGGTACCACGCGATCATGACCAGCGAACGGCAGACGCTGGAGAACGCGCGGGTCACGATGGCGGCGGCCGAGGCGTACGGACTCGACAGCCCCGTGGGGCGACGGCTGGCGAAGACGGCGGCGTTCATGGAACACCTCAGCATGGACATCATGGAGGTGGCCGACCGCTGGCGCCCTCTCCTGGCGTGACCGGGACCACCCTCTGGCACCCGGTGGGGAACCCGGCGACGCCCTTCGGGAGACAGCACGGTGAAACACCGACTCACGAAGGAGAGGCGTTGAGTGCTGAGACGGTCGAGATCGACGACGGAGAGCTGATCCGTCGATCGGTACACGACCCCGAGCAGTTCGCCGTGCTGTTCGACCGCTACGCCAAGCAGATCCATCTGTATGCGGCGCGGCGGCTCGGAACACAGGCCGCCGACGACATCGTGGCCGAGACGTTCCTGGCCGCCTTTCGCAGGCGCGGGACGTACGACACCTCGTTCGCGCTGGCCAGGCCCTGGTTGTACGGCATCGCCACCACGTTGATCGCCAGGTGCCGGAGGCAGGAGGAGCGACTGCTGCGGGCGCTGAGCCGTACCGGAGTGGACCCTCTGCCCGAGGCGCTGGCCGACACCGTGGCTCGGCGGGTCACGGCGCAGGGCAGGGAGCGTGAGCTGGCGGGGGCGCTGGCGTCCCTGCCGCGCGGGCATCGGGACGTGCTGCTGCTGGTGGCGTGGGAGGACATGTCGTACGAGGAGGTGGCGCGGGCGCTGGACGTCTCGGTGGGGACCGTACGGTCACGGCTGCATCGGGCACGCAAGAAGGCCAGGAACGTGCTGGGCGAGGAGGAGCTGCCATGAAAGTGTTGAAGGAGTTCCGCCGGAACACCCCGGCGATGACGGACGAGACCGCGGAGTCGGTCAGGGCACGGCTGATAACGGCGATCCACGGGCCGGAGACCGTACCGAAGCGGGCCGCGAGGCGGCTCGGCCGGCGGGTCGTGCTGGCGGCGGCGCTGGCCCTGGTCGTCGGCGGGACCGTCGTGACGCTCAACGGCCCGCAGGAGATGGCGCCGGTGTCCGGCGTGGCCGAACTGGGCGAGCGCGCCGCCCGTGCGGCGGAGAAGGACCGCGCGCTCACCCCGGACCCCACCCAGTGGCTGTACACCAAGGAACTGCAGCTGAGCGGCGTGGTGGGAGACGTGGACCGCGACCAGCGCAACACCTGGGAGCGGTGGACCAGTGTGGACGGCAAGCAGTCGGCCTGGTACCAGGACGGCAAGCTGATGTTCCAGGGCAGCGCCTCCTTCGACCCGGCCGTGCTGGCCGAACCCCCTGTCACCCCGGCCAGAGTGATCGCCAAGATCGAGGCGGCCATCCTCGACGAGGACCGCCGGGGACCGCAGGAGCTGAACGGCCGTGTCCCGCCGAAGATCCTTCTCACGGTGATCACCCAGCTCATCACCGAACAGTGGCTCGCCCCCGAGGTGCGGGCCGCGCTCTACCGCGCGCTGCCCACGATCAAGGGCATGAAGGTGGCTCAGGATGTGCCCGTGGCCGACGGGCGGCGCGGTGTGGCGTTCAGTCTCACCGATGCCGAGGCACGCAGCTATCTCGTCCTCGATCCGCAGACCTTCCGGTTTCTGGGCACCAACTCGACGCGGCTGAAGGATCGCACGTTCAAGTGGGCCGATGGCAGCAAGGAGACATTCAAGGAGGGCACCGCAGGAATGACGGCGCGACTGGTGGCCGAGATCGTGGACCTTCCGGGCCAGCGCCCCTGATCGCGGAACGCCTACACTCCTGACCATGGACGCTCCTGTGCGGGTGACGATGGCGGGTGCGGGAAACGCCTTCGGCGACGGAGGGCTGCTGCAGTCCTGTGTGCACGTCCAGCCGGCGGGCGCCGACGGGGCGCTGCTCATCGACTGCGGAGCCAGCGCCCTGTCCGGCCTCAAACGCCTCGGTCTCGACCCCGGCGACGTGGCCGTCGTCGCGGTGTCCCACCTGCACGGCGACCATTTCGGCGGACTGCCGTACCTGATCCTCGACGGCCAGTTCAGTCGCAGGCTGCGGCCGCTGCACCTGGTGGGCCCGCCCGGCCTGGGCGAACGCCTTGAACAGGCGATGGAGGTGCTCTTCCCCGGTTCTACTGCGGTGACGAGGCGGTTCGCCGTGCGGGTGCACGAGGTCGCGCCGGGGTCGCGGGTCGAGGTCGAAGGCTGCGGCGTGCAGGCGTTCGAGGCGGACCACGCGGCCGGGGCGGTCGCGCTGGCGCTGCGGGTCGAGGTGGGCGGTCGCACGATCGGCTACAGCGGCGACAGCGCCTGGACCGACACTCTGATCGAGGTGGCGGACGGCGCGGACCTGTTCGTCTGCGAGGCGTACACCTTCGACCGGCCCGTACGCTACCACCTGCACGTACCCGACCTGCTGGCCAGGCTGGGCGAGTTGCGGTGCGGGCGGCTGCTGCTCACGCACGCGGGGCCGCAGGTCCTGGCCCGGCGAGCGGAACTCGGCCTCGAACTGGCCGAGGACGGCATGGTCGTGGAACTGTGACGACCTGCTAGCCCGGCGGCCGGGTGGACTCGCGGATGAGGAGTTCGGGGCCGAGCACGACCGGTTTTCCCGGTCGCTCGCCGCGCAGGAGCCGGGCCAGCATGCCGACGGCCGCGTGGCCGGCTTCCTCCAGCGGCAGACGCAGTACCGTCACGGCCGGTTTCGTGGACTGGAACAGGATGAAGTCGTCGGCGCTGGCCACGCTGACGTCCTCGGGCACCCGAACGCCCTGGGTGCCGAGCCCGTGCAGGAGGCCGAGCACGGTCGCGCTGTTGTAGCCGATCACGGCGGTGACGCCGGCCTTCGCGACCGTCTCCGAGACCTCGATGCCGGCGTCCACCGTCGGCGGGATGGGCCCGGCGACGACGAGGTCGGCGCCGCTCTCCTCGGCGCGGCCGCGCAGGGCCGCGATCCGAGGCGCGTCCGCCCACGAGCCGGGCGGGCCGCTGACGTAGCAGAGCCTGCGGTGGCCCGCGCCGATGAGGTGGTCGGCGATCGCGGCGACGCCGCTCGGAGTGTCGATCAGCACCGAGGGCAGCCGTCCGACCCTGCGGTCGACGAGCACGAGGGGGATCCGTTTGGCGACCTTGCGCAGAAAGGGGTCGCCGCAGAGCGAGGTGGCCACGATGAGGCCGTCCACCTCGGAGGAGAGTCGTTCGATGAGCCGCGTCTCCCGCTCTGCGGACAGCTCGGAGATCATCAGGACGATCTGGCGGTCCTCCTCTTCCGCCGCCTGCTGGACGGCCGCCACGAGCGGCCCGAAGAAGGGGTTGGACAGGGTGGGGACGACGAGGCCGAGCAGACCGGTGCGCCCGGTGCTCAGGGCCCGCGCCACCCGGCTCGGGCGAAAGCCCATCTCGTCGGCGATCCGCCGGATGCGCTCCCGCGTGGGGGCGGCGACGAGGGTGGGATGGATGAACGCCCTCGACACCGTCGATTTCGCGACCCCCGCGACCCGGGCGACGTCGGCCATGCTCACCGACTTTTGCTGGCGCATGCGCGTACCTCACGTTTTCCGACCTGTTCGCCCGCCGTTCTCCCCGGCGGCGCACGGCGATTCTCCGTAAAGGACGGCTCGCAGTGCAACCGGTAGCCGTGATGGCCTGCGGTTCTCACGGGCCTGCCGCGCCGGGGGCGGCGGAGACGACCGCCGGTTCCCAGCTTCGGTCGGTGACCCGGACCAGGCCCCGGTCGGTCAGCTTGATCTGGGGGGAGACCGGCAGCGTCAGCGTGGCGACGCTCATCAGCACGTTGCGGTGGCGCCAGCCCCACGCGTGCAGCGCCTCCCGCACTCGCCGCACTCCGTCGGCGACCTCTTCGGCGGGGCGGTCGGACATCACGCCCGCCACGGGCAGGGGCAGGCGGACCGGTTCGCGGCCGCCGCGCGCCACGCAGATGCCGCCGTGCGCGCCGATGACCCAGTTGGCCGCCGAGCGCATCAGCCGCGCGTCCGTGCCGACGACGGTGACGTTGTGGCTGTCGTGGGCGTAGCTGGTGGCCACCGCGCCCGTGCCCAGCTCGAAGCCGGTCACGGGCACCATCGCGTGCCGCCCGCTGCGCCGGTGGCGCTCGTAGACGGCCATCAGCGCCGTCCGGCCCTCCCAGCGGACCACGCCGTCGCGTACGGGCAAGGTGACGGTTCCCGGCACGGTGTAGGTGTCCTCCGCGTTCACCTGGATGCTGCGGAAGACGTGCTCGCCGTCGGGCAGTTCGACCCGCCAGACCGGGTCCGGCCCGGTCAGGGCCGAGAGGTTCACCGACGCGCCGAACGGGTTGAGGGTGGCGGCGCCCTCCTGCCGCCGGACGAGCCGCCCGCCGCACACGACCGCGACCGGGGTGAAGTCGGTCAGGTTCCGCAGGAGCACCAGGTCGGCGCGCCTGCCGGGGGCGACGGCGCCCCGGTCGTCGAGTCCGAGCCGGCGCGCCGGGTGCAGGCTGAGCGAGCGCAGCACGGTCAGCGGCGCCATGCCCGCCTCCAGCGCGAGCCGCGCGATGTGGTCGAGGTGCCCCCTGTCCATGATCGAATCGGCGGCGATGTCATCGGTGACCAGGCAGAACTCGGGAAGTACGGGCAGCCGTTGGAGCGCGCTCACCAGTTCCGCGCTCAGCGACTTCTCCTGGAGCATCAGCACCATGCCGAGGCCCGCCTTCTCCACGGCGACGGCCGTGCGGTTCTTGGTGTGGTCGGAGTCGATGCCCGCCCACAGGTACTCGTTGAGGTCGTCGCCGGACAGGTTGGGGCAGTGCCCGTCGAGCCTGACGCCCAACCGGCGGGCCGCGCGGACGATCTCCATCGTGCGCGGGTCGCCGGACACCACGCCCCGGTAGTCCATGACCTCGCCGAGTGTGCGGACACCGTCCCGGCTGAGCAGGTCGGCGATGTCGGCGACGGTGAGCCTTGCGCCCGAGGTCTCGAAGCCGTCCAGGGCGGGCACGCACGACGGCGCCGCCCACAGCATGGTCTGGGCGGTGGTGCGGCCCTGTTCCATCATCCAGGACATGCCGTCGGGTCCCACGACGTTCACGATCTCGTGGGGGTCGGCGAGCACGGTGGTGGTGCCTCTGGGCAGCGTGATCCGGGCGAACTCGGCGGGCGTGAGCAGGGAGCTCTCGATGTGCATGTGGGCGTCGATGTAGCCGGGCGCGACCAGCAGCCCGGTCCCGTCGATCACCTCCGGGGACTCGACGACGGTGCCGGGGCTGGCCAGCGCGCGGATCCGCGCGCCGCTGATCATCACCTCGGCGCGGCGGGTCTGCCCGGTGTGGACGGACACGACGCGGGCACCTCTGATGAGGACGTCGCAGCGTTGTGGCAGTGGCATGTGCGGCCTCGCACTCTCGGTCACGGCGGACGCGTTCGCGGCGCCCGCCCGCGCGGACGGTCGGACGGCGGCTATCCAGCGATCTCCCGGGCGAAACGCTGGATCCAGGCGTGGTGGTGCCGCATCACGAAATCCAGGTCGATGGGGCGGAACCCGGCGCCGATGGGGTCGGCTGCGGCCGCGCCGCTCACCCTGGTCAGTGCCGGGGGCAGCCTCGCCGTACGGTTGACGGGCTTGTCGTGGAAGGCGGTCGCGGCCCGTTCCTGGACCGGGCGGGAGAGCAGGTAGTCGATGAACCTCTCCCCCATGGCCCGGTTCGGCGAACCTTTCACCAGTTCGACGCGGTTGGTGATGAGGTAGCGGCCGAAGTCGGGTGGGGTCCAGGCGATGGGCCGGCCCCGCTCGACGAGGTCCACGGCGAAGATGTCGAGCGAGGGCGCCATGACGACCTCGCCCCGGTCGAGCAGACTGGCCAGTTCCGTGCTGCGGTTGTAGAAGGTGAGCACCCCGGGCTCCAGCCGGGCGAGGGCGCGGAAGGCGGCCTCGACGTCCGCCGGGCCCGATCCGTACGCCTGGGCGAGCGCCAGCAGGAACGGCACTCCGGCGGAGACCGCGGTGCCGGGGAGGGCGACCTGCCCCTGGTACGGCGCCGCCCCGAGCCGGTCGAGCGTCGGCGCGGCCGCGAGCCGGTCCGTGCGGTAGGCGATGCCGAGCAGTGCGTAGGTGTAGGCGGGTCCGTAGCCGCGCGGGTTGCGCGCGAAGGCGTGGGCGTCGGCCAGGTTCGGCAGGCGGGCGGGGTCCAGGGTGTCGAACAGTCCCTCCTTCTCCCCCATGGCGGCGTAGAGGTCGGACATCAGCACGACGTCGACGGTGGGAGCGGTCCTGTTCGCGCGCAGCTTGCTCAGCCGGTCGGCGTTGCCGCCCGTCTCCAGGACCACGTCGATGCCGGTCTGCCGTTCGAAGGGGGTGACGACCGCCTCCTCGACGCGGTCGGCGGCGTACCCGAAGACGCTCACGACCAGCGTCCCCCGCGCTGTCTCCGGCGTGCCGCCGCACGCGGTCGCGACCAGGACGAGGAGGGCCGGTAGTGCCGCTCGCCACGTCATGGCGCCCGCCCGTCCAGGCCGACGGCCCGTGCGAGCGGGACGGACAACCGGATGGCCGTGCCGGGGGCGAGACCCGCGTCGGCGCGCAGGACGACGACCGGCCCGCTCTCGTCCGTCTCGACGGTGACCGCGTAGCCGGTGCCCCGGAAGCGCAGGTCGCTCACCGTACCGGCGAGGACGACGGCGTCCGGGGGGAGGCGGTCTCCGGGCCTGAGCACCCCGATGTGCTCGGGCCGTACGGTGACCAGGCCCTTGCCCGGGAGGTCGAGGAAGTTCTGGTAGCCGAGGAAGTCGGCGATCCAGCGTGAGGCCGGTGCCCTGAAGACCTCCTCGGGGGTGCCGTGCTGCATCACCCGCCCTTTGTCGAGGATCGCGATCTCGTCGGCCAGTTCGAGGGCTTCCTCCTGGTCGTGGGTGACGAGGACGGCGGTGAGCCCCGTCTCACGCTGGACGCGCCGCAGTTCGCCGCGCATCTGCACGGCCAGCCGGGCGTCCAGGTTGGACAGCGGCTCGTCGAGCAGCAGCACAGCGGGCCGGATCGCCACCGCCCGGGCCAGGGCGACGCGCTGCCGCTGGCCTCCGGACAGTTCGTGGGGACGGCGGGCGGCGAGGTCGGCCAGCCCCACCAGGTCGAGGGACTCGCGCACCCTGCGGCGCAGATGCTCGCCGCGCAGGCGCCGCATCCGCAGGCCGAAGGCCACGTTGGCGGCGGCCGTCAGGTGCGGGAAGAGCGCGTACGACTGGAACACCATCCCGATGTCGCGGCGCTCCGGCGGCAGTGCGGTGGCGTCCCTGCCGTTCAGCAGCACCCGTCCGCCGCCGGGCCTGAGGTATCCGGCGATGACCCGCAGGATCGTGGTCTTGCCGCATCCGCTGGGCCCGAGGAGGGCGGTGATCCGGCCGGGCGGGGCGGCCAGGTCGACGTCGTCGAGGGCCAAGACGCCGGGGACACCGGGGAACTCGTGGCGCACCCGCTCCAGGCGTACTACCGGTTCCATCGGGTGGCCTCCTGCCGGCCGAAGACGTGGGTGAACCCGGCGAGCCGTTCGGTGACCAGCGTCACGGCCACGGCGAGGGCGAGCAGCAACGTGCAGGCGGCGGCGACGAGCGGGTCGAAGGCGAACTCGACGTGATGCAGCATCTCGACCGGCAGCGTGGTCGTGCCCGGCCCGTTGAGCAGCAGCGACAGCGGCACGTTGTTGAACGAGGTCACGACCGACAGCACGGCGGCCGCGACGATCCCCGGCCGCGCGACCGGCAGGGTGACCCGTGTGAACGTGGTCCAGCCGGTCGCGCCGAGGCCGCGCGCGGCCTCCTCCAGGGACGGGTCCGCGCGGGCCAGTGCGGCGCCGGTCACCCGGACGGCGTACGGCAGCAGCAGGACGGTGTGCCCGGCCAGCAGTGCGCCGAACGCGTCCACCCGCAGGTCCACCATGAGCGTCTGGAAGAGCGCGTAGCCGAGGACCAGTTCGGGCACGATGACCGGCAGCGTGAACAGGGTGCCGACCCCGGCGCGCAGGCGGGCGCCGCTGCGGGTGAGGGCCAGCGCCACGGGTAGCCCGAGCAGCAGCGCGAGTGCGGTGCCCGCCGCCGCCAGCAGCACGCTGGTCCGGAGGGCGGCGAGAAACGGCTCGTGGGCGACCGCTTCGGCGAACCAGCGCGGTGACAGCCCGCGCGGCGGGAACTCGATGGTGTCGCCCGCCGTGAGCGCGATCCCGATCACCGGCAGGATCGGGCCGAGCAGGAAGGCGAGGGCGACCAGGGCGATCCCGGTCAGCAGCGGGTGACGGCCGCTCATGACGGCACCGCCTTCGCGGACGCGCGGGCCGCGAGCGCCGCGGCCGCGAGGACGACACCGGTCATGACCAGCGCGACCGCGCCCGCCGACCGCCAGTCCACGCTCACGCCCGCGTAGGTGTACAGCAGTGTGGCCAGCGTCGGCGTACGGGCGCCGCCGAGCAGCAGCGGCGTGGTGAAGGCGGTGACGGCGCCGGCGAACACGAGGGTCGCACCGACCAGGATCCCCGGCAGGGCCAGTGGCAGCACGATCCGGCGGAACGCGGCCCCGGCGGAGGCGCCGAGTCCTCTGGCGGCGGCCTCCAGGTCGGGGTGGACCTGAGAGAACGCCCCGTACGACGTGACGACCACCAACGGTGTGAACAGTTGGGTCAGTCCGATGACCACGGCCGTCTCGGTGTAGAGCAGTTGCGTCGGCCGGTCGCTCAGCCCGAGTCCGGTGAGAACGGTGCTCATGAGCCCGGTACGCCCCAGGATCACCAGCCACGCGTAGGTGCGCACCACGGTGCTGAGCAGGAGCGGGAAGAGCGCCAAGGCCAGCAGGAGGGCCTGGCGGCGGGCGGGGCTGCGAGCGATGAGGCGGCCCAACGGCAGGCCGAGCAGCAGGCACAGGCCGGTGGTGAGCGCGGCGATCCGGACGGTGCGGGCGGTGGCCCGCCAGATGTGGTCGTCGGCGGCCAGCGCTCCCAGCCTGCCGGCCAGCCCGCCGTCCGCATCCGGTGACGGGGCCAGCAGCGCGGCGGCGACCGGATAGAGGAAGGCCAGGGCGAGCACGGCCAGTCCGGGCGCGAGCAGCAGCCGGGTCGTTCTCGTGTGCCACAAGGCGATCGTCCTCCCTCCCGGGGCCGACAGGGTCGTCCGGAGGACAGGGATGGGACCGGTAGCCGCAACCGGTTCCATTTCTATGAGAACTACAGCCGTAAAAGCGGGTCAACCATCCTCATTCAGGACACTCCAGCATTGTGATCAGCGGCCCCACCTGGCATTCCGCCTACCGGCACCCTCTGGCGCGACAAAAGAAGCCCCAGGTCAGAGACCTTTGCAGGAGAAGAGAAAATCTTGAGGAGGAATGTCCTTAATTCAATCGTTATCGCCATGTCAACTTATTGACAGACTTCCGGTGAACCCGCCGTTAACCTCGCATGACACATTCAAACGATCAATTCTCGTCTGATCATTGTGCGCGTTCTCCGGCCGCGCGTGCTTGCCACCCATTTCCGCATGTGCTCACATGACAAACGGAACAGGGAGCTTTCAGCCGCATGAGCGCGCTGAGCCAACACAATGCGCGCCTGTCATTCACTCGCAACACAAGGGTTGACGTCCGCATGTCCACTTCTCGGTTCTCTTACGACGCCCTGCTCGCCGGGCCGCCACGGCTGCTCGCCGGGCCCGGCGAGCTGACCCGCGTCGCCTCGGTCGCCGAGGCCGTGGCGGACCGGGCCGGCGGCCCCCTGCGCGCGCTGCTGGTCGTGGGCGGCGGGTTCCACCGGCGTTCCTGGCGGGAGCCGGTGCTCACGGCGCTACGGCCGTTCCGGGTACGGCTGGCCGTGCAGCCGGACATGCCGACACCGGACTGCGTGGCCCGGCTGGCCGCCCAGGTCCGCGCGCACCGCGCCGACGTCGTCGTGGCGGTCGGCGGCGGCAGCGTCATGGACGCGGGGAAGGCCGCGGCGGCGATGTCGGCCGAATCCGTGATCACCGCGGACCGGGTCGTCGAGGCGTGCGAGGAAGGCGCCCCCAGCCGGGGTGTTCCGGTGGTGGCCGTACCGACCACGTGCGGCACCGGAGCGGAGGCCACCCCGTTCGCCACCGTCTGGGACCGGCGGCGCGGGTGGAAGCTGTCGCTACGCGGCGGCGCGGTCCGGCCCGCCGCCGCCGTCCTCGACCCCGACCTGCTCGTCGGACTGCCCGCCGACCAGCTCGCCGCCAGCCTGCTCGACACCCTCGCGCAGGGGGTGGAGGCCGCGTGGTCCACGCGGTCCGACGAACGGTCGGCCGCGCTGGGCGCGGCGGCGTGGGCCGAACTGGCCACCCTGCTGGAGCGGCCGAGGCCGCTCGGGCCCGCCGAGCGGCGCTCCGTCCTGCTGGCCGGGCACTACGCGGGGCGGGCCATCGCGACGGCGGGCACCACGATCTGCCACGCGCTGTCCTACCCGCTGACCCTGCGCCACGGTCTGCGGCACGGGCATGCCTGCGGCCTCACCCTGGCGCCCGTCCTGCGCTACAACGCGGCCGTCGGCGAGAGCGACTGCGCCGACCCGCGCGGACCGGCGCGGGTGCGCGCCGCCATCGCCGGCGTCGCCCGCGCAGCGGGCGCCGACGGCCCCGGCGACCTGGCCGGGCGGGTGGAGTCCTTCCTCGCCGCCGCGCCCCTGCCCCGCGTGGCGGGGTTCGGCGACGCCGACCGGATCGCCGTGGAGGCGCTCGGCTACGACCGCGCCGCCGGCAACCCGCGCCGGGTCGACGCCCGGACCCTCGCGCGGATCCTGACGAACCTGCCCTGATCGACTCCGTGGAGGCGGACATGCACGTTGACACGTACAAAGTCGTGCACTGGATGAACGTGCGGAAGATGACGGCGGCCCAGGTCGCCAAGGCGTCCGGGATCGAGGCCGACGCCTTCGCGGCCTCGTTGTCCGGCGACGGCGAGTGGCCGGACGACGTGGCCGCGGCCGTCGCCAGGACCCTGGTGATCGAGCCGGAGAAGCTGGCCGCCAGCGGCAGGCGCGACCTCACCGTGCTCACGAGGACCGCCCGGCAACTGCACGACACGCGGCGGCCCATCCAGCGGGACGGGATCCACTTCTACAACTACTACACGATGGCCGCGCCGCCGGGCGCGGTCGCGCCGGTCATCCTCGACATCCTCTGCCCCGAGGGCCGCGTGCCCGCACTCAACAACGGGCACATGGAACCGGCGATCACCGTGAACCTCGGCCCCGGCGACATCAACGGCCGCTGGGGCGAGGAACTCAGCCCGGCCACCTGGCAGGTGATGCGGGCCAACGGGGACGGCGACGCCTGGATCGTCGGCGACTCCTACGTGGAGCCGTCGTTCTGCCCGCACAGCTACTCGCTGGCCTCCGGCATCCCGGCGCGGATCGTGTCGTACACCGGCCACTCCAACCTGGCCGCGCTGGTGGAGGACGTCAACGACTGGGCGGAACGGCCCGCCCAGGCGCTGCTCGACCATCTCGGCGACGGCCCCTCCCCCCGGGCGCTGGCCGTCCTGCTGCTGTCCAGGCGGGGGCACACCATGGACTCGGCCGCCGCCGTGCTCGGCACCAGCGGCGAGAAGCTGGCCGCTGCGCTCGACGACAGTGCCGGCGACACTGCCGACGACGTGCTGCGCGAACTGGGCTCGGCGCTCGGCTTCGACCACCGGCTGCTGCTGCCCCCGGAACGCCGCCACGACAGCGTCGGCAAGACCTACCGCGACATCGCCGAATGCCGTCGCGACACCCGGCCGTTCCTCGGCTACCAGGTCACCTCGCTGGCCAGCGCGCCGCACCTGCCCGACCTCACCGGCCTGTACGTGCGGGTGGACGGGGACGGCGGCGAGGACCTGTGCGAACCGGCGGAGACCCACTACCTCGTGACCGGCGGCGAGGTGAACCTGCACTGGACGACCGCCACGGGCCGCGACGCCTCGACCCGGCTGGAGCCGGACGGCAGCGCGTGGGTGGCACCGTTCGCCGCGCACCGGTGGACCGGCGACGGCGCCCTCATCAAGCTCGGCTCCGGCCGGCACCTCAGCTACCTCGACCTGTACGAGCTGGCCAACACCTACTCCGCCGCCGCCACCCTGCGCCGGGCCCGCCGTGACGGGCGCGGCTGGGGATACGACTCCTGAGGAGGACAGACAGATGCGCGTGGTGTACACCGACGCCGCCTGGTCGCTGGACGAGTCCGGCCAGGTGGAGCCGGCCAGGGCCGGCATCGAGCGCGAGGTGTTCGGGCCCGGTGTGGAGCTCGACTTCGGGCTGCACGACGGCCGCTTCCTGCTCGACGGCCCCGAGTTCCACCGGCATGTCCGAGGCGCGTCCGCACTGGTGATCTACCGCTGCCAGGTCACCCCGGCACTCCTCGACGCCGTCGGCCCGAGCCTGCGGGTGATCGCCCGCAGCGGCGTGGGGGTCGACAACCTCAACGCGCCCCTGCTCAAAGAGGCCGGCATCGCCGGCTTCAACATCCCCGACTACTGCGGCGACGAGGTCAGCACCCACACCCTGGCCCTCCTGCTGGCGCTGGAGCGCAACATCTGCGCACAGGACCGGCTGGTCAAGGGCGACCGGTGGAGCGTGCACGCGGGCGGGCTGCCCCGCAGGGTGTCCGCCAGGACGGCCGGAATCGTCGGCTTCGGCCGCATCGGCCGGGCCAGCGCCCGCAAGCTGCGCGCCTTCTACGACCGGGTCGTCGCCTACGACCCCTACGTCTCGGCCGACCTCATGGCCGCCCACGGCGTCGCCCACGCCGCCGAACTGGGCGAACTGTTCGCGGCGGCCGACGCCGTCGTGGTGCACGCCGCGCTCACGCCGGAAAGCGACCGGCTCGTCGACGCCGACGCACTGGCCCGGGCCCGGCCCGGCGCCCTGCTGGTCAACACCGCGAGGGGCCGCCTGGTGGACGTCACGGCGGTCCTCGACGCCCTGGAGCGCGGCGGCCTCGGCGGCTTCGCCTCCGACGTGTTCTCCCCCGAGGACCCCAACGACGATCCGGTGGCCCGCAAGCTGCTCGAACGCGACGACGTGGTGGTCTCGGCGCACCGCGCCTTCCTGTCCGCCGAATCCGAGCGCAGCGTCAGGCGGCGCGTCGCCCAAGGCGTCGCCGACGTACTGCACGACTCACTAGAGAGAGACGATGACAATCACTAACTCCCAGAGCCGCGACCGGCTGGGCCGCTCGCCCCGCAGCCCCGGCGCACTGCTGCGCGCGCTGCTCGCCGAGCCGGGGCCCACCCTCGTGATGGGCGCCCACGACGGCCTGAGCGCGCGGATCGCCGCCGAGGCCGGATTCCCCGCGCTGTGGGCCTCCGGCCTGTGCATGTCGACCGCGCTCGGCGTGCGCGACAGCGACGAGGCGTCGTGGACCGAACTGCTCGGCATGGTCGCGAGGGTGGTGGAGGCGTCCGCGTTGCCCGTGCTGGTGGACGGCGACACCGGCTACGGCAACTTCAACACCGCAAGGCGCTTCGTCACCCGGGCCGAGCGGATCGGCGCCGC
Source organism: Nonomuraea longicatena (assembly GCF_039525605.1). Classification (NCBI taxonomy): domain Bacteria; kingdom Bacillati; phylum Actinomycetota; class Actinomycetes; order Streptosporangiales; family Streptosporangiaceae; genus Nonomuraea; species Nonomuraea longicatena. The sequence continues at coordinate 204,714 of NZ_BAAAHQ010000023.1, read as the reverse complement.
CGGGGTCTGCCTGGAGGACAAGGTCTTCCCGAAGATGAACTCGTTCGTCGGCGACGGGCACGTGCTCGCGCCGGTGGCGGAGTTCGGCGGAAAACTCGCGGCCTGCCGCGACGCCCTGCGCGACCCCGACTTCATGATCGTGGCCAGGACCGAGGCACTGATCGCGGGTGCCGGGCTCGCCGAGGCGCTCGACCGGGCCGAGGCCTACCGGCTGGCGGGCGCCGACGCCGTCTTCATCCACTCGCGCAAACCGACCGTCACCGAGATCGCCGAGTTCGCCCGCGCGTGGGAGGGCAGGCTGCCGTTGCTGATCGCGCCGACCACCTACCACGCCACCCCGCTGGAGGAGTTCGCCCGCCTCGGCCTGTCCGGGGTGATCTGGGCGAACCAGAGCATGCGGGCCGCCGTCACCGCGATGAAGCGGGCCTGCCACTCCCTGTGGGCGGAGGGCCCGGTCTCCCTGGAGCCGACCATCGCCTCGCTGGACGAGGTGTTCGACCTGATGCGCTACCAGGACCTCGCCGACGACGAGAAGCGCTACGAGGCGCGGGGACAGGACGGGGCATGATCGATGCCGGCGCCCTGCTGGGCGAGCTGGCCTCCCGTGGCGTCGCCGACGTCGCGGGGGTGCCCTGCTCCTATCTGACGCCGCTGATCAACCGGGTGGCCTCCGGCCCGGATGTCGGGTACGTGCGCGCCACCCACGAGGGCGAGGCCGTCGCCGTGGCCGCAGGCTGCTGGCTGGCCGGGGCGACGGCGGCCGTCATCGCCCAGAACTCCGGCCTGGGCAACATGGTCAACCCGCTCACCTCGCTGAACCACCCCGGCCGCATCCCGGTGCCGCTGATCGTCACCTGGCGGGGCGAGCCGGGCCGGCCGGACGAGCCGCAGCACGAACTCATGGGCGGCATCATGCCGGCGCTGCTGGAGGTCATGCGGATCGGCCATGCCGTGCTCCCCTCCGATCCCGGCGGGCTCGGCGCCTGCCTGGACGGCGGCTGGGCCGCGATGGAGCGCGAGGCGCTGCCGTACGCGTTCGTGCTGCGCGACGGCGTCGTCGCGCCCGAGCCGCTGCGAGAGCGCCCGCCGCCCGCGCCCACCGTCCCCGACGTCGTCGGACACGGCGCGGCCGGGCCGCCGCCCTCCCGGACACAGGCGCTGGAACACCTGCTCGAAGCACTGCCGGACGCGGCCGCCGTGGTGTCGACGACCGGCAAGACCAGCCGGGAGCTGTACACGATCGCCGACCGGCCGCAGCACTTCTACCTGGTCGGCGCGATGGGCTCGGCGAGCGCGGTGGGGCTCGGCGTGGCCAGGCACACCGACCGGCCGGTGGTGGTCGTCGACGGGGACGGCGCCGCCCTCATGCGCCTGGGCACCCTGGCCACCGTCGCGGGCCATCCGGCCGCCGGGATGGTGCACGTGCTGCTGGACAACGGCGTGCACGACTCCACGGGCGGCCAGCTCAGCCTGGCGGCGCAGGTGGACCTCCCCCGGGTGGCCGCCGCCTGCGGGTACGCCGGCGTGCACGACTGCGCCGACCTGCCCGGTTTCGTGGACGCGCTCAAGGCCGCGCAGGCCGCCACCGGGCCGACCTTCGTCTACCTGCGAGTACGCCCGGGATCGCCGTCGAGTCTCGGCCGCCCGAAGGTCCACCCGTCGGAGGTGGCGCGGCGCTTTCGCGACTTCGTGACGGGAGCGGTGCGGTGAGCGGCGACGGTGTCAGCGTCGGCGCCGGTGTCGGCATCGGTGTCGGCGTCATCCACGGACGTTTCCAGCCGCTGCACCTCGGCCACCTGGAGTACCTGCTGGCCGGGGCCCGGCGCTGCGACGTCCTCGTCGTCGGCATCACCAACCCCGATCCGGAGCTGACCGCGCACGAGCCCAGCGACCCGGCCCGCAGCAGCCCGGAGGCCAACCCGTGCACCTTCTACGACCGCTACCTGATGGTCGAGGGGGCGCTGCGGGAGGCGGGCCTCGCCGCGGAGCGGATCCGCGTCGTGCCGTTCCCGCACAGCTTTCCCGAGCGGCTGCGCCACTACGCGCCGCAGGACGGCACCTACTTCCTAACCGTGTACGACGAGTGGGGCGAGACCAAGGCGGCCAGGTTCGCCGCGCTCGGGCTGCGCACCGAGGTCATGTGGCGCCGCACCGACAAGCCCATCAGCGGGAGCCGGGTCAGGCGGGCCATCGCCGACGGCGGCGACTGGCGCGCGCTGGTGCCGCCGGCCGTCGCCGCCGTGATCGAGGAGAGGAGGATCGATGAGCGGATCAGGCACGCTCTATCTGATCGCGCTGTGCGGCGGGGCTGACCGGCCGATCGGGGCGCTCGGCGGGCGCACGCCGTTCGAGGCGGCCCCCACCCCGCACCTGGACGCGCTGGCCGCAGCGGGCCGCAACGGACTGCTGGAGATCATCGCCGACGGCATCCCGCCGGAGTCGGACTCCGGCGCGATGGCGCTGCTCGGCTACGACCCGGCCGTGTACTACACGGGACGGGGGCCGCTGGAGGGGTTCGGCAACCGCTACTGGGATCCCGGGGGGCACTCGGTGGCCTTCCGGATCAACTTCGCCAGCCTCAACGAGGAGACCGGGCGGCTCGACCGGCGCACGTCGAGGGATCTGGCCGACGAGGAGATGGAACACCTCGTGGCCGAGGTCCTGGAGCGGGTCAGGCCGGAGCCCGGTATCGAGGTGCGGCTCACCGGCTGGGGCAGGCACCGGGGCATCCTGGCCTTCAGCAGCAGAAGCAGGCGGCTGTCCGGAGAGGTGTCCAACACCGACCCGGGGTTCGTCAAGTCGGGGGCCTTCGGCGTACCGGTCGCGGGCCACGCCGGGCGGCCGCTGCCCGCCCGCGCGCTCGTGGACGACCCGGCGGCGCATCTGGTGGCCACGCTCGTCAACGACTTCGTCCGGGCCAGCGCGCGGGTCCTGTCGGCCAGCCCGGTCAACCGGCGGCGCGTCGCGGAAGGGCGCAAGCCGGCGAACCTGCTGCTGGTCCGCGACGGCGGCCACCTGCTGCCCGACCTGCCCCCTGTCTCCGGACGCGTCTCGATGTACGGGCAGGTGCCCGCGGAGGCGGGCCTGGCCAGGCTGATCGGGGCGGAGTTCACCACCGCGAAGGTGGCGCCGGGCCAGTCGGAGCCGGACTTCTACGCCCGCCTGCTGCCGAGTCTGCTCGCCGATCCGGCCGACGTGGTGTTCGCCCACATCAAGGGCCCGGACGAGCCCGGCCACGACAACCAGCCGGAGGAGAAGGCGCGCGCGATCGCCGACATCGACGCCCACCTGGTGGGACCGCTGCGGACGGCACTCGGCCCGGCCGACACCCTCGTCGTCACCTGCGACCACGCCACCCCGTGCGAGGCCGGCATCCACACCGACGACCGGGTGCCGCTCGCGGTGGCGGGACCGGGGATCGCCCCCGACGAGGTCACCGCGTTCGGCGAGGCGGCGGCCGCGCGCGGCGCGCTGCCGGTCAAGCGCGCCAGCGACCTCATGCCCTGGTTGACGAGCCTGCGGAAGCCGTCATGACGACGGTGACCGGGCTGCGGTTGCGCGGCATCCTCGACTCACGCGCCCGCCCGACCGTCGAGGCCGACGTGTGGGTGGACGACGTACGCGGCCGAGGATCCTGCCCGGTGGCCATCGCCCCCGGCCGGTTGGAGCGCCGCCGGGGTCTGCGCACCGGCGGCCTGGGCGACCTGCGGGACGGCCAGGCCGCCCAACTGCTCCGCGAGGGTCTGGTCGGACTCCCCTTCAAGGGCCAGGACGACCTGGACGGGCGGCTGCGCGACCTGGACGACCGGCACGGGCTCGGCGCCGACGTCACGCTCGCGGTGTCGCTGGCCTGCGCCAGGGTGCTGGCCGGGCGCGAAGGGCGGTCGTTGCGCGGCTGGCTGTCCGGTCTGTTCCCACATCCGCCCCGGATGCCGCGCCTGCTCGTGAACGCCTTCTCCGGCGGCATCCACCGCTCCGGCGCGCCGGACTCCTTCCAGCAGATCATGCTCATCCCCGGCACCGGGGACCTGACCGGCGACGTGCTGGCCGCCCTGGAGATCTACGGCGAGCTGGAGGACCGGCTCACCGGCGCGGGCGGGCCGCCCGCGATCTCGGCCTCCAGCGGCTTCCTGCCGCCCGGCCGCGACAGCGCCCGGCACCTCGCCGAACTACGGCACGCGTGCCGGGGGCACCGGGCGACTCTGGGCGCGGACGTGGCGGCCGAGCACCTGCTCGCCGCCCCCGGCCGTTACCGGTACCAGGGCGCGGAGCACAGCTCCGAGCGCTTCGCCGAAATCCTGCTCGACCTGGCCCGCGCCCACCGCGTCGAGTACCTGGAGGATCCGTTCGACCCCGCCGACACCGACGCATGGCGGGCCTTCCTGCCCGCCGCGCGGCAGGCGGGGGTGACCGTCGTCGGCGACGACCTGTTCGCCTCCGACGCCGGCCGCGTCGTGCCGGGACTCGCCGACGCCGTCCTGCTCAAACCGAGCCAGGCCGGTACGGTCACCGCCACCCTCCAGGCGGCCGGGGCCGCCCGCGCGCTCGGCCTGCGCCTGGTCGTGTCACACCGCTCCGGCGAGACGGAGGACACCGCCATGTGCGACCTCGCGGTGGCCGTCGGAGCGGAATGGATCAAGATCGGCGGCCCCAGGAGGGGAGACCGCATAGCCAAGTACAACCAGCTCATCCGGCTGGCCGAATCGCTCACAGAAGGAGCAGCATGTCACGCGCCAAGCAGTTCAAGGATCTGATGCTCGCCCCCGAACTCCTGGTCGTGCCGAGCGCCTACGACGCGCTGAGCGCCAAGGTGATCGAGCAGGCCGGTTTCCCCGCCGTCCACATGACGGGCTCGGGGACCTCCGCCGCCATGCTCGGCCTGCCCGACCTCGGCTTCGCCACCATCACCGAGATGGCGTGGAACGCCAAGAACATCTGCCTGGCCGTGGACCTGCCGGTGATCATGGACATCGACGCCGGGTACGGCAACGCGATGAACACCTGGCGGTGCGTGCGCGAGTTCGAACGGGCCGGGATCGTCGGCGGGCACCTGGAGGACCAGGTGGTGCCCAAGCGGTGCGGGCATCTGGAGGGCAAGCGGCTCATCTCCGCCCGCGAGATGATCGGCAAGATCGAGGCCGCGGTGGAGGCCCGTACGGACCCGGACTGGGTGCTCATCGCCAGGACGGACGCCCGCGAGAAGCTCGGCCTGGACGAGGCCATCCGCCGCGCGAACGAGTACGTCGCCGCGGGCGCGGACTGCATCTTCCTGGAGGCGATGCTCACCGTGGACGAGATGAAGCGGGTCAGGGACGAGGTCGACGCCCCGCTGCTGGCCAACATGGTCGAGGGCGGCAAGACACCCTGGCTCACCACCCACGAGCTGGAGAAGCTGGGCTACAACCTGGCCATCTACCCCCTGTCCGGGTGGTATGCCGCCACCTCGATCCTGCGCAAGGTGTTCGCCGCGCTGCGCGACGAGGGCACCACGCAGGACTTCTGGGACCGCAACGACATGCGGATGACCTTCGACGAACTGTTCGAGGTGTTCGATTACTCGCGGATCTCCGAGCTGGAGTCCCGCTTCGTGGTCAGGGACGGCGACGGTGTTTCGTGACGGCGTCCTGAGCTCCTCCGGCGGCCGGATCACGGTGCGCAGCCCGTGGGACGGCGAGGTGGTCGGCGACGTACCGGCCGACACGCCGCAGGAGCTGGACGAGGCGATCCGGCATCTGCGGGCGGTCCGGCGACCGCTGCCGCCCAGGCGGCGGGCGGAGGTGCTGCGCCGGACGGCGGAGCTGCTCCGGGAGCGGGCGGAGGAGACCGCGATGCTGATCACCCGCGAGTCCGGCGTGTGCGTCGCGGAGACCCGGGGCGAGGTCGAGCGGGCCGCCGTCAACCTCACGGTCGCCGCCGAGGAGGCCGAGCGGCTGCGGGGGGAGAGCATCCCCGTCCCCGGGCAGAACCGGCTGGCGGTGACCCTGCTCGAACCCGCCGGGGTCGTGGCGGCGCTCACGCCGTTCAACCGGCCGCTGAACCAGGTCGTCGTCAAGGTGGCACCCGCCGTGGCGGCGGGGTGCGCGGTGGTGCTCAAGCCGTCGGAGAAGACGCCGCTGACCGCGCTGGCCCTCGCCCGGCTGATGATCGAGGCGGGGCTGCCGCCCGAGTCGCTCGTGGTCACGACGGGGGCGCCGGGCCGGCTCGGCCCGGCGCTGGCCGGCCATCCCGGCGTGGACATGGTGACGTTCACCGGGTCGGTCCCCACGGGCGAGCGGGTCGCCTCGGCCGCCTCCGGCAAGCGGATCCTGCTGGAACTGGGCGGCAACGACCCGCTGATCGTGCTTCCCGACGCGGACCTGGAACTCGCGTCGCGGCTGGCGGCGGACGGCGCCTTCGCCACGGCGGGCCAGTCGTGCCGGGGAGTCAAGCGGGTGATCGCCGTCGGCGGGATCGCCGACGACCTGTCAGCGGCGATCGCGACGCGGGCCGGCCGGAAGCGCGCGGGCGATCCGCTCGACCCGGCGACCGACGTCGGCCCGCTCATCAGCCGGGAGGCGGCGGCCGAGGTGGAGCGGCGGGTGCGCGAGGCCGTCGCCGCAGGCGCCAAGCAACTGTACGGCGGGGAGCGGGACGGCGCCCTGCTGACGCCCGTGGTCCTGGACCGGGTGCCGCCGGACGCGGAGCTGGTCGTGGAGGAGACGTTCGGCCCGGTCGCCCCGGTGATCCGGGTCGGCGGCGTGGACGAGGCGATCGAGGTGGCCAACAGCACGCGCTACGGCCTGCAGTCCGGGGTGGTGACCTCGGACGCGACGGCGTTCATGCGCATCGCGGCGGAGTTGCGCGTCGGCGCCGTCAACCTCAACGCGGGTCCGCAGTTCGACTCCCCGCACATCCCCTTCGGCGGGGTGAAGGCCAGCGGGCTGGGCCGGGAAGGTCTTCGCTACGCCATCAGGGAGATGTGCGTGACGAAGACCGTGACCCTGCCCCTGCCCTCGTACTGAGGGCGTGAGCGGCCCGGTGGCTCAGGCCGCCGGGCCGCTCACCTCGACGATGGTCCACGACGGCTGCGCGAACGGCGTCAGGCGCACGCCCATGCTGCCGCAGGAGCAGCGCACGTAGATCACCCGGCCCAGCGAGGTCGAGTGGCAGGAGAGGATCTCCTGCTCCGCCGTAGAACCGCAGACTTCGCACGCCTTCAGGTCCATGGCCCCACCTTCACAGCAGGTCGTAATATCATTACCAGTGAAATTAGATTACAATGGTTCCATGGTGAGAACCAGCCCCACCGAAGTGAGCGGCTACCGCAACGACGGCGTGGGCACCGCAGTGGCTCTGGTCAACGCCGTCACCGCAGGCGGAGACTCCTCCTCCGAGACCCTCGGCGCCCTGCTGACCTCCTACAACTTCAAGGTCGACGCGCCACTGACCGGCGAAGAGACCGAGGCGCTGCGCCGCTGGGCGGAGCTGTTGCGGCCGGTGTTCGCCGAGACCGGCCAGGAGCAGGCGATCGAGGTGCTCAACACGGTGATGGGCGCGGTCCCCATGCACCCGCACGTCTCCGACCACGGCCTGGGCCCGCACCTGCACTACGCCCCGCCGGGAGCCGGGCTCATCGACCGTGTCCGGGCCAACACCGCCGTCGGGCTGGCGTTCGTGATCTGTGAGCACGGCGCGGGCAGGCTCGGCGTCTGCCTGGACACCGGATGCGAGCGCGTCTACGCCGACGTCTCACGCGGGCCGCGCAGACGCTACTGCTCCAAGACCTGCCTCAACCGCGCCACCGTCGCCGCCTTCCGCGCCCGTCAGGCGGCGGCCTCCACCTGACCGCCGTCGAGAGGGGTAACGCTCCATGGCACCCGCGGACGCCCGTCGTACACTGCTCGTCCTGGCGGGCACACTGCTGCTGCTGAAGTCGACCTGGTTCTCAGCGACGGCCGTGATCCCCCAGGTCCAGCAGGAGTGGGGGCTCACACCCGACCTCGCGGCGTGGCTGACGATCTCCGTGCAGTGGGGGTTCGTCGCGGGTGCGGTCCTGTCCGCGGTGTTCGTCGTCTCCGACGCGCTGCCGCCCGTACGGCTCATCTTCCTGAGCTCGATCGGCGCCGCCACCGCCAACCTGGCCCTGCTGCTGACCGACGACGCGCTCACCGGCAGCCTGGCCCGGTTCGCCACCGGCCTGTTCATCGCCGGGGTGTACCCGCCCGCGCTGAAGCTCATCTCCACCTGGTACCGGCACGGGCGCGGGGCCGCGATGGGTTTGCTGGTCGGCGCCCTGACCGTGAGTTCGGGAATCCCGCATCTGATCAACGGCCTCGGCGGTCTGAACTGGCGCACCGTCATCGTGGCCACCTCGGGACTGACGCTGGCGGGCGGGCTGATCACGCTGCGGGTGGTGCGCGAGGGACCGTACCCGTTCCCCGCAGCGGTGCTGGACCCACGCCAGGCACGGCGCATCCTGCATGACCGGGGCACCCGGCTGGCCATGGTCGGCTACCTGTGCCACATGTGGGAGCTCTACGCGATGTGGACGTGGTTCCTGTTGTTCTTCTCGGCCGCGTTGCGCGGCCAGGGCATGGGGGGCTCGGTTCTGGCCGTCTACGTCACCTTCGCCGTGTTCGTCGTCGGCGGGGTGGCCAACTACACCGGCGGAGTGTTCGGCGACCGCTTCGGGCGCGAGCGCACCGCGATCGTGATGATGGCGCTGTCGGCCACCTGCGCCGCGTGCATCGGCCTGCTCATGGACGCGCCGCTCTGGCTGCTCGTCGTCGTCGCGCTGGTGTGGGGGTACGCGGTCGTGGGCGACTCCGTGCAGTTCTCCGCGCTGGTCACCGAGCTGGCCGACCAGAGCTACGTCGGCACCGCGCTGACGCTGCAGATGGCCTTCGGCTTCCTGCTGACGGGCGCGACGATCTGGCTGGTCCCGGCCGCCGAACAGGCCGTCGGCTGGCGGTGGGCGTTCGCCGTGCTGGCGGTGGGGCCGTTGGTGGGCATCGCGGCGATGTTCAGGCTGCTGCGGGTACGTGCGCGCGTCCCGGTGCGGCCGTCGGCCTGATCCCGGCGGTTCGTTCAGGACTCCGGGGCCGGGGGGCCAGGGGCTTTCCAGAGGCGTGCGAGGAACAGGACCAGCGTGTCCGAGGCGGAGTGGTCGAGGTCACGAGGGCGGGCCAGAGCCCACGTGTCGAGGGCGTCGAAGACGCCCTTGGTCGCGACGGCGACCAGTTCGATGCCGGGGTGCGGAGCGATCAGGCCGATCCGGGCCCCGTTCGCGACCAGGCTGTCGATCCACGGATCCCCACCGGATCGCCGCTGCCCGGCGAGCACGGCCCGGTCGTCCGGATGCCGCGTGAAATGCGCCGCCAGGCGGGCGGCGCCCTCGACCAGTTGCGTCCACAATTCATCCTCGGTGGACACCTCGCGCCAGCTGCCGAGCACGGCGAGGGTGCGGGCGGCCGCGTCGGCGACCACAGCGCCGAAGAGGTCGTCCTTGCCGTCGAAGTAGTGGTAGGCGGAGGTCTTCGAGATGCCCGCCTCGGCGATGATCCGGTTGAACGACGCGGCGTCCTTGCCGTCGCGGGCGAAGTGGGCGCGGGCGACCGCGAGGATGCCGGCGCGGGCGTCGGCCGGCAGCCGCTCGAAACGAGGCAGAGGCATGATCTTCCTAGCGGGTGTCCGGGAGCAGAGCGCTGACGAGCATGTGGTTGAGCCGCACGGTCATGATCCAGTGTGCCGCCCACAGCAGGAGGGCGAACCCGCCGCCGACGAATCCCGCGGTCCCGGGGAAGAGCGACAGGATCTGGAACCCGCACCAGCCGTACCCCAGAGCCGCCCATCGCCGAACGAAACCGCCGCTCGCGCGGCCGTCGCCGGCGAGGGAGGCGGAGACGTTCCGCATGATGAAGAAGTCCTCGGTGAAGTTGTAGGGGATCGCGAACATCCACCAGACGGAGGCGGGAGCGGCCACCCTGGCCTCCGGCCGTACGGCGCGCAGGGTGTTCTGGAGCGCTCGGCAGTACAGCGCGACCAGGCCGAAGAAGACGGCGACGGCCAGCAGGCCGGAGGGCATTCCCTGTGCGGCGATCTCACCCAGGATGCCGCTTCCCCACTGGGGAGCCCATAGCGGGTAGGTCAGCAGAATCGAGACGCAGACGGTGCCGAGAACTCTCACGACGGCTCGCATCTCGATAGTGTACCAGTGGTGCACACCTCTAGTACTGCTGATGGTTTCGGACGTTCCCCGGCCCGGCGCGTGACTCCGGACGCGGACGCCCGCCACGACGCGGCGGCGGCCGGGAAAGCGGCTATGGTCCACGGCATGACGATCCGCCGCGCCGTACCCGACATCACGACCGCAGACCCGGCCGCGAGCAGTGCCTTCTACCGGCTCCTCGGCTTCCGTGAGGAGATGAACATGGGCTGGGTGATCAACCTGGTCTCGCCGTCCAACCCGACGGCGCAGGTCATCCTCATGACCCAGGACGCGACGGCCACGGTGAACCCCGACCTCAGCGTGGAGGTCGGGGACGTCGACGCCGTCTACGAGGCGGTACGCGCGAGCGGGGCCGAGATCGTCCACCCGCTGTCCGACGAGGAGTGGGGCGTGCGCCGTTTCTTCGTCCGCGACCCGGACGGGACGGTGGTCAACGTCGTCGGCCACCGCTGAGCCGCCGGCGATCTCGGCTACGGGGTCCGAACCCCGCGCCGGGGCATGGCGGCGCGGGGTTCCTGAAGGCGCACCGGGCCGGGCCCCCGGCCTTCGAGCGCGTCGTCGGGGTTGAGGAGCAGGCACGCCTTCATCGACAGACAGCCGCAACCGATGCAACCGGTGAGTTCGCGTTCGAGGTCCTCGATGGCGCGGCGGCGCTCCTCAAGTTGCTTCTTCCACATCCGGGAGACCCGCTGCCAGTCCCGGTGGGTGGGCGCCCGGTCGGTGGGCAGGGTGGTGAAGACGTCGGCGACGTCCGACAGCGGGATGTTGAGACGCTTGGCCACGATGATCAGGGAGATCCGGCGGAGCATGTGCCGGGAGAAGATCCGCTGGTTGCCGCTGCCGCGCTCGCTGAAGATCAGGCCCTTGCGCTCGTAGAAGTGCAGGGCGGAGGCGGACACGCCGGTCCGGCGGATGATCTCACCGATCGTGAGGTGGTCTTCCGGACTGGCGCGCACGACGGGCTCCTTGACGTGACGGAGGTGGTCAGGTGGCGGTTCTGGACGAGGCGGCGCGGCCTCGGATCAGGGCGACCACCGTGACCGACAGTACGAGGCAGAGCAGCCCGACACCAAGCTGGGTCAGCTGCCAGGACCCGGTGAAGGCGGCGAGTTCCTCGGCCTCGGCGCCACTGGTGAGGCGTCCGGCGCCGACGGCGGCCGCGCGCGTCGGGTCGCCGAGTTCGGCGGCGAGGATGCCGACGAGGGAGGCGCTGAACGCGGCGATCACCAGCGCCTCCGCCGCGCCCCGCAGGGTGTTGAGGAATCCGGCCGCCGTGCCGGCGGCGTCGGCGGGGACGAGGGCCATGGCCTGGCCGTCCGCGATGCCGAAGGAGGCGCCCATGCCGACGCCGATCAGCACGAGCGGGACCGCGACGGCCGCGACCGCGTTGTCGGCCTCCAGCGCCATCAGCCACAGGTTCCCGGCCACGACGAGGACCAGCGCGATCGTGATCAGCAGGCGGGCCGACACGCCCTTGTTCACCAGCGTCACCGCGAGCATGGGGACGACCAGGACCGGCGCGGTCAGCAGCAGCATCGCCACGCCCGCCGAGGACGGGGACAGTCCGGCCGCCGTCTGCAGGTAGGTGGGCAGGAAGACCAGCACTCCGAGGAATCCGATGGAGGTGGTCAGCGTCGCGAGGCTCCAGCCCATGAAGCCCCGGTTGGCGACCAGCTCCGGGGCCAGCACCGGGGCCGGGCTGCGCCGCTGCACGAGGACGAAGGCGACCAGCGCGGCCAGGCCGGCGATCCCCGTGATCAGGATGCCGGGGTGGAGCCAGCCGAGTTCGGGCGCCTCCAGGAGGGCGAACATGAGCAGCGACAGCGAGGCGACGAACAGGGCGCTGCCCGCCCAGTCGACCGGACCGCGCTCAGCGGCGCGGGACTCGCGCGCCCGGGTGGCGCCGAGGGCGGCCAGGAGGCTGACGACGGTGAAGACGGCGAAGCTGCCCCGCCAGCCGGTGATGTCGATCAGCAGGCCCGACAGGGTGGGGCCGACGGCGATGCCGATACCGGCCATGGTGCCCATCAGCGCGAAGGCCCGGTTGCGGGCGGCGCCGTCGTAGCTGGAGGCGAGGATGGCGCCCCCGGCGGCCATGATGCCGGCGCCTCCGGCTCCGGAGACGATGCGGGCGAGGTCGATGAGGATGATCGACGGGCTCAGCGCGGTCGCGAGGAATCCGGCCGCGAACACCAGCGTCGAGGCGATGAACACCCGCCTGCGGCCGATGCGGTCGGCGGCCGAGCCCGCGATGAGCGTCATGGCGGCGAAGGCCAGATTGTATCCGGCGACGACCCAGTTCAGCGGGGAACCCGAGGTGTCGAGTTCGCGGCCGATGCCGGGCAGCGCGACCGCCGTCCCCGAGATGGACATGGCCACCAGGACGACGCCGACCAGAACCACCGGAAGCGTCAGCGGAGACGGCCGTTCCGCCGTGGCAGGGGGGTGGGAGGTTTTCGGGGTGCTGTCCATGCTGTCCGCTTTCTCTGGTCCACTGGCTGACGGCGCACAGCCCATCACCTCAACCGAGGTTGAGGGCAAATGCGCAGGTCAGCAGGGGTATAGAGCGGTGTGCGACACCCTCATCCGGGGGAACCGGCAGGTCAGAGGATTGCGCGCAGAGCGCGGACGACGTCGTCTGACCGGCGGGGGACAGGTCTGGCGCCGGGCGGGGGCGCGAGCAGGTCCGGGTCCGCCGTGAGGATGCGCTGGTGCAGCTCCCGCAGGTCCGCGCCGGGGTCGATGCCCAGCTCCCCGGTCAGGCGCGCGCGGAGGTCCCGGTAGTGGCTCAGCGCGTCCGCGGTCCTGCCGCCCCGGTACAGGGCGAGCATGTACTGCCCGGCCGCCCGCTCGTCCAGAGGGTGCCGCGCGGCCCGCCCGGCGAGTTCGGCGGTCAGGTGCGCGTGCTCGCCCCGGCGCAGCCGGACCTCCGTGTAGGCGAGTTCTGCCGCGAGGCGCTCGGCGTACAGGGTCTCGCGCAGCCCGTCGAGCCAGCGGTGCGTCAGGCCGGAGAACGGCTCACCACGCCAGAGGCCGAGGGCCTCGGCGAACAGCGGCGCCGCCGCATCGTCGCGCGCCGCCCCCGCCCGGGAGACGAGGTCGCGGAAGCGGTGCAGGTCCACCGCCGCAGGGTCCACGGTGAGCAGGTAGCCGCCGGTGCGGCGCTCGATGCCGACGCCGCCGGCGGCCGCCAGCGTCCGTCGCAGCCGGGACAGGTAGCTGTAGAGCGTGCCGCGCGCCTGTGCCGGAGGATCGTCCCAGACCCGGTCGATGAGCCGGTCGACCGGGACCGCGTGGTTGGCGTGCACCAGCAGCGCCGCCAGCACGTTCCGCTGCCGCGCGTGCCCCGTGGGGACCGGCGTGGCACCGAGGCTGACGCGGACCTCGCCCAGCAGGCTGAATCTCACCCTCGCTCCTTCGGACGGGCAGGAGGTTCAAGAAGTACTCAAGGTCGGACTGGAACAGTGTGTGCCATCCCGAGCGGCCGAAACGGGGCCGATCGCTCGCGATTGATTGATCGGCGCCGTACGGCGCGGCCGATCAATCCCCGTGGGACACCTCCGCTCGCGTCCACCACGCCGGGAAGACGGTGATCATCGTTATGACTGGGGCGGCCATCTCGGGTCAGGGGACCGTGTTCGGCCTGCTGGGCCCGGTGGAACTCGTCAGATCCGGGCGGCGCGACGCCGTCGGCGCGACCAAGCAGCGCATCGCGCTGGCCGCCCTCCTGCTCCATCCCAACCAGGCCGTCTCCGCCGACGAACTGATCGAACACCTGTGGCCGGGCGGCACCCCTCACAGCGCTCCCCGCGACGCGCGCGCGGCGTTGCACACCCACATCGCCCGGCTGCGGCAGGTCCTCGACGAGGAGCGGATCCGCACCGCCCGTGACGGGTACCTGATCCGGGTCGGCGCGGCCGACGTGGACGTCGCCCGGTTCCGCGACCTGCTCGGCCGCGCCGGGGAGACCTCGGACAGGAACACCGAGGCCGCTCTGCTCCGGGCGGCGCTGGACCTGTGGCGCGGGCCCGCGCTGGCCGACGTGCCGTCCCCGTCGCTGCAGCGCGACCACGCCGTGCACCTGGCCGAGGAGCGGCTGCGGACGCTGGAACGCTGGCTCGAACTGAGCCTGCGCGCCGGCCGGCACGAGCACGTCGTCGCCGAGCTGCGGGCGGCCACGACCGCGCACCCGCTGCGGGAGCGGCTGTGGGCGCAGCTGATGCTCGCGCTGTACCGGAGCGGGCGCCAGGCCGAGGCGCTGCACGCCTATCTCACCGTCGCCGCCGTCCTGCGGGAGGAACTGGGCATCGATCCCGGCGACGAGTTGCGCCGCCTCCACCGCGCCATCCTGGAGGCCGACCCCGGCCTGCGGATCCCTCCGGCCGGGCGGGAGAAGGTCACGGTGCGTCCGTGGCAGCTGCCGCAGGACGCCGCCGGGTTCACCGGCAGGCAGCGCGAGCTCCGGGCGCTGGACGGCCTGCTCGACGGGCCCGCAGGGGTCGCGGTCGTCACGGGTACCGCCGGCGTGGGCAAGACGGCGCTGGCCGTCCATTGGGGGCACCGCGTGCGGCGGCGTTTCCCCGACGGGCAGTTGTACCTCGACCTGCACGGCTTCGGGCCCGGCGAGCCGCTCTCACCCGTCGCCGCGCTGGAGGTCCTGCTGCAGGCGCTGAACGTCCCCACGCGGCGGATCCCGGCCGGGCTGCAGGCCCGTTCCGCGCTGCTGCGCAGTGCGCTGACCGGCCGCCGGCTGCTGATGGTGCTGGACAACGCGCGGGACGCGGCCCAGGTGCGGCCGCTGCTGCCCGGTTCCGACGCCGTGGCCGTGCTCACCAGCCGTGACCGGCTGCGCGGGTTGTCGGTCCACGGCCGGTGCTCGCATCTGACGCTGGGGGTCTTCTCGCCGGAGGAGTCGGCGACGCTGCTGACGTCCCTGCTCGGGCCGGGCGCCGACCGGGCGGAGCACGAGGCGAGGAGCGAGCTGGGACGGCTGTGCGCCCAGCTCCCCCTCGCCCTGCGGATCGCGGCGGCCGCCGTCGCGCACGACCCGCACCAGAGCGTGCGCGGCTACGCCGACGCGCTCCGCCGCGGCGACCGGCTCACTGCCCTGCGCCTCGACGAGCACACGGGTGTCCGCGAGTCCCTGGAGCGTTCCTACACGGCGCTGCCGCCGGCTGAGCGCGACCTGTTCCGGCTGCTCGGCCTGGTGCCCGGCGCCGACTTCACCGCAGGAACGGCCGCCGCCCTGTGCGGCGTCCGCGCCGACCTCGCCGCCCGGTGGCTCGCGCGGCTGGCGGACCGAAACCTCGTCGAGCAGTACGCGCCCGCCCGCTACCGTTGGCACGACCTGCTGCGCCTGTACGCCGTCGAGCAGTGCACGGCGCAGGAGCGCGCGGCGGCCGTGGCCCGGATGCACGAGTGGTACCCGCGCGGGTGCCGGTAGGAGCCAGGCCGCCTCGGCACTCATAGGATCTGGGGTGTGACCAGTCACGTCCTCCAGTCCGAGTGGGAGCTGTCGCGCCCGGCGGTGTTCGGTGTGGCCTACCGGCTGCTGGGCAGCGTCGCCGACGCCGAGGACGTGGTCCAGGACGTGTGGCTGAAGGCGTCGGCCGCCGACCTGTCCGACGTGGCCGACCTGCGCGCCTGGCTGGTGACGGTGGCCGCGCGCACCGGCTACAACGTGCTGAACTCGGCACGCGTACGCCGGGAGCACTACGTCGGCCCCTGGCTGCCCGAGCCGCTGCTCACCGGCCCGGACGCGGCGCAGCCGGTGCTGGTCGACGAGTCGGTCAGCGTGGCGATGCTCCTCGTCATGGACGAACTGAGCCCGCCGGAGCGGGTGGCGTTCGTGCTGCACGACGTGTTCGCCTTCCCCTTCGACCGGATCGCCGAGGTTCTCGGCAACACCACCGCCGCCAGCCGCAAGCTGGCCTCCAGGGCGCGGGCCCGCATCGCCAAGGCGAAGCAGCGGCCCAGGGCCTCGCGCTCCGAACTGGAGCGGGTGCTCCACGCGTTCAAGGCCGCCGCGCAGGCCGGTGACATGGCCACGCTGGTCGAACTGCTGCACCCCGAGGCCGTCTACGTGTCGGACGGCGGCGGGCGGGTCCTGGCCGCGCGCGTGCCCGTTCTCGGCGCCGAGCGGGTGGCGCTGCTGACGGTCCGGGTCACCCGCCAGGCCGCGCCGGACACCGTACGGGTCGTGGAGGTGAACGGCGCACCCGCGCTGGCCGCCTACCGGGACGGCACACTGCTGTGGGTGGACACGGTCGAACTCGCCGACGGCCGCGTGATCGCCTACCGGCGGGTCGCCAATCCCGAGAAGCTCGGTCACATCTGAGCGGGCTGTCTTGTCTCCCTGGTGTACGCACCGTTGAGGAGGAGAACGAGATGAGCCATGTAGTGATCGTGGGAGGCGGGTTCGCCGGCGTGTGGAGCGCGGCGGGCGCCGCACGGGCACGCGGTGAGGCGGACACGCGCATCACCCTCGTCGAGCCGAACGAGCACCTGGTGCTGCGTCCGCGCCTGTACGAGCCCGAGCCCGACCGCGCCAAGGTGGAGCTGAGCCGGATCCTCGGCCCGATCGGCGTGACCCATCTGCGGAGCACCGTGACGGCCCTCGACACCGGCGCCCGCACGGTGACCGCGGGCGGCGAGGTCATCGGCTACGACCGGCTGGTGCTGGCCGCGGGCAGCAAGCTCGTCAAGCCGGACCTGCCGGGCGCCGAGTGGCTGTTCGACGTGGACACCCTCGATGCGGCGCGCAGGCTCGCCGAGCACCTGCGCCGGCGGGAGCGCTTCACCGTCGTCGTGGTCGGCGCCGGGTTCGCCGGGCTGGAAGTGGCCACCGAACTGGCGGACCGGGGCCGGGTCATCCTGGTGGAGCGGGCCGAGGTGGTGGGGCCGGACCTGGGGCCGGGGCCGCGTCCCGACATCGAGGCCGCGCTGGACGAACTCGGCGTCGAGCGGCGGCTCGGCGTCACCGTGGCCGAGGTCGGGGAGAGCTTCGTGCGGCTGTCGGACGGCGAGCTGATCGAGACGGACGCCGTCGTCTGGACGGGCGGGATCAGGGCCAGTGAGCTCACCGCGCAGGTGTCGGCCGAGCGCGACGCCCTGGGCAGGCTGGAGGTCGACCCGTACCTGCGGGTGGGCGGTGCGGTCTTCGCGGCGGGCGACATGGCGGCCGCCCGGCTCGACGCCGACCACTACGTGGTGCAGAGCTGCCAGCACGCGGTGCCGCTCGGGATGGTCGCCGGGTACAACGCGGCCGCCGAGTTGCTGGGGCTGCCGATGCGGGAATTCGCGGCCGGGCCGTACGTCACGTGCCTCGACCTCGGCGCGGCGGGCGCGGTCTTCACCAGGGGCTGGGACCGCAGGGTGGTCGCGACGGGCGCCAAGGGCAAAGAGGTCAAGAAGTGGATCATGGACCTCATCCACCCGCCCGTCGACGACGCCGCCGCCATCACCGGGGCCGCGGACCACTACAACTTCGACATCCCCTTCTGATCCCGGACGACGCACGTCGCCCGGGAGGGTGACGTGCGTCCCGCGGCACGCCTGACCCGAGCCTGTCGATCTTCGCGAACGTGCGGCCCGGCCTGAGCCGGTAAGGTTCGTGAACATCGGCAGGCGAAAGCAGGAGGAGCGGCGTGGCCGACCACGGCAGAGGACGGCCCGGCTGGCTCCACGCCGGCCCGCTGGAGGAACGGCTGACCCGCGCGTGGTCGCCGGGAACGTTCCCTCCTGCCGAGACGCTGTTAGCGATCATGACGGTCGGGGCCGTCCCCCGGCACCTGGCCACCCGCCTGGGGGCGCACCTGACCGGCGGCATCGTGATCGGCCCGGGTGCGGTGCCCGACTTACCCGGCTTCGAGCATCTGCGAGCGGTCCCGCTCCCCCTGCAGGCCGGAACCTGGGAGCGATCCGCCGGGGTCTACGACCCCGCGCTCCGCCGCATCGGCGTCGGCAGTGTGGCCTCGCCGTCGGTCAGCGTCACCGGCCACGAACTCGGCCACGCCGTCGACCACATGGACGGCGTGCTGTCCCGCTCGGAGTACTGGCTGCACGTGCACAACCGGTGCCGGCCGTACCTGGCTCCGCCGTACCGGCACGACCCGGGCGAACTGCTCGTGGAGTCCTTCGCCTGCGTGCTGGCCCGCAATGCCCTGCACCTGATCCGCCTCGTCGGCGACCGGTCGATCGCCCACGAGGTGTACGTGTGGCTGGCGGGCCGCTACGGCATCGGCCACTACCACACAACCTGATCGGCCGCCTCCCGCCCGGCAGACGGTCGGGCTATGCTGACGGCAACGATCGGGGCATGAAAAGGCATGGCAAAGGGCATGGAAGGAGAAACGCGCACATGAGCGTCCTACTGCTCGACAGCGGCATCCTCCGTGTCCCCACCGCGACGACGCTGCCCGACGGCACCCGCGTCAGCGGCTCCCGGGACGTCGCCCCGGACGAACCCGACTACGACTCGCTGCTGCCGCACGCGGTCTCGGCCGGTGAGGCCGACGGCCGCCGGGCCCATGACGAGAACGCCGCCATCCTGCACAGCTGGGGCATGGCCGAGAGCGCGTAGTCCCCGGTCCACTGAGTGGACCGAATGTTGTCCGCCCCCTCCCCGCGCCAACAGCATGGACGCACGGCGTCCACGCCGGTTCTGGTACCTGCGAAAGGGGCGGGGAGATGGGCAGCAGAGTGGTGAAAGTGCTGATCGCGACGGCGGTGGCGGTCCCGTGCCTGGCGGTGACGGGCGGCGCCGCGGCCGCGGCGGACCCGACGTGCGGAAGCTGGGTCTCCAGCCTGACCTTCCCCGGGCTGTCGGCCCGTGCCTGCATCTGGGGTGTCGGCGCCAACTGGAAGCAGGCGCAGACCGAGGTCTTCAACGGGGCGGGCTTCACGCTGGACGTCGAGAACATGACCGCGACGCTGGACGTCCTTCCCGGAAACGCCCGGTGCACCGACATCCGGATCCGGAACGGGCAGACGGCGTTCTGCGCCACGCGCAGCGTCCCGGACAACGCGCCCTTCCAGTTCGACCGCGCCCTCGGCTCCGTCCAGGTCACCGACCTGATGAGGCGGGAGCAGTTCGCCTTCTCCTCTCCCTTCGTGGGCTGAGCGGAGAGGGTGGGTGGTGTCGCCGTGACCGGCCCCGCGCAGGAGCCGAGGCCGGTCCGCCTGGTCCGTGTCGCGGACCTGGCGGACCTGCGGTTCGGATTCCTCGGCCTGTCGTTCAGACGCCCGGCGGTACGGCGGATCCTGGTCAGGACCACGCCGGAGCGCGACGGGCTGATCGTCGTCACGTTCCCCGCGCAGCACGTGGTGGAGCAGGCGTTCTTCGAGTCGGCGGGGTCCGGGCTGCCCGATCCCGTCCCGGTTCAGCCGCACCCGCCGCCCCCGGTCGTCTCCCGGATCGGCGGGCGCACACTGCTGGTGTTCGCCGTGGGGCCGGACGACGAGATCCCGTACACCGCCGAGGGCCTGCTGGCGGCCATGACCCGGCTACCGCTGCGGACGGTGGGCGACGACGGTCCTGCCAACCCGCTGCGCGACCCGGCGGGCGATCCCAGGACCGCGATCGAACTGCCGTACCGTCTGCTGCTGTCGCCGCCGCCGGAGGTGCGATGGGCGCACCCCACGGCACCGGCCGATCCGGCGGCCCGCGTGGAGCTGTGGCACACGCGGGCGCACGGCACGCGGGCCAGGGCGGTGTGGACCAGGGACTTCCCCGGCGACACGCCGGTCGATCCGCCGCCCGACCCGCTGACCACGTCGCTGACGCCCGCCGACCGGGCCGCGCTCGTCCATCTGACCAGCGATCGGCGACTGACCGAGCCGGGCGGCCGGCCGTACGTGCCGGTGCCCGTCGAGGTCGGGCACCTGATCCTCTCGGCGCTCGGCGGCTGGCTCGACGCCCTCGGCCGCTGGGACCCCCGGCCGACGATCACGAACATCGCCGAGTGGCGGCACCGGGCGGCCATGGGCCGCGACCATTACGTCCGGGTGCTCTACTCGGGCTTCCTGTTCCCCTTCGGGCAGCGCGCCGACCTGGTGAAGGTGACGGAACGCACGTTCGACCCCGCGCGCCCCGAGCATCCCGCCTACCTCGCCCAGCGCCTGTTCGTCACCTGCCGCGAGCCGGTCAGGGACTTCCAGCCCGGCACGGTACGGCGGGACGCCTCGGGCGACCGGCTTGAGGCCCTGTTCCCGTTCCGGCGGATCGAACTGCTGACCCAGGTCACGCCCGCGCTGTCGCCGCCCGAGAACATCCTGCCGGTGGCGGAGGGGCAGTACGCGTTCTTCCCCGCCGTCCGCGACGAGGACCCGTTCCTGTTCACCGTACGAGCGAGCGACCTGGCCGGACGGGAGCACGAGTTCCGCACCCCGCTGCTGTTCCTCACCGAGAACTTCAACAAGGGCGCCGAACTGGCGGCGGCGGCCGAGGCGTACAACGCCCTCGACCCCGAGCCGATCGACCCCGAGGCGCCCCCCGCGCGGCTGAGCGCCGCCCTGCGCGGCGCCGGGGTCGCGGTCGCGGCGGCCTCGGCACCCGGCGACACCACGATCGAGGCCGCCCACCTGATCTGGGGCGCCGCCCTGCCGACCGATCGCGACGACCGCTTCTACCAGCGGACGCCCGGCTTCCTCCCGGTGCTGCGCCGGGCGTCGGCGGCGGTGCCCTCGGTGAGCCGGCTCACCGGGGCGCTCGGGCCGCACCCGGTCCGCTATGCCCGGCGCTACCGGGCGGCCGGTTTCGACAAGACGCCGGACCGGCCGGGCGACCCGGTCAACCCCGGCGAGGTCTTCCTGGAGCTGATCCCGGCCGCCGGGACGTCCCCGCTGGTGATGGACTTCGACGACCGGCGGGACCGCTCGGGCGGGCTGGCCGCGCCCACCCTCACGGTGGCGGGCCTGTCACGGCTGACCGGGCCGGTCAGCGCAGCCAAGTCACCGGTCGCCGACGCCACCGCCGACCCACTCGGTACGGTCGCCGACGGCACCTTCCGCCCCTCGGACTTCTTCGATGCGATCGGCGCGCGGCTGTTCGGCGTCATCCCGCTGTCGGCCCTGGTCAAGGCGGCCGGTCTGGACAAGGAGCTGAAGGCGCCCCGGTTCGTCACGCAGACGGTCAATGCCGCCACCGGCTTCCTGGCCGACCTGCGCCGGATCGAGCGCCAGCTGACCGAGGTCGCCGCCCGGTTCCCCGCTGTCGCCTCGGCGGCCGAGCGGGTCCGGACGACCGCCGTGGCGCTGGTCGAGACCGTCGAGGCGTTCATCGGGGGCACGGCCACCCTCGACCAGGTGGACACGGCGTTCGGGAACTTCCGCTCCGCCCTGGACGCGCTCGGCACCGGGCTGCCCGCCGAGGTCGATCACGCGGTGGTCACGCTGCTCGACCACCTGCGGCAGGCGGCCGCGATCTGGGAGAACGCCCCGGCCGGGGTACTGCCGCTGCGGCAGGCCGTCGAGGCGGCGAAGTCCGGCGTCCGGCTGCCGGAGTCCGTCGCCGCCCGCCTGGAGTGGGTGCCGGACATCCAGCCCTGGTCGCTGCGGGCGGGCGAGCCGCCGGTGTTCGTCCCGCACGACGGCGGCGGCGACCCGGCGCGGGCCGGCCGCTTCTCCGTGGTCGTCGATCTGCGCGCGGCGCTGCGGCCGGACCTCCGCCCGGCCGCCGACGTGACCTGCACGCTGGAGGAGTTCGACCTGGTCCTGCTGCCGGGCGTGCTGGAGGCGATGCGGCTGGACTTCCGGCGGGTCAGGTTCAGCGTGCGCGCCGGCGGCAAGCCCGACGTCGAGGTGGCGCTGCAGGACGTCGAGTTCGTCGGGGCGCTGTCGTTCGTCGAGACGCTGCGCCGGATCATCCCGCTCGACGGGTTCAGCGACCCGCCGATGCTGGACGTCTCCCCTGCGGGGGTGCGCGCGAGGTACGGCATGCCGCTGCCGAACCTGGCGATCGGCGTGTTCAGCCTGGAGAACATCTCCCTGAACGCCTATCTGGACCTGCCGTTCGCCGGCACGCGGCCGCTGGAGATCGGGTTCGCGTTCTGCCGCCGCGATGCGCCGTTCCGGCTCACCGTCTCGTTGTTCGGGGGCGGCGGCTGGTTCGGGATCGTGCTGTCACCGGACGGGGTCCGCGCACTGGACGCGGGCCTGGAGTTCGGTGCCTCGGCCTCGCTCGACTTCGGGGTGGCGAGCGGCAGCGTGTCGGTGATGGCCGGCGTCTACTTCCACCTGGACGCGGCGAGCGGCCGGGCCGTGCTGTTCGGCTACTTCCGCGCCCGGGGCGAGGTGGACGTGCTCGGCCTGGTCTCCGCGTCGATCGAGCTCTATCTGGAGCTCGGGTACGAGGGCGGCGACGCGGTCGGCCGCGCGAAGATCACGATCACCGTGGAGATCGGCTTCTTCGAGGAGTCCGTCGAGATCAGTTGTGAGAAGCGCTTCGGCGGCGCCCGATCGCTGCTCGCCGGGGCCTCGGGGGACGCGGCCGGTTCCGCGCCGACGTTCGCCCGGATGATGGCGCCGTACCGGGATCCGGTGACCGGCGCACGGCGGGATCCGGTCGCCGAGTACTGCGGCGCTTTCGCGGAGGTGGGCCCGTGAACACGTTCGAGATCCTCTGGACGGCGCTGCCCGCGGGCACGGCCGGGCCGGGCGAGGTGCGGCTGTCCGTCGCGGTCGGACCCCGGCTGACGGCCCCGCGCGGCAGGCTCGACGACGTCGCGGAGTTCGTCGACTGGCCGGAGACGCTGCGCGACACGGTGCTGCCCGCGCTGCGGATCGTGTGGGACGGGCACGCCGAACCGGCGCTCCCCCGCCCCGCCCCCGGCTCACCGGCCCCTGACTCGGACCTTTGGCGACGATTGTTCCCGCCCGCCTCGCCGGTACGGGCACGCTCGCTGGCCGCCGCCTTCGGACCGCCGGCCGTGCGGCTGCTGCGCTCGTTCCCGGCCGCGCTGATCCACGAGCGGGTCGCCACGCTGTACGACGAGGTCGGCAAGGCCGTGGTCGCCGACCGCCTCTCGCCGCCCGGAAACGGCGGCACCGATGCCGAGACCCCGTCCCGGCCCTGGTACCAGCCGCACACCGGGCTCGTCCGAGGCATCCCGGTGGTCGAGGACATGCGCAGGTTCACCGGCGACCCCGAGACCGCCTACCGGGCCCTCGACGGCATGATCGGCGGGCGCGCGCCGGCGGCGTTCGCCCGCGACTCCGGCCTCCTCGCCGCCGGGCTGCGGCCGGCGACGATCGATCGGGCGGGTGCGGCCTACCGGGCGGACGAGACACGGTTCGCGCTGGCGGAGGCGTTCCGCTTCTACGACCGGCCGGGGCGTGCGGGCAGGGGCGGGGAGACCGCGGCCGAGCCCCGGCCGGACCCTCCCGACGTCGAGTTCCACGGGGTGTGCGGGTTCCTGGCCGACTATCCGGAGCTGTGCCGGCGGCTCGGGCTCGTCGTCGACCTGGTGGTCGCGGTGCCCGCCGGGCTCGCCGCGACCGGCAGGTTCCGGGTGGCGTTCAAGGATCTCACCGCGCCCTTCGACGCCGAACCGCTGCGGCCGTGGACGCTGTTCGAGTACACGGCCGGCCGGGGTTTCGCCGCCGCGTCTCCGCAGGGGCACCCCGTCCAGGGCGGCTGGCTCGGCCTCGGCGGCGAGGACTGGACGGTCACCGACGCCGACGTCGACGGCGCGGCCGTCAAGGCGGCCGACTTCACCGCGCTGATCGAGCGCATGAACGAGCTGAGCGGACCGAGCGGCCAGCCGAGCGCGCAGAGTCTGGGCACCGGCCCGGCCGCGCTTCAGGGCGCCGGGCTCACCGTCTTCCACCGGGGGCGGGACGCGTGGCTGGCCGCCCAGATCGGCGACGACGCCGCCCACCGCGCCGGATCCGGCGCGACGGTCCCCGAACTGCACGCCGGGCACCTGGCGCGCGGCTTCCGCGTCGACGTCGGGACGCTCGGCCCGGCGGGAGCGGTCACCGGCTGGCTGTCCCTGTGCCGCCGCCGGGGCTCCTACCTGATCCGGCGGGACGGGCAGCCGCCGTACCGGATCGAGGGGATCGCCGACGACGAGGGCGCCGTCCGCGCCAGCGCGGTCACCCGGGACGCGGCGAGAACCGATGAACTGTACGTGCACCAGGCGCTGTTCGGCTGGGACGGCTGGAGCCTGGCCGCCCCGCTGCCCGGCCGGACGCTCGACCGGTTCGGCCTGCCGGTCGTCGCCGACCCGGAGGTGGACGCGCGCTTCCCGCTCGACACGAAGTTCACGCCGGTACCCGGTTCCCTGCCCGCGTTGCGGTACGGGCGGGCCTACCGGCTGCGGGCCCGCGTGGTGGACCTGGCGGGCAACGCCCTGGGGCCGGACGCGGCGGCGCCGGAGTCCGCGCTGTCGCGGCCGATCACGTTCTCGCGGTGGGAGCCGGTCCCGCAGCCGGCGCTGGTGGAGAGCAAGGCGTTCAACGAGGGCGAGTCCGGCCAGTGCCTGGTGATCCGTAGCACGGTCACGGCCGCCGGTCGGGACGTGCCCGCCTGGCAGTGGGCGCTGGAGCGCCGGGACGTCCCCGGTCACACGGACCGGCCGCCCGCCACCGACGGGCTGAGCCGCCGGTACGTGCCCTTCGACGAGCGGTTCGTCGCCCCGCCCAAGACGTCGCTGCAGATGGCCGAACGGCACGGCCGCTTCGACGACGCCATCGGCGGCGAGCGTCCGGAGGAGGTGCGCAGGAGGTTCTTCGCGGCGGCCTCCCGCGAGGCGGGCACGTTCCTCGACACGGTGGTCACCTTCGCCGACGACCCGCGCCGCACCCGCGACCTGCTGTTCTTCGAGGAGATCGCGGTCGCCAAGCACGACGCCTTCGACCCGGAGCCGGTCACCCGGCTGCCCGTGCCGCGCGGTGCCGGGCTGAAGTCCGGCGAGTTCGTGGTGCACACCGCCGCCGAACTCGTCCTGCCGTACCTGCCCGACGTCCTCGCCAGGGGCGTCACCCTGTACGGCCTGCCGGGCGCGCCGCCGATCCACCCGGTGTCGTTCTACGACGACTTCCACGAGAGCTGGCCGGACGCGGCGCCGTTCACGCTGCGGATCGAAGAGGGCGACGGGGAGCCGCGCTGGCGGGAGGGCCCCCGGGTGCTCACCGTGTTCCTGCCCAAGGCCGAGATGGCCACCGTCCGGCTGAGCTGCCGGCTCGACGCGGCCGACCTCGACCTCTTCCCCGTGTGGCGGCGTTTCCTCGCCACGGATCTCTGGCGGGATCTGACCGACGCGGAGCGGGCGCTCATCGCCGGGGAGGCCGCCGCCGGGCTGAACTGGCTGCTCACGCCGTACACGGAGATCCGCCTGGTGCACGCCGTGGAGCGGCCGCTGCGGCCGCCCGCGCTGGAGGCGCTGAGCTTCGAGCGGGAGCCCGAGCAGACCTTCGCCGAGGTGCGCGGCACGCTGCGCTCGCACCCCAGGAGCACCGGGCACGTGGACATCGACGCGACCTGGACGCGCTGGATCGACGACGTCGCCGAACCGGCTCCCCGCCGGATCGAGGAGCACGCCCACGTCGGCAGGGTGGAGCAGGCGTACTCCGACAGGGACGAGGTGCGCCTGCCGCGCGCCGGGAGGCCGATCCGGCACGACTTCGGCGACACGCTGCACCGCGACGTCGTCTACCGGCCGACCGGCGCCACCCGGTTCCGCGAGTACTTCCACCCGTCGATCACCGCCCGGCCCGAGCTCGTCACCAGCGTCGGCGAGCCGAGCACCGGGCCGTCCGCGCGGGGCTGGCCGGTGCCCGCGAGCAGGCGGCCGGAGCCGCCGAAGCCGTCGTACGTCCTGCCCACCTTCCGGTGGGAGCGGCAGGAGGACCGGGAGAACAGGCGGCTCGTGAGCGTGCGCGACGGAGCCGGGCTACGGATCTACCTGGACCGGCCGTGGTTCTCCTCCGGCGACGACGAGTTGCTGGCCGTCGTCCTCGACGCGCCCGGCGGCGTACCGCTGCCCGATCGGCTGGCGACCCGGTGGGGC
Source organism: Nonomuraea longicatena (assembly GCF_039525605.1). NCBI lineage: Bacteria > Bacillati > Actinomycetota > Actinomycetes > Streptosporangiales > Streptosporangiaceae > Nonomuraea > Nonomuraea longicatena. The sequence goes on along the minus strand of NZ_BAAAHQ010000023.1, from coordinate 178,497 downwards.
GGCGACCCCGTCCGGTCGGATGCCACTGTGCTGCCCCCTCCGGCCCGGGTGAACTTCCCCGGCGCCGTCGCCGCCCCCACGGGGCTGCGGCTGGCGGAGTCCGGCGGGCCGGTCGCGGCGGCCGTGGCGTACGCGCCGGTGTTCGACGCGGCCAAGGGGCTGTGGTTCGCCGACGTCGACGTCGAGTTCGGCCCGGCCGGGCGGGAGTCGGCGTGTTTTCCGTTCCTGCGCCTGGCGCTGGCGCGCTACCAGCCGTACGCGCTGGCCGGGCTGGAGCTGTCCGGTGTCGTGCAGGCCGAGTTCGCGCAGGTGGTGCCGCGCCGTACGGTGACGGTCGAGGAGATGCGGGACGGCGGGCTGCGCGTCACGCTGGCCGGGCCCGCCGCCGCCACGGAACTGGGCGCGCAGGCCGGTTCCGGGCTGCCGGCGGTCGCGGCGAGCCACCGGGTCACCGCGACCGTGCAGCGGCGTCCCTTCGCCGGCGACGACGATCTCGACTGGACCGACACCGAGATCGGGGCCGAGCTGGTGTGCGGCGTGGCAGGGGCCGGTTTCCAGTGGTCGGCGGTGATCCCGGCGGCGGAGGCGGACCTCGGCCGGCAGTACCGGCTGCTGGTGGAGGAGCGGGAGCGCTACCGCACCGACCCGGGGACGGCCGACGGGACCGGACCGGCGGGGATCCCGATGGCCGAGCGGCTCGCCCACGCGGACGACGTACCCCTCCGTGCCCGGCCGGGCCGGCTGGTCATCGACTTCGACTCGTGGCGGCGGTCAGCAGGCTGAGTGCCCGGCCGGCGCCCGGCACGCGGGCCAGGTTGGCGGTGATGCGCGCCGCGGTGTCCCGTACGGCGTCGGCCAGCTCGGTCAGGCGGCCGGCGCCGAGCACGACGACGGCNNNNACGCCCGCCGAGGCCACCAGGTCACCCGTCGGGGTGCGCACCGGCGCGGCCACGCAGCACAGGGGCGGCAGGGCCGACTCGAGGTCGAAGGCCACTCCTCGCTCGCGGGCGTCCTTGACCCGCCGCGCCCACTCGGCCTCCGCGTGCCCTTCCGGACGGCCCCGGCCGTGGTCCTGCGGCACCTCCCACGCCGACAGGACGACCTCGGCGGCACTGGCCGACGGCAGCACCACCCCGGGGCGCAGCCGGAAGAACGCGTCCACGGCCGGGTCCGTGACCCCGGCCACGACGATGACGTCGCCGCCGTCCCTGACCGCGACGGTCGCGCTGCATCCGGCGGCGGCGAGCTGACGCAGCGGCCTCACCGCGGCCGCGCTCAGCACCTGGGCGGGCGCCCAGTGCTGGCCCCAGCGGAACGTGCGCGCCCCGATCCGGTAGCGACCGCCGTCGCCCCGGTGCACAAGGCCCAGGTCGGCGAGCCGGCACAGCAGCCGATGGGCGGTCGCCTTGGGCAGACCGGTGGCCAGCGCGAGCTGTGTCAGGCCCGCCTCCTCCACCCGTGCGAGTTCCTCCAGCACCGCGAACGCGCCGTGCAACACTCCCCGACCGGCCGGGCCCATCGCCCACCCCCTCAGTCGCAACGGCCCCACCCGTTACGTACCCGGGGCCGATGCGCGACTCAGGCCCGCCGGAGCCATAAGTCACTTACTAGGCGTCCCAGGTGACCGGCAGGCTCTTCACGCCGTAGATGTCCGCACTCTCCGGGCGAAGGACGACCTCGTCGGCCGGTACGGCCAGCCGCAGCGTCGGGAAGCGGTCGAGCAACGCGGGGAGGGCGACCTTCAGCTCGATGCGGGCCAGTTGCTGGCCCAGGCACTGGTGGATGCCGTGGCCGAAGGCCAGGTGGCCGCCGTCGTCGCGCTTCAGGTCGAGCGTTTGGGGGTCGGCGAAGCGTCCGGGGTCACGGTTGGCGGTGTTGTACGAGAGGATCACCGTGGCCCCCGCCTCGATCGTCCGCCCGTCCAACTCGACGTCCTCCAGCGCCACCCGCATGGACCCCTTCACGACGGCCAGGTAGCGCAGCAGTTCCTCCACTGCCCCGTCGGCGAGCGCCGGATCGGAGCGCCACGCGGCCAGTTGCTCCGGGTGCTGAAGCAGCGCGAAGGCGCCCAGCGCCAGCATGTTCGCGGTGGTGTCGAATCCCGCCCCCAGCAGGATCATGCTCATGCCCTTCAGCTCCTCGTCGGTGAGGTCGCTGTCGGTGAGGTCGCTGAGGAGGTCGTCGGTGGGGTCGGCGCGCTTTGCGGCCACCAGGTCGGCGAGGTACTGCTGGGTCGCGAGGTAGGCCGCGATCAGCTCCTCGTCGGTCGCCTCCCCGCCGATGAACACCTCGTACTGCTTCTGGAAGAAGTCCCTGTCCTCGTACGGCACCCCCAGCAGCTCGCAGATCACCACGGAGGGGATCGGCTTGGCGAAGGCGGTCACGAGGTCCGCCGACGGCCCGGCCTGCTCCATGGCGTCCAGGTGGGCGGCGGTGATCTGCTCGACGCGCTCGGTCAGCAGGCGCATCCGCCGGAGGGTGAACCGGCCCACCAGCGGCTTGCGGTAGCGGCTGTGCTGCGGGTCGTCCATCAGCAGGAACTCGCCGGGTGAGGCCGGAGGGACCTCGATACCGGAGTAGTCGACGGTCGGATGGTGGCTCATGAGTTCCTTGCGCGAGCTGAACCTCCGGTCGGCGAGGATCGACCTGACCAGGTCGTATCCGGTGACCACCCAGCCCTCGTGCCCGTCGGCGAAGACGAGACGGCTGATGGAGGCCTGTTCGCGAGCGTCGATCAACTCCTTGGGCGGGTCGAAGGGGCAGCCGGGCCGGCGCTCTGCCGGCATCGTCGTCAGCGTGTGTTCGCTGGCTGATCCGTTCATGGCAGACACCATCGCGGGCCGTGCTGACACCGGGCTGTCACGGCGCTGACACGGCCCCGACACCCACATCAGAAGGGGATCATGTGAGCCCGTTCTCGATGGCCGCCGGCGTCGGCCGAGCCGCCGGAAGCTAGGACAGCAGGGTGTCGTAGGCGACCGAGTGCTGCTGCCCGGACATGAAGGACAGGAACTGCCTGACGAAGGCACCGCGTGAGTACCGGTCGGCGTCGCCGGTCAGGTCGCGGTGGAAGGCCGCGCGGAACAGCTTCTGGTACTCCTGCGCGTCGATGAGCTGGTCGTCGTCGCTGTCGGTGACGTCGAACAGCACGTCGGCGACCCTGATGAGTCCGGAGCTCGGCAGCGCGACCGCGGAGGCCGCGTACTCCTGCCTGGTGACGCGCCCGTCGCCGTCGGTGTCGAGGTTGCTCTGCAGTTCGCGCCACCAGGCGGCGTAGGCGCTGTAGAGCCGTTCCTCGTCCGGCGCGTCCAGGTCGAGCCGCGTGGCGATCTCTCTGGCCATGGCCGCCAGGTCGGGCCAGGCGAGGTGGCCGTCGCCGGTCTGGTCCAGGACCTCGGCGAAGAACTGGTCGGCGGCGTAGGCCGCCTGGTGGACGTCGTCGCGGGCCGGAGTGATCAGCCTGACCATGGCCGCGGCCTGGCTCGCCTTACGCCGTACGGTCTCCCAGGGCCCGGCGCCCCCGGTGTGGCCCGGGTCCAGCAGGCTCATGAGCGCGTTGACGTCCGCCCAGCCGGTGGGCAGCAGATGGGCGGCGAGTCCGGCGGCCAGGTAGGTCCCTCGGGTGAGCGTCCGCACAGCCGGGAGGTCGGGCAGCGCGATACGCCTGCAGAAGGACTCGGGCAGGGCGGCGATGGTGATCGCGGCCGCCGCCGGGCCCGCCACGGCCCGGCCCGTCGCCCACACGGCGGGGTGGTCGCGCAGCAGGGGCGGCGCGGGCACGTTGGCGAACAGCCGGTAGAGGATGACGCGTACCGCCTCGGTGCTCTGCAGACGGTGGTCGATCATGTGATCGTAGTAGGGCCAGAACTCCTGCACCGTCGCGGGCAGCCGGTGGTCCTCGCCCTCCAGCAGTCTCAGGAAGGCGCCGAACTCGCCGTAGAGCTGCTCCAGCGCGGGCCCGTCGAGCGACTCGCCGCTCAGCCGGTACATCGTCACCGTCGACTCGAACAGGGTCGCCACCACCCAGGCGCGGGCCTCGACGTCCATCCCGTCGTACGGACGGCCCTGCGGGTCGGTGCCCGAGATGCGGGCGTGCATGCGGTTGATCCGGGCCACCTCCCGATCGCGGACGCGCGGATCCAGGTCGAGCACCCGATTCATGCTCACCAGCGTGTTGCGCAACCGGCGCCACGGGTGCGTCACGAACGTCGAGTTCTCCAGCAGCGCCGCGCCGATCTGCGGGTGCGCGGCTTCGAGGACGGTGGCGCGGGTCACCGCGAGGCCCCACCGTACGTCGTTGACGAGGTGGCGCAGCATCGAGTCCGGCCCGAAGACGTCCTCATCGGTGTGGGTCATCGAGGTTCCTCTCCCGTGATGGCGGTCGACTCGCGGACATCGCCGAACCGGCGCTGGCGCGATCGGTAGGTGTCGAGGCATTCCCAGAGGTGGCTCGCCCGGAAGTCCGGCCAGAGCACCTGCGGGAAGACCCATTCGGCGTAGGCCACCTGCCAGAGCATGAAGTTGGAGATGCGCTGCTCTCCCGAGGTGCGGATGACCAGGTCGACGTCAGGGGTGTCGGCGTGGGGCAGGTGGCGGGCGAAGGTGGCCTCGGTGACCTGGTCGGCGGGTATGCCGGCGCGGATGAGCGAGCGGGCGGCCTGCACGATGTCGCGGCGTCCGCCGTGGTCGAAGGCGACCGTCAGCGTCATCCGCCGGTTGTCGCCCGTGAGGACCGTCAGGTCGGTGATGTCCTGCACCAAAGGCGGCGGGATCCGGGTGTCCGACATGCCGAGGAACCTGCACCGGATGCCTCGCGCGTGCAGTGCGGGCGCGTGTTTGCGGATGGCCCCGCGCACGAGCCGCATCAGGATCTCGACCTCGCTCGACGGCCTGCGCCAGTTCTCGGTGGAGAAGGCGTAGAGACTCAGCCACCCGATGCCCGCCGACCGGGCCGCCTCGATGACGTCCATCACGGCGGCCTCGGCCGCCTCGTGACCTGCGGTGCGCGGCAGCGACCGCTGCGCGGCCCACCGCCCGTTCCCGTCCATCACACAAGCCACATGACGCGGCAGTCCGCTGGTGATTTCCATAGCTACGTGTGACTATATCATTACCATTAGTGATGTCGAGCATCACGGGCCTTGCGGGGCCCGGTCGCCAGAACGGCCTCGCGGACGTCGCCGGACCGTCCCTCGTACTGCGCGAGTCGGCCGTCGGCCTGGGCGTCGATGTATCAAGATTGTCAGCGATGACGCATGCCATGTCGAGGCCGCCGCGTACCTCGCCGAAGGACGGATCACCATGACGGACACCACCGCCCGCGTCGCCCTGGTCACCGGCGGTTCCGGCGGCATCGGCCGCGCGGTCGTCGAGCGCCTCGCCAGGGACGGCATCGCCGTCGGCGTGCACTACGCCGGCAACAGGGCCCGCGCCGACGAGGCGGTCGCCGCGATCATCGAGGCCGGCGGCAGGGCGACGGCGATCGGCGGCGACGTCGCCGACGAACACGCCATGGCGGACGCGTTCGACACCGTGGAGCGGGAGTTCGGCGGCATCGACGTCGTCGTCAACACGGCGGGCATCATGGTGCTGTCACCGATCGCCACGCTGGACCTGGACGACCTCGACCGGATCCACCGCACCAACGTCCGCGGCACCTTCGTCGTCTCCCAGCAGGCGGCCCGGCGGGTGCGCCGAGGCGGCGCCGTCGTCAACTTCTCCACGTCGATCACCCGCCTGCGGCCCCCGGCCTACGGCGCCTACGCGGCCAGCAAGGCCGCGGTCGAGAGCATGACCCTGGTCCTGGCCCGCGAACTGCGCGGCAAGGACATCACGGTCAACGCCGTCGCTCCCGGTCCCACCGCCACCCCGCTGTTCTTCCAGGGCAAGGACCAGGCCGCGATCGACGACCTCGCCGAGGCCACCCCGCTCGAACGGCTGGGCACGCCGGAGGACATCGCGGAGGCGGTCGCGTTCCTCGCCGGCCCGGCCCGCTGGATCAACGGTCAGGTCCTGTACGCCAACGGCGGCCTGGCCTGATCGCCCCGGGGCGGCGATCCTCGGCTCCTGTCAGACGGGGGTGTAAGCCGGGCGGACATGTCCGTCGAACAGGCTGACAACACGAACCTTCTTGCGGACACCCGGGCACTCCCGAGACCTTGAAGGCGCCACCGGGCATTCGCCCACACCCCGCCTCCGGGAGCCCTTCATGAAACTGTCCGTACCCGCCGCCGCCCTCATGACGGCGACCATGTTCGCGTCGCCGGCCGAGGCGGACACGACGGCAGGGACAGGGACGGCGAATGCCGGGCCGTCCGTGAGCATGGAGCTCACGGTGAAGGCGGCGCAGATAGACCCGAGACGTCCGGACGACACCCCTACGCCGGGTGCCAAGGGCGGCGTTCTGCTCGTGGAGCGGGCATTGCGCGACAAGGGCCTGCTCGACGCGAGGTGGGTGGACGGTCACTTCGGCACCACGACCGTGGCGGCCTACGCGAAGTTCCAGCGGTCGCTGGGCTTCACGGGGGCGGACGCCAACGGCCTGCCGGGCAAGGCGTCGCTGAGGCGGCTGGGCGCGGGCCGGTTCGCGGTCACGGACCTCATCGAGGTGGGGGCCAGGACGACCCACGGGGGTGTGGTGGTCAACGGGCGTACCCGGGACATGTTGGCCCAGGCTCGACGGGCGCTGGGGCGTGACCTCGTACTTGATCAGGGGTCGTACAACCCGGGTGGCGATCCGACGTCGGCGGGGACGCACGACGGCGGTGGCGTGGTCGACATCTCGGTGAAGGGGATGGATACCGCCACCCGTACCAAGGTCGTCCGGGCGTTGCGCCGCGTGGGGTTCGCCGCGTGGCTGCGTAATCCCCGGCAGGGTGACTGGCCGTGGCACGTCCACGCCGTCGCCATCAGTGACACGGACCTGTCCGTCCAGGCTCAGCACCAGGTCGGCGACTACTACCTGGGCCGGGACGGGCTCTCGGGCCGGGGTCCGGACGACGGTCCGAAGGTGGTCGTCCGGACCTGGGAGGAGTACCGGCGTCACTGACGCATCGTTTCCACGACAGTCCGTATCCACGACAGTCCGTATCCACAGCAGTCGTATCCACAGCAGGAGGAGACGAACATGAGCACGTCCATCAAGGTTCTGGTCGCGGCGAGCGCAGCCATGATGCTCGGCGGCATGGTGGTGACGGCCACGCCCGCAGCGGCGGCGGCCGGCCGCGACGGCGTCTGCGACAACGGCGAGTTCTGCTACTACTTCAACAGCGGCAACCAGGGATCGGTCTCGGACTTCACCGGATCGGTCGCCAACTACGCCACCACACAACCGTCCTGCTACGACTTCAAGGGACCGGGCACGGGCAAGGGCGAGTGCATCAAGAACTCGGCCGCCTCGGTGTGGAACCGGAGCAACCAGACCGTCCGCGTGTTCTACAACAGCGGTCACGCCGGCAGACACCAGGACTTCGCCCCCGGAGCCAAGGCCAACCTGGAGCCGGGGCTGAAGAACCAGAACGCCTCACACCAGTTCAACCCGTCGGCGTCGCCGTCGCCTTCGCGCGCTGAGATGTCGTTCTCGTTGTACGCCGCCAGGGGCAAGATCACCTGCGGGTTCGACCGCTACACCACCACGCCCGGCAGGCACGAGGGCATCGACCTGGCCCGCAGCGTGGGCGCGAACGTCCGCTCGCTGGTGGACGGGCAGATCATCAACGTCCAGCATGGACGTACCGGGTCGGGGGGACTGTCCACCATCGCCATCTACGTCGCCTCGGCGAACAAGACGGTGATCTACCTGCACTCCAAGCCGGCATCCTCCCTGCGGGTGGGTCAGCAGGTAAGGCGCGGGCAGGTCATCGCCACCGAGTCCTGGCACGGAGTGGGATCGTCCTCGTCGGCGCACACCCACGTCGAGATGCGTCCCGGACGGCACCTGCGCGCGGCCAAGAGCGTCGGAGACCCGCACCTGGAGAACCCGAACCCGACCCCGTTCTGGAACTCCCAGGGCTACCAGGTCCGCTGAGGCCGGAAGGACCAGGAGGAGACGAACATGAGCACGTCCATCAAGGTTCTGGTCGCGGCGAGCGCAGCCATGATGCTCGGCGGCATGGTGGTGACGGCCACGCCCGCAGCGGCGGCGGCCGGCCGCGACGGCGTCTGCGACAACGGCGAGTTCTGCTACTACTTCAACAGCGGCAACCAGGGATCGGTCTCGGACTTCACCGGATCGGTCGCCAACTACGCCACCACACAACCGTCCTGCTACGACTTCAAGGGACCGGGCACGGGCAAGGGCGAGTGCATCAAGAACTCGGCCGCCTCGGTGTGGAACCGGAGCAACCAGACCGTCCGCGTGTTCTACAACAGCGGTCACGCCGGCAGACACCAGGACTTCGCCCCCGGAGCCAAGGCCAACCTGGAGCCGGGGCTGAAGAACCAGAACGCCTCACACCGGTTCCAGGGCTCCGGAACGCCGACAGGGTGCAAGACCGACGGTACGGACACCAGGATGCCCACGACGATCCTCGTGTACATGCGCGCCCAGAACCGTGTGGTGCGAGTGGGTTTCAAGGACTACGTCAAGAACGTCCTGCCCAACGAGTGGCTGTCGAACTGGCGCCCGGAGTCGCTCAAGGCCGGGGCGGTGGCAGTGAAGAACTTCGGCTGGTACTGGGCGCTGCGTTCCAACAGCAAGACGCCGGGCGGCCAGTGCTACGACGTCCAGGACAGCACGATGAGCCAGGTGTACCGGCCCGGCTCGGCCAAGGCGAGTACGAGCGCCGCGGTCGACGCGACCTGGGGCACCCGGCTGACGCGGGCCGGGAAGATCTTCAAGGCGCAGTATTGCCGGACGCACACCGAGTGCGGCCACTGGTCCGACGGCGACTGGATGTCGCAGATCGGCTCCCGCGACCTGGCCAATGCGGGCTGGGACCACCGGAGAATCCTCCAGCGCTACTACCGGGGCGTCGTCCTCCACTGAGCCGCTTCCCCGCCATGCCACGCATGGCGGGGAACTACCACGCGTTGACGATGATCTGGAAGTTGATGGGACGGCTTCCGGGAAACAGGACCGCCCCCGAAGCGTCGACCATCTTGAACCGCACGTAGCACAGACCCGGCTTCCTGGGCGTGATGACGTCGGTGCGGATGTCGACCAGGTCGCCGGGCTTGGTGTCCGCGATGGGCACGTCAACAGCGGTCCGGCAGTGGTCAGGGTGTTGCGGGAGGTCGAGGCGTCGCAGCTGGTAGCCCTCCCAGGGCACCGTCCCGGCGTTCTTGATCCGCCATACCTTGGTCATGGTCTGGCCGGAGCCGACGTGGGTGCAGTCGGTGAGGGTGACGTCCTCGACGAACTCGGTGGCGTCACCCTTGCGTAAGGGCGGTGCCGAAGGCGGGCTGGTCGGGCGTACCGGACAGACGACCGGAGTCGGCGCGGCGATCGCAGCCCCGCCGGACGGGTTCTGATCGGGACTGGAGCCGCGGTTGGCGAGGACCACGACGACGACCGCCGCCCCGGCCAGGACGGTCAGTGCCGTGATGACGACCAGGCGGGTCAGCGCCCTGGGGCGCGCGAGCGGAGGGGCGTCGCCGGGCAGGCGGTCCACCGACCTGACCGCCTGGTTCGCGTTCTCCCAGCGTTCGCGGTAGGCGGCCGGGTCAGCCCCGCACGCCTTGAGGAACTCGACGGTGGTCTCCCAACTCGGCAGCCGGTTGCCTTTGGCCGCCTCGTGCAGCGTCGTGTGGGAGATCGCCTTCGACCGGCCGGACATCTCCCGGAAGGACGGATTGCCGGCCTCATCGCGTAGTTTCCGCAGGGTGGCGGCGAAGTCCTCGATCGCCGCGACACGCGCACGGTTGTCGTCCACCGTGCGAAGCTAACAGCACCCCGGTCCGCACTCAACCGAAACCCGTGCACGCCTGCCTCGACAGGGCCATTCACCGGGCAACCGGCTTCCGCGAAGGCCGGAACAAGCCCGGAATGACCACGCAATGGGCACAGAGTGGACTGCCGGATGGCCAGGGAATTGCCCGAGACTCCTCTCGACCACTTCCTCGACAAGGAGTAAACAGGCATGAAACTCGCGCTCCCCAAGATTCTCACCGCCTCCGCCGTCGCCCTCGCGGCCCTGGTCACCTTCGCGGCCACCCCCGCACACGCCATCAACAAGGTGCATTGCAGGTCCGACGGCGGGTTCCTCTGGATCAACAACGGCTCCGCCGAGCAGGACAACCACTGCTTCGCGAACCGGGGCACCGTGAACGTGGCCATCTACGGGACCTACGTCATCTGGGCGGGCAACAACGACGTCGCCGTCTCCTACATCGACGACCTGGGCGGCCCGGAGGTCTTCATGCTGCTCGGCAGAGGCGACTCGTGGCACTACGACAGCCCGGGACAGGACCGGATTCACAAGATCACCAGACTTCAGATCCTCTGAACGGCCGTCACCGCACCCCGCCGTACAACTCCCGGTGCCACAGGGCGGCGCAGACGCGTTCGACGCCCGCGGTCAGGTGACGGCGGTAGGTGGTGAAGGGCAGCCCGAGCTTCTCGGCGGCCAGTTGCTGAGTGGGTGTGCCGCTCAGGAACGTGGCGGCCAGGGTCCGGTGGAACTTGACCGAGCGCGGGTCGTCGCGCAGTTCCTCGATCGCCTCGCGCAGCACGTCGTGCAGTTCCGTGGCCGGGTCCTGGCCGTCCCGCTCGGTGACCAGCCTGGTGCGGGTCAGCGGGGAGGCCGCCAGCGCGTCGGGCCGCGAGAGCTGGCGTAACGCCTTCCTGACCTCCTCGGCGAACTCGGCGCGCGACAGCACCGCCAGCTTCGCCGGGGCGGCCAGGTCGCCGTCGGGCGCCCGGTTCAGGTAGTCCAGCCACACCGACGCGGGCGCCGCCCGCCAGTCGTGGGCGAACAGGTTGCCGGCCGCCTGCTCGTCCGCGACGTCGGGCATCCCCAGGTGCCGGAACTGCTCCACCAGCGCGGGGCACGGGTCCGCGTTCGCGATGTACGACCACGCGAGCCGTTCCGTGCGCAGGCAGTTGCCGATCAACCGCCGTTTGACCAGCTCAAGTACCTGCGCGGCGTACGCGGAGGCAGGCAGCCACACCCGGCCGACGGCAAGTTGCTCGCCGGGGCGCAGCGGCGCGGTGGCCCGCGCGTGCGCCCACGCCGCGCCCACGACCGGATCGGCCGCCAGTTCCTCCTCGTCGAGGTGGGGCAGGCGCAGCCAGGCGCAGCCGCCCACCGGCTCGCCTGTGGCGGCCAGCCGGTAGATCCGGAACGACTCCGGACGGCGTCGCGCCCAGAACGCGGCGAGGGCGGCCGACTCCGTACCCTCGGCCATACGCGGTAGCAGGCCCGTGTCCCCGGCCCGCAGCACGTCCTCCCGGATCTCGGCTTCCTCCTGAGCCTCGTGGACCGCGGTCGTCACCGCGTCGAGGCGGTGCAGGTGGAACAAGGCCCCCACCGCGCCCAGCACCTCGGGTTCGGCCGAGGTCCGCACCTTGTCGGCCAGGTAGGCGTGGAGCCGGTCGTGCATGTCCGCGTGCCCCTGCGGGTCCCGCCAGCGGAAGTCGCCGTCCAGCACCTCGCGCACCAGGTCGTGAAGGAACAGGCCGGGGCCGCCCGACTCCACGAACGGCAACCGGCGCAGCCATCGAAACAGCGCACCCGCGTCGTCGGGCAGCACCGCACGCAGCAGATCCTCGGTCGTCGCGTACGCGTGCGCGCAGACCTGCAGCGCACGCAGGTGCGCCTCGGACGGGACCGGCCCCACCACCCGCTCCAGCAACGCGGCCACCACGTCCTGGCGCGACGTCCCGTTCCTGACCGCCGCCGCCTCCAGTCGCAGGGCCAGCGGATGCCCGGCGGCGAAGGCGAGCACCGGCGCACGCAGTTCGTCCGGCACCCCGCTGAAATCCAGCAGCGCGTCGGCGTCCCGAGGCGCCAGCCCGCGCAGCGTCAGCACCTCGAGTGCGCCCTCCCATCCGGGGTCGGCCTGCCAGAGCAGGTCCGGCGGGAACCGTCCGGCGATCACCGTCAGCGTCCCCGTCGGCACCCTCGGCAGGAACCGCTCCCACAGCCACCCTTCGAGCCCTTGAATCCGGTCGAAGGCGTCCACCAGCAACACCGCGCGGGCGTCGTGCAGCACCGGCTCCGCCTTCTCCTCGAACGCCTCGGGGGACGGAGGCGTGAGCCGTCCGTCGACACTCGTCACCGCGCGCCCCGCCGTCGTCGCCGCACGCTCGAACATCCGCAACAGCGCCGACTTCCCGACGCCGCCGGGACCGTGGACGAACAGGACAGTGCGCTCCCCGCCGCGCAACGCGGCGCCGAAGACCTCCAGTTCCTCCTGCCGTCCTGTGAACGCCAGTTCGCGCCCGGCCCGCACCCTCCACCCCAGGAGGTCGGAGAAGCAGGCCATCTCTGTCGACATACGCACGACTCCCGGTTCTGACTCGGCTCGCCGACGGGCTCGGGCGAGCGACGGTGTACACGCGACCGCCCGGCGGTCCGATCAGGCTGCGCGTTCCTTACCCGGCCACGGCCGCCGTGCTCGCGGGTGCGGCCTGCCCGCGCTGCCGGGCCCTCGGCGCCAGCGTGCGCTGGATGATGAAGTACTCGGCCACGACCACGTTGACCAGGACGGACGCCCACACGCTGGCGTTGTAGAGCTCGTCGAACGGCAGCGAGGTGAACGACTGCTTCAGCATCAGGCCGGTGACCAGGTAGAGGCGCAGGGTGACGGCGGCGAACGTCAGGGCGTAGTTACGGATCATCCAGATCCGGTGCAGCCGCGCATCGCCACGGCGGATGCTCTGATACGCCCTGACCAGCGTGTACAGCCAGGCCGCGACGAGCAGGTAGAACGCGACCTGGACGGAGAGGCCGCCGAGCGAGAACGTCGCGGCGAACAGCGCCGCGCCGGAGGCGAGCAGGACGGAGATCATGTAGATCCGGCCCGCCACCCGGTGCAGCCTGGGCCTGCGGGCGCGCAGCCGGGCCATGAACTGGAACGGCCCGATGATCAGGGCGAGGCCCCCGGGGAGGGCGTGCACGGCGAGCGACAGGTAGTGCAGCGCCACGTCCGGATCGATCGGCACGTTGCTGTCGGCCGGGTTCCCCGTCAGGTAGGGGGGCACCGCATAGGCGGCGATGCCGATCGCGGACACGGCCATCAGCGCCGGCCACCAAAGGCGGCGGCTGGTCTTGGGGACGGTCATCAGAATGCTCCGGTGGTGGGCGGCGGCGGGATGCGGCCTGAGTGGATGGGTCGGTGCGTGACCACGGAGTCGGTTCCGCCTACCGCGTGGTGAAGGCGGCCGCGTGGTCGCGGGCGAAGTCGGTCAGGTCCCGGGCCGTGCCGCCGGTGAGATCGGCGACGTCGGGGTGGACCTCGGCGGCCTCTCCCCTCGCGTAGTGCGCGTAGTCCTCGACCACGCCGTCGGCCTGCCAGGGCGGCAGCACCCGGTGCAGCGACGCGGCGAAGTCGGCGGGAGACACGTCGGCGAAGGTGATCCGGCTGCCCGTCGCCTGTGACAGGGCGCGGGCGATCTCGGCGTGGGTCACCGCGCGGGGGCCGGTCAGCGTGTAGGTGCGGGCGTGGTGTCCCGGCCGGGTGAGGACGACCGCCGCCGCGTCGGCGATGTCGCGGGTGTCCACGGCGCTCACGGCGGCCTCGCCGATCGCGGCGCCGAAGCGGCCGTGCGCCCTGATCGGGCCGGCGAAGTTCAGCAGCCCTTGCAGGAACAGGTTCGGGCGCAGCACCGTCCACTCGGCGAGACCGAGGCCGCGCACGGCGGACTCCACCGCCGCGTGCCAGCGCAGGAACCGCACGGGTGAGTCCGCGCGGGCCGCGTACTGCGACAGCAGCACCAGCCGGGGCACTGCGGCCTGCCGTACCCGCTCGGCGAAGCGGATCTGGACGTCGGCGGCGTCCGGGGCGGACGGGCTGTTCAGGAAGACCGCGTCCACCCCCCGCAGGGCGGTGTCGTGGGTGCGGGGCTCGCCCAGGTCCGCCAGGACGGGCTCGACGCCGACGGGAAGGGACGCGGCGCGTTCGGGCGTCCTGGTCACCGCGCGCACCCGTACGCCGCGCGCCAGCAGCGCGGGCAGCAGGTGCGAGCCGATTCCTCCGGTCGCGCCGACCACCAGTACCGTCCTCATGCGTTCTCCTTGGAACAGGGTCATCGGACGTCCACGGCCGCACGGGTCGCCGGACCGCCGCCGTACGTCGGCGAGCGGTGGGCGGCCGGGAGGAGGGACAGGGCGGCGGCCGCCAGGGCGAGCACCGCCGTCCCGAGGAACGCGTCGGTGTGGGCGACGCCGTCGCCGGATGCGGCAACGGCGATCAGGGCGGCCAGCCCGAGCGCGCCGCCGAGTTGGCGGGTGGCGTTGACCAGGCCGCTGAACAGGCCGGTCTCCCCCACGGCGGCGCCGGAGACCGCGATGGTCGTCGCGTGGACGAAGCCGAGGCCGAGACCGGCGCCGATCAGCAGGAACGGCCCCAGCAGCGCGGTGGTGTACTCACTGGTGGCGTCGCTTCCGGCGAGCCAGAACAACCCTGCGGTCAGCGCGGTCAGCGCGCCCGCCATCGCCGGCCGCAGGCCCACCAGCCGGGCCGTCCACGGCGCGGCGAACCCGCCCAGCGTGATCAGGATCGCGATCGGCAACTGGGTCAGCCCGGCCGTGACCGGCGACATGCCGAGCACGTTCTGCTGGTACTGGGGCAGGAAGTAGAACAGACCCACCGACACCGCCCCCAGCAGGAGCATCACGGTGTTGGCGAGGACCACCGGCGGCCGGCGGAAGACGCCCAGAGGGACGAGCGGCCGAGCGGCCCGGCGTTCGGCGACGACGAACACCGCGAGCGCGGCGACGCCGATCGCGAGGCTCACCAGGGTGCGCGCGGCGCCCCACCCTGCCTCGGGGGCGGAGATCAGCCCGAAGGCCAGCGCGGAGACACCGAGGGTGATGGTGGCGGCTCCGGGCAGGTCGAAGCCTCCCGACCGGGCCGGGGACGGCGGCACCGCGTACGCCACCAGGGCGGCGGCGACGATCCCGACCGGCACCGGGATCCAGAAGATCGCCGTCCAGCCCAGGGACTGGGTCACCACTCCGCCGAGCGCGACACCGAGCAGGCTGCCCGCGCCGGCGACGCCACCCCAGACGCCGAGCGCCCGGCGGCGTTCTCCGTCCCCTTGGTAGAGGCCGAGCACGAGGGAGAGCGCGGCGGGGGCCACGACCGCCGCCCCCGCTCCTTGCAGGATCCGCGCGACGCTCAGCGTGGTCGCGTCGAAGGACAGGGCGCAGGCCATGGACGCGGCCGTGTAGAGCGCGAGGCCCCACAGGAACATCCGCCGACCGCCGAGTACGTCGGCGAGCCGGCCGCCGAGCAGCAGCAGCCCCGCGAAGGAGATCAGATAGCTGTCCACGATCCACGACAGTTCGGTCGCCGACAGGTGCAACGCGGTCCGTATGGCGGGCGTGGCCAGGTTCACCATCGCGGCGTCGAGGATCACCACCCCGGTGGCCGTGGCCAGACCGGCCATGGCGAGACCGACGCGTTGGGACCTGATGCTCACAGCTCTCCTCCAGTACGCACTATATTCTCTGAATCGCTATAACTTCTCGCGATTGAGAGTATGCATCACTCATGGAGTTAGCTCAAGGCAAAGCCAGTTATTCTCGGCATGATCACGGGTCGGCCCGATGCCGGCGTTACGCACTGACTCTCGTCGGCGCGGCGGTGGCCCTCACCCTGCGCAGGCCCCAAGCCTCAGGGCCGACGCGACAGGTCGCGTCGGCCTCACCCGGTGACATACGGGGTCCCAGCAGCAATGAAGAAATTTTCCCACGAAGTTTCCTCTGACCTGCGGTGACTCCGACCCCTGCGGCTAAGGTCTCGATTCGCTCACGGATGTGGATCCCGATCAGCAGTGAACAAGGCCGTACGCCTGCTTGGCCGACACCTTGGATGGCGGTGACTTCGAGGTGGCGCAGGCTGATTCCACGACCGGGTGGCCGTAGGCGTTCTCACCTCCACCGTTGACGGGGTCGACTTGAAGGAAGCGCGTCCGGTGGCCGGGTTGTGGAGGCGGGCGCCACGAGCATGACACCGCCGATGGCGTCGGCGGTGTCATGCCGGCCGTACCTGAGCGGATCGACGGTGTTCTCAGCGCGAGGAATGCCGTCCTCGGTCGGCCTGAAGCAGGCGCTCAGGCCGACAGCGGCGGGGTGTCGTCGATGCCGCCGACCTGTCGGACACGAGCCTCAAGGTCACACGAGCAGCGCTTCCAGCTCCGGGAGCCGGCCGAACAGGTCGGGGAGTCCGCGCACGCCGTCGCGCACGGACTCGTGCGACAGCGCGAGGCCGGGGCCGGTACTCGCCTCGACATCGGCGAGGCACCGGAGGATGTTCCATCTCGTGTGCCCCAGCCAGCCGCCGATCATGAACGCGAACCAGCTCGGACCGGACGGCGGCAGCGCTCCGCCCCCCGCGACATAGCCGTCGAGGACCGAGCGGAAGACGGCGGGCTCGATGTCGTCGAAGCCAGGTCCCTTCGCGAGGCTCAGCGCGGTCGAGCCGAGCTCACCGGACAGGTCGAGCATCCCCGAGAGCTCCCAGTCGAGCACCACCGGCCTGCCTTCTCGGGCGAGCAGGTTCCACGGCTGGATGTCCTTGTGGGTCAGCACGACGGGGCCCGGGCGTTCGCAGGTGTCGACGAAGTGGGCGATCGCGAGGAACGTCTCGACGTGAGAGGCGAGTTCACCGGCCCACGGCTGCCCGGTCGCCGCCGCCCGCGCGGCGAGTTCGGGCCAGTCCCGCGACGTCGGTTCCTCGATGGACACATGGGTCCATGCGACGTCGAGCACGTGGATGCGCGCGAGGATCTCACCGATCTCGAACGCGTACGCCGCCGACACCGGTGCTTCGGGCACCGTTTCTCCCTCGACCCACCGGTGAACGAGCGTGTCGTGGCCGGCCGAGATCGGCTCCGGCATCGGGATCCCGGCCGCGAAGGCCGCCCGCTCGAACCTGAACACGTCCTCGACGCGATAGGCCCAGCGGCGGTCGGCGAGGTTCAGTTCTTTCACCGCGAACGACCCTTGGTCGGTGTCGAGCCGGTACATCCGGTTGGCGAACCCGCCGTGGACGCGGATCATCGGCCCGATCGGCGCGCCGAGCTGCGAAAGGTTCACCCACGCATGCTAATGACCTGCGGTGCGGTTGGCGTCACCGACAGGAGCGTCGGCCTGTTCGCGGGTAAGCCGGATCTGCTTTGCCGCGCTCTCTCGGGCGGCGCTCGCCCGCTCGTCGGCGCAGTGCCGCCCGATCGCGGCACCCCGGATGTCGGTGCCAGGTGCTTGGGTCGGGGGTATGCGTTTCGGCATCGACGTCGCGATCCTCGGTGACCTCGCGGAGCCGGCACACCTGGTCACGCTCGCCCGGGAGGCCGAGACCGCCGGGTGGGACGCCGTGCTGGTGTGGGACCACCTGGCCTTCACGTGGGGCATGCCGTCGGCCGACCCGTGGGTGATGCTGGCCGCCGCAGCGCAGGCGACCTCGCGTATCAGGCTGGGTACTGCGGTGACGGCCGTGGCCCGGCACCGCCCGGAAAGGCTCGCCCAGACGGTGGCGACGCTCGACCGGCTGAGCGGCGGCCGCGCGATCCTGGGCGCCGGACTGGGCGGCGTGAGGCAGGAGTTCACCGCCTTCGGCTCGACGCGGCCCGGCGGGGTCGTGCTCGACGAGGCACTCGATGTGATGGTCTCGCTCTGGTCCGGCGAGCAGGTGCACCACCGAGGCGCTCATTACACCGTTGACGGGGTGCGGCTCGCGCCGCTGCCCCTCCAGCGGCCCCGGGTGCCGGTGTGGGTCGGCGGCACGGCTCCGAGCGCCCTTCGGCGTGCCGCCCGCTGGGACGGCTGGATCGTCGTCGGCGACGATCGGGAGGGCCGCATGACGCTTTCACCCGGCTCCCTGGCCGCCCAGGTCGGCGAGTTGCGCCGGTACCGGGCTGACGCGGGCGACCTCGACGTGGCGATCATCGGGGTGAGCGCGCCAGGCTCGTCGGTCCGGGCCTACGCCGACGCGGGCGCCACCTGGTGGCTGGAGCACCTCCACAGCTACCGGGGGTCGATGGAACGACTGGTGCGACGCGTCAAGGCGGGCCCGCCTGTGTGAACACGTGGCTCGGGACAGCTCCGTGCATGGGCTCGCGGCCCCGGAGTGCCAGGGCGGCCTGCGAAATCGCCTCGACCTGACGCGCCTCCCGACGGCCGGACCGACTGTTCTCGGGGCGAACGCGCTCAGCGCGATGAGACGCCGTGGTAGTGCGGCAGATCGAGCGGCGGTACCGGGAATCCGCCGGCCTCCGGCTCGCGGGCCAGTTCCTCGAACTCGGCCTCCACCTGTGCCCTCTCCGCTTCCCTGCGCCGCTGGCTCACGGTGTCGAAGCGCATCCAGACACCCGCCGCGACGACCACGACGGCCACGCCGAGCGCGATGCCGAGCGTCCTGTCGCCCTCGTTCACCACCAGGTTGCGCACCGAGGCCACCAGCATGATCCACGCCAGGCTGACCGGGATCAGCACCTTCCAGCCCAGCGACATCAACTGGTCGTAGCGCACGCGCGGCAGCGAGGCCCGCACCCACACGACGAAGGCGAAGGTCAGCACGAACTTCACGAGGAACCACAGCACCGGCCACCAGCCCTGGTGGGCACCGTCCCACAGCGAGATCGGGAACGGCGCCCGCCACCCGCCCAGGAACAGCGTGACCGCGATGCCGGAGGCGGTGAAGGTGTGCAGGTACTCCCCCATCATGATCAGGGCGAACTTCAGCGAGGAGGAGTACTCGGTCTGGAAGCCGCCGACCAGTTCGCCCTCACCTTCGGGCAGGTCGAACGGGATGCGCGCGGACTCGCCGAACATGCAGACCACGTACACCAGGAACGACGGGATCAGCAGCACCGCGAACCAGGTCTGCTCCTGCGCCTTGACGATCTCGGACGTCGACAGCGTCCCGGCGAACAGGAAGACGGCCACGAACGACAGCCCCATCGCGATCTCGTAGGAGACCACCTGCGCCGCCGAGCGCAGCCCGCCCAGCAGCGCGTACGGCGAGCGCGAGGCCCACCCGGCCAGCACCACCCCGTAGACCGACACCGCGCCCATGGCCAGCGTGAACAGCACCGCCACCGGCAGGTCCACCAGTTGCAGCGGGGTCCGCACGCCGAACAGGTTCACGATCGGCCCGAACGGCACGACCGAGAACGCCAGAAACGCGGGCACCACCATGATGACCGGCGCCAGCAGGTAGAGCACCCGGTCCACCTGGCGCGGGAAGAGATCCTCTTTCAGGCCCATCTTGATCGCGTCGGCGACCGACTGCAGGACGCCGAACGGCCCGGCCCGGTCGGGCCCCCGCCGGTGCTGCATCCGCGCGATCAGCTTGCGCTCGAACCAGACCCCGAAGACGACTCCCAGTCCCAGGAAGAGGAAGACCGTCACCGCCTTCACGATGGTGATCCACAACGGGTCCCCGCCGAAGTCGGCGAGAGTGGGATCGGCCGCGAGAACGCCTGCCATGACGTGTTGCCCCTTCCTGTCCCCGGCACCCGTGCGGTCCGGAGCGGAAGGTCACGCTAATCGGTGAGCCGATCGGTGTATTGAACGAATGCGAACAGCTGTTTCGGGGTCATCCGCGTCATCGCCCGGACCTCGCGGGCGAGGTGCGACTGGTCGGCGAACCCGCAGGCGACGGCCGCGTCCAGCGTCGCGGCGGGCCGCCGCCACGTGTCCAGGGTGCGCTGGAAGCGGGCGATCCTGGCGACCGTCTTGGGCGACAGGCCCACCACGCGGCGGAATCCGAGTTCGAGGTAGCGACGGCTGACGCCCAGTTCGCCGGCGAGGGCGGCGATGGTGGCCGGGCCGGACGGCTCCTGCAGCCGCCGCCAGGCGTACATGATCAGGTCGTCGGGGCCGGCGCCTGGGCGCAGCCATGTGGTCAGCCGCTCCTCCAGCAGGCCGAAGCGCGCTCCCCAGTCCGCCGACGCGGCCAGCCGTCCGGTGAGCTCGGCCGCGCGGGCGCCGAGAAGATCCGCCAGCGGGACGGTCGCGCCGGTCACCTCACGCATGGGGATCCCCGTCAGCGCCGACATCCCGGCGGGGGTGAGCCCGGCCGCCACGCCGTGGCGCCACGGCGTGTGGACGGAGAACGTCGTGGCGGCGCGAGGCCCGGTGACGATCGGGCCGAGGCCGGTGAAGTCGACGATCAGGGTGGCCGCGTTGAGCGGCAGCATCCGGCTGGGCTCGGCGGGCTCACCCGGCCGGGTGCGAAAGCCCGCCCAGCCCAGCACGTACGGGCGCAGCCTCGGCGGCGCCAGCCGGGCGGTCATCTCGTACGGCTCCGCCTGCCGCCGCGTGGGCAGCGAATGAATCGCCATCACCCCGCCAAGCCTGCCCTACGCCCGGGCCTGCGAGCCCGGCGGGTTAGTCTCCTGCGATGGACGGGAACCTCGTCGCGGCCGCGCGGTCCGGTGACGGCGACGCCTTCGCACGACTGGTCGGACCCCTGCGCGAGGAGCTCCGCGCCCACTGCTACCGGCTGCTCGGATCCGTGCACGACGCCGAGGACGCCGTTCAGGAGACCCTCGACCGCGCCTGGCGCGACCTCGGCCGTTTCGAGGACCGAGGTTCCCTCCGCCCGTGGCTGTACAAGATCGCGACCAACCGGGCGCTGACCCTCATCGAGCGGCGCGGGCGGCGGGCGCTGCCCACCGACCCGCTCGGGGAGACCGCGTGGCTGGAGCCGTACCCCGACAGGTGGATGAGCTGGAGCGAAGACCTCGGCCCGGAGGCGAGCGCGCTCGCGCGGGAGAGCGTGGAGCTGGCGTTCGTGGCCGCGCTGCAGCATCTGTCGGCGCTGCAGCGGGCCGTCCTGCTCATGCGCGAGGTGTACGGTTTCTCCGCCCGTGAGACGGCCGGACTGCTGGAGACCACGGTGCCCTCGGTCAACAGCGCGCTGCAGAGGGCCCGGAAGTCCATGGCCGGGCTGCTGCCCGGGACCAGCCGGCGTGCCGAGCCCGGCGAGCACGCGGAACTGGCCCGGCGTTACCTGGCCGCATGGGAGGCGGGCGACGTCGAGGCCGTCGTGGCGTTGCTGGCGGAGGACGCGAAGTACTCGATGCCGCCGCTCACCGCCTGGTTCGAGGGGCACGAGGCCATCCGCGCCTTCCTCGCCGGCGGGCCGCTCACGCGACGGTGGCGGTTCCTGCCCGCCGCCGCCAACGGCCGGGTCGCGTTCGGCACCTACCGGTGGGACGGCGGCCGCTTCGTCTTCGGCGGGCTGGACCTGCTGGCCGTACGCGGTGGCCGGATCGCCGAGGTGGTCTCCTTCCTTAATGCGGATCCGGCGGTTTTCGGGTTGCCCGATGAGTTCGGGGCCGCGCCGGGGTTGTAGCCGTGTGAACACCGACGAGAAGCAGATCCGTAAGCTCATCGAGCGCTGGGCCGAGGCGGTCCGCGCGGGAGACCTCAAGGGTGTGCTGGCGGCGCACTCCTCGGGCATCGTGATGTTCGACGTCCCGCCGCCGTACGACGGCGTGCGCGGCCTCGACGCCTACCGGGCGATCTGGCCCGGGTTCTTCGCATGGCAGGCCGGCGGCGCCACCTTCGACATCGAGTCGCTGGAGGTCACAGCCGGACCGGACGTCGCCTTCGCCTTCGCCCTGCTGCGGTGCGGCACCGACGCGGCCTCCGCCGAGCGCCTGCGGCTGACCGTCGGCCTGCGCAAGCGGGACGCCCGGTGGGTCGTCACGCACGAGCACCACTCCTTCCCTCACCCGGTCCCCGCCGAGGGGTAGTTCGGTTTAGTCATCCTCATGTCAGTGCCGTATTTTCCGGTTGAGTGGTGCACGCGCCCGCCCGCACAATCGAACGAAGCCGAGCGACATCGATCCGGGGAGAACCTCATGTCGGGCAAGGCCGCGTTCGAGATCGTCAAGGGCACTCGGTCGATCCTCACCCTCACCGAGGCCGAGGTCGAGGCGAACCTCGATCCGCAGGAATTGCTCGACGGCCTCGAAGACGGCTTTCGCGGGCTCGAACGGGGCGAGGTGCAGTCGCCGGGCCGGTCGGAGGTGACCGTCCCCGGCAAGGGCTGCTCCCTGGCGATGCCGGCCTGGCGGCCCGCTCCGGCCTCGCCCGCGCCGACCTGGAGGCCGCGGTGGCCGAGTCCGACGTCGTCTGCCTGGCGACCTACGCGGCCACCCCGGTGATCGAGGCCGGATGGGTGCGGCCCGGCACGCACGTGTCGTCGGTCGGGTACTTCCCGCCGGGCGGCGAGCTGCCTCGCGAGCTGGCCGAGACCCAGCCAGCCGGCCGACTTCCTGACCGACGACCTCGACGCGGGGATCGACTGGTGTCCGGGCGACTGGCCCAACGCCGAGAACACGCTGGTGCTGCACGGCAGGTTCACGATCGTGTGCAGCCCCTCGTTCCTGGAGCGGCTGCCGCCCGACCCCGTGCCGCACGACCTGCTGGAGCACCGGCTGATGTACGAGTTCAGCCTCGGACATCTGATCCGCTGGTTCGAGGCCGCCGGCGTCCATCGGCCCGATCCGCCGCGAGCCGAGCAGGTGGACGACTCGCACACGCTGGTGTTCATGACGTGGCTGATGAGCGAGGTCGCGGCCGACCCTTACGTGTGACCGTCCGGGGTGGCTCCGACACGCCGGCGACAGCGGGACGACATCCCCGCGACAGCGCCCGCCCCTACGTTGAGGATCGCGACGACGTCTGCGAAAAGCTCGACACACAGGGGGGAACATGCGCAAAAGGAACCTTGGTCTGGCCATCGCCTCGGTGGCCGTCGTCACCGGAGCCCTCGCGAGCGCGCCGGCCGCCTCGGCGGCGCGGGTCGCCGAGGCGCCCGCCGCCCGCGCGGCGGGGCCGATCGACTGCGGCGGCTGGTCGCGCTACACCGGCAACCGTCCGGCGTCCGTCCGCATGGTGCGGTGGGGCGGGGTCAACGGGCGCCCGCAGATCAACCTCATGACCGGCTACATCCGTGGCGTCCAGCACGGGTGGGCCCAGTTGTCCGGCGCGAAGAGGGGCGACTGGGTCACTCTCGACGTGAGCTCGGACGGAGGCAGGACGTGGGGTTACTGCGGCCCGTTCGAGGCCCGGTGGGACGGGGAGATCGTCATCTCGCCGGCCGCCCGTTCGTCCAGCGACCCGAACCTCCGCTTCCGCGCCTGCGGCGCGCCCTCGGGCGTCCCGGGCGGCCGTGCGGTGTGCACCACGCCGTGGTGAGCCGCCGCTGAGTCCGCGTGACACCGTGCGCGCCGTCCTCTCCCGCGACTGCCGGAGAGGACGGCGCGCGAGGCGTTCCCGTCGCCAGGTCCAGCGGAGGCCGACCTGGCTGTCCGGATGTTGCGCGGCGGTCTGCGACCTTCCGGGTGGACGACACAAACTACTCTATCGATCCCCATCATAAGGACATATAGGGTAGTTTGTGTGATCAGTCGCCGTATCGAAGGAAGCAGCTTGTCATGACCGCGATCTACAAGTCCGAGGCGGGCGCCGACCTCCTCCAGAGCCGCTACCGGCAGGTCCTGGACGCCTGGCCGGTCCCGGCCGAGCGGGTACGGGTGCCGACCCGCGAGGGTGAGACGTTCGTCCTGGTCTCCGGCCCCGAGGACGCCCCGCCCCTGCTGCTCCTGCACGGCTCCGCGGGCAACGCGGCGATGTGGCGGGACGACGTCGCCGCCTGGACCCGCGACTTCCGTACCTACGCCGTCGACATCATCGGCGAGCCCGGACTGAGCGCCCCGTCCCGCCCGCCCATGGACTCCGGCGCCTACGCGGCGTGGCTGGACGACGTCCTGGCGGCGCTCGGTCTCACCGCCGTCTCGGTCGCGGGCATCTCCCTCGGCGGCTGGACGGCGCTGGACTACGCCACCCGCCGTCCGGAGCGGGTCACCCGCCTGGCTGTCATGTGCCCCGGCGGGGTGGGCAGGACCAAGTCGGGGTGGCTGTTCAAGGCCGTGTTCCTGCGGCTGTTCGGCGAGCGGGGGCTACGCAGGTCGGCGCGTGAGGTCGCGGGCCTGCACGGGCCGGGCCTCGAAAGCGTGCTCGACGACGTGGTGCTGACCTTCCGGCACTTCAATCCGCGTACGGCGCGGCTGCCCCGCTTCACCGACGAGACCTTGAGCGGCCTCACCATCCCCGTCCTGGTGATCGTCGGCGCCCGGGACGCGCTGTTCGACTCGGCCGAGACCGCCGAGCGCGTACGGCGGTGCCTGCCTGGCGCGCGCGTGCGCGTCCTGCCCGGCGTCGGCCACTCGATCTTCGGCCAGACCGACACGGTGTCGGACTTCCTCCGCGAGCGGCCCTGACCCCGGTTTCCCCGGCGTCGGTCCGAGGCGGGCCGGGCGACCGGCTCGTCGCCCCGGCCGGTTCCGCGATGACCCGGACCGTGAAAGGCGGCCTCGTTCAGAGCCGCCGCACCTCGGCGTCGGGGAGTTGCGCCCACCAGCGGTGATAGCGGCTGTAGACGGCCGTGTCGCGGGTGCCGAGAACCCCGGTCAGGGCCTGGGCCTCGACGGCCAGGCCGTCCCAGACGGAGGGCGGCAGGGGGTGGAAGGCGGTGGCCTCGATGCCTCCGTCCACGTGGCGCCACACGCCGGCGACCTGACCGTCCACCAGCAGGGTGGGCAGCACGTCACCGTTTCGCCGGATCACCAGCGGCCGGTACGCCGGGGGGATCACCCTGCTGCGGTCGGAGTAGGCCAGCAGGACGCTGTCCCACATGGCCATGAGCCGGGGCGGCGCGGGGGTGTCCGCGTGGGGCCGGGGGGCGCCGGGCAGGTCGACCAGTTCGGTGCCGCCCGGTCCTCGCAGGTGCTCGACGGCGCCCTCCAGCGTGCCGAGCGCGTCGCGGATCGCCGTCCGCCGTACCAGGGCGAACTGCGCGATGTCGGCCACCGACGCGGGACCGAACCCCGCCAGATAGCGCAGGATCAGGGCGCGCAGCGCCTGCGGCTCGGCCGTCCGGCCGGTGGGGGGCGCCGTCCGCGCGGCGACGAAGGACGGCCGCAGACCGAACGACCACGGTGCGCCGGTCGGCGCGTGGTGCAGCGGCGCGTACGCCTTCAGCCCCCACCACGCCCCCTCTCCCTTCTCGCCGCCGAGCCGCTGCCCGAGCCACGCCCGCATCTCCGCCGAGGTGCGCGCCCGCTCGGCGTAGGCCAGCAGTTCCGGCACCAGTTCGTCGGCGTCGGCGGGGCTCAGCCCGGCTTCGGCGAAGCGGGCGCCGAGGCGGCCGGAGTACAGGGTGGGCTGCACCGCGCCGCGGAAGTCCGGGTAGTCCTCGGCGTGCACGGCGTGCAGCGTGATCCGCATCAGCGTCGCCTTCACCACCGAACCTCCGGCGAAGGCGGCGTCGAGGTCGGCCGGCGCGAACCCGCCGAGCCGGTTCCACAGCGCGACGTACGGCGAGGCCGGGTCCTGCGCCTGGAGTGCGACCACCCTGCGGACCCCGTCGGGGACGCTCAACGGCTCGCGCTCCAGCAGCAACTGGCGGCCGAGGGTCGCCCGGTTGAGTTCACGCACGGTCAACGTCACCGCCACATTCTGCCCCATTCATCACCTTCCGCCAGCCATGCGCGGCGAACCGGGGCCGCCGAGGAGTGCCTGCGCGTGGAGGGCCCCTTCGGGATCAGCGACGCCGACGCGGCCGAGCGCCCCCGCACGCCGCCGGGCGCTCACGACCTCGGGCGCGGGGACTGACTCGCCTGGTTCCGGGGAGCCACCCGGGAGGCGTTCTCCCGGTAGCGGCGCTGACGGCACGCGCGCGAGCAGTACCGGCGCCGGCGCCCGCTCGCCGGCTGGGTGAACGACCCGCCGCAGACCGCGCATTCGTCACGCGGCGGCCCTGTTTCGTCACTCCGGAGGACGGCCTGCGCCGCCGCGACGAGGTCCGCGGCGGCGACCCGCCCGCGCGGCGTGTGCCGTACCAGTTCGCCGTCGAGGTCCGGGCACTGGCCGACGATGTCGTCGTCCGGGCAGCGCAGCAGGTGCAGCAGGTACTCGTGCGCGCTGCGCAGGCGCCTGATCTTCTCCTCGATGAGACCGGCCTGGTGCCGCACGGTGCTCTGCCAGTGCGGGTTGCGGCTGCCCAGGGTCACCACGGCGGCCTGCTCCAGCGGCATGGCCCCGGTGACGCAGCACAGGTAGGCCAGGCCGAGTCGGCGCAGGTCGGTCTCGGTGTAGACGCGGCGCCCGTTGACACGCGGCGGCTCGGGCAGCACCCCTTGGGCCTCCCACCACCGCAGCGTGGACGGGGGCAGGCCGTACAGGGCCGCCGCCTGGCCGATCGAGACGCCGTCGGAATCGCTCATGCCCCCATTTGACATCAAGTCGCCTTGAAGACTCAAGATGGCTAGTGAGGTTAGGCAAACCTTAGTGCCTCTGATCGCGGAGGCGGAGACGGCCACAGGAAGACCGAGGAATGAGCACATCAGACACACGCGCGGACGACGGCCGGCCGGCCGGACTCGCGAAACCCGGGGCGCTGGCACGGCTGCTCGCGCCCGTCCGGCCGCACCTGATCGCCTGCGGGGTGTTGTCGGCGCTGTCCGCCGCCGCCGGGATCGTGCCCTACATCGCCGCCGCCGAGATCGCGCGGATCGTGCTCGAACGGCCCGGCGGGGCGCAAGCGGCCGTCTGGACCTGGGTCGGCGTCGGCGCCGCCGGCGCCGCCCTGTGGCTGATCCTGCTCGTGCAGTCCTCCCGCATCGGGCACTACGCCGACGCGGCGATCCTGCACGACCTGCGCGTGCGGATCGTGCGCCACCTCGGCGCGCTGCCGCTGGGCTGGTTCCGCGCCACGGGCTCCGGGCGGGTCAAACGGGCCATGACCGGTGACCTGGAGGAGATGCACGAGGTCATCGCGCACGCCCTGGGACAACTGACCGGGGCCGCCACCGTGATCGTCGTGGCGATGGGCTACCTGTTCCTCGTCGACGTCCCCATGACCCTGGTCGCCCTGGGCGTCCTCGCGCTGATGGGGGTCTGCTACCGCGTCTCGATGCGGTCGATGACCTCCCACATGAACCGCCTGATCGCCGCCGAAGGACGCATCAGCGCCGCCAGCGTCGAGTACGCCGACGGCATCCAGGTGGTCAAGGCCTTCGGCACCGGCGGCCGCGTCCTGAGCCGCTTCGACGACGCCGTGCACGAATACGCCCAGGCGTTCGCCGCGTGGGTCGCCGAGGTGCGCTACAGCTCGGCGGCGACCCGGCTGTTCGGCTCGGAGATGGCCGTCCTGACCGCCGTGACCGCCGCCGGGCTGGCGTTCGTCTCCGGCGGGTCGCTCACCGTCGCGGACCTCGTGGCGTTCCTGGTGGTCGCCGTCGGGCTGCCGACCTCGATCCTGCCCGCCGTGTCCGCCTCCCAGGGCGTGCGCAAGGGCAGGATGGGCGCGGCCCACATCGAGCGGCTGCTGTCGCACGCGCCGCTGCCGGAGCCGGAGCACCCTCGGCCGCCGGACGGTCACGGCGTCGAGTTCGACCGCGTCACCTTCTCCTACGACGGGGTGACGAACGCGGTCCAGGAGATCAGCGCCGTGTGCCCGCCCGGGCGTGTGACCGCGATCGTCGGCCCGTCGGGCGCGGGCAAGACGACGCTCACCAGCCTGCTGCCCCGCTTCTACGACGTGACGGCCGGGGCGATCCGGATCGGCGGGATCGACGTGCGCGAGATCCCGTCGGCCGAACTGCTGGCGTCGATGTCGCTGGTGTTCCAGGACGTCGCGCTGCTGCGTGACAGTGTGGCGGAGAACATCCGCATCGGCCGCCCCGGCGCTGGCGACCACGAGGTACGGCAGGCCGCCGCCGCAGCGCACGTCCACGACGTGATCGAACGCCTGCCCGACGGGTACGACACGCTGCTCGACGGCGGCGGAGGCGGCCTGTCCGGCGGCGAGCGCCAGCGGCTGACGATCGCGCGGGCCATCCTGTCCGGGGCGC
Source organism: Nonomuraea longicatena (assembly GCF_039525605.1). Lineage (NCBI taxonomy): Bacteria > Bacillati > Actinomycetota > Actinomycetes > Streptosporangiales > Streptosporangiaceae > Nonomuraea > Nonomuraea longicatena. Next base: position 150,458 of record NZ_BAAAHQ010000023.1, on the reverse strand, counting down.
CGATCGTGGTCCTGGACGAGGCGACGGCCGCGCTCGACCCCGACAGCGAGGCGGCGGTCCAGGACGCGCTGGCCTCCCTCGCGGTCGGCAAGACGGTGATCGTGATCGCCCACCGGCTGCACACGATCGCCGGCGCCGACCAGATCCTGGTGATCGACCGGGGCCGGCTGGTGGAGCGGGGCAGCCACGCCGAACTGCTCGGACTCGACGGACTGTACGCGCGGATGTGGGCCGCGCAGGAAGGGGTGCCCGCATGATCCGCCGCCTTCACCGGCTGTGGCCCGATCCCCGGCTGCTGTCGCGGCTGTGGTCGCTCACCGCGGCGCAGGCCGTACTGCAGGGCCTGCTGCTCGGCCTGCTCGTCCCGATCCTGGACGCCGTCGTACGGCCCGAGCCCGATCTCGCCTCGGCCGCCCCGTGGCTCGTGCTCGGCGCGGCCGGCGCGCTCGCCTACGGGGTGCTGAGCGTCGTCGCCGACCCGGTCGGCTACGCGGCGGCGGGCGCGCTGGCGGCGCAACTGCGGCAGCGGCTGATGCGCCACGTGGCCACGCTGCCGCTCGGGTGGTTCACCGCCGAGCACAAGGCGCGGCTGGCCCGGGGCGTGACCGCCGACGTGGGCGACGCCGCGCAACTGGCCGTGACGATCGGCGGGCCGGTGATCGTCTCGACGCTGCTGCCCGCGACCGTCGTGGCCGTGACGTTCGCCGCCGACTGGCGGGTGGCGCTGCTGCTGTGCGCGATCGCGCTGCTCGCGTCCTGGGCGCTGCGGCACGCCGCGCACGTCTCCGCCGTCTCCGAGATCGAACTGGAGCGGGCGGCGACCTCGGTCGCCGGGCGGGCGATCGAGCTCGGCCAGGCCCAGCCGGTCCTGCGCGCGGCGGGCCACGCCGAGGGCACACCCCGGATGCGGGCCGTACTGGAGGAGCATCGCGAGACCTACCGGGAGGGCATGCGCAGGGCCCGGCGGCCGTTCTTCGTCTACACCGGCGTGGTCGCGGCCGGGTTCGTCGCGGTCCTGGCCCTGATCGCCGCGCTCCTGCTCAGCGGCCGCATCGAGGTCGCCCTGGCGATCGCGCTGCTGGTGCTGGCCGCCCGTTTCCTGCAGCCGCTCGGCAACCTCATCGACCTCGTCGGCGCCCTGCGCGCGATGACGAACAAGATCACCCGGATCGAGGAGCTGCTCGCCGCCCCCGTGCTGCCTATGCCGGCCGACCCGGTGCGCGCGATCGGCAGCGCCGACGTCGAGTTCTCGCACGTCACTTTCACCTACCCGGGCGGAGACGCCCCGGCGCTGAGGGAGGTGTCCCTGCGCTGCCGTCCCGGCACCACCACGGCACTGGTCGGGCCGTCGGGCTCGGGCAAGACGACCGTCACCCGGCTCATCGCCCGCTTCTTCGACATCGACTCCGGGCTGCTGCGCGTGGGCGGCGTCGACGTCCGCGAACTCGATCCGGGCGTCCTGCTCGACGAGATCGCCATCGTCTTCCAGGAGGTGTACCTGTTCGACGACACCATCGAGAACAACCTCCGCCTCGCGCACCCCGAGGCGACCTGGGACGAACTCGCGCAGGCCGCGCGGGCCGCGCGGCTCGATGAGGTGGTCGAGCGGCTGCCCGACGGCTGGAACACCCGCGTGGGCGAGGCCGGGGCCCAGCTGTCCGGCGGTGAGCGCCAGCGCGTCGCGATCGCCCGCGCGATCCTCAAGCGGGCCCGCATCGTGCTCGTGGACGAGGCCAGCTCCGCGCTCGACCCCGAGAACGAGGCCGCGATCACGCAGGCCATCGCCAACCTCGGCGACGACCCCGATCGCACGGTCATCGTCATCGCCCACCGTCCCGCCACCCTGGCCGCGGCCGACCACGTGATCTCGCTCGACGGCGGCCGGGTGGCCGAGACCGGCACGCCCGCGCAACTGCTGTCCACGGGCGGGGCGTTCGCGCGCATCAGCCGGCAGTACGAGCGGGCGCGGCAGTGGCGCATCGCCGGCCACGGATGACACCCACGTGATCGCCCCCGGCATCCGCACCGATCGATTAGTCTGGCGGATAAATCGATTAGTCTGGCGGATAATCGGAGGTGGGCAATGGATCGGCGCGAGCTCGAAGTCTTCCTCGTCCTCGCCGACGAACTCCACTTCGGCCGCACCGCCGAGCGGCTGCGCCTGTCGCAGGGCAACGTCAGCCAGACCCTCAGGAAGCTGGAGCGCCGGATCGGCGCACCGCTGTTCGAGCGCACCAGCCGCCAGGTGACCATCACCGCCATCGGCGAGCGGCTGCGCCAGGACATCACCCCCGCCGCCCGGCTCATCCGCGACGGCCTGGCCAGGGCCACCGCCGCCGGGCGGGGCCTCGGCGGGCCGATCACGGTCGGCTTCGTGGGCGCCGCCATGGGCGATCTGCTGGCGCGGGCCGGCGCCCGCCATCCGGAGTTCGAGGCTCAGTTGCGCGAGATCCAGATCGGCGACGGCCTCGCGCCGCTGCGCGCCGGGGAGATCGACCTCATGGCCGGGCCGTACCTGTCCCGCGAGCCCGGCCTGATCACCGGCCCGGTGCTGCTGCGCGAGCCGAGGATGCTCGCCGTCCCGTCCGATCACCGCCTGGCCCGGCAGGAGTCGGTCTGCCTGGAAGACCTGGCGTCGGCATCGGTGCTGACGCTCGGGGCGGCGTCGTGGCCGGACTCCTTCGCCGACGACCGGAGCCCGAGCCACACTCCCGGCGGCAGGGAGATCCCGCGCGGGCCCGAGGTCAAGACCTTCTCCGAGGCGCTGACCCTCATCACCGCGGGCAAGGGCGTCATCGCGGTCGGTGCGCAGGCCAACCGCTACTACGCGTGGCCCGGAGTGACCTACGTGCCCTTCCGCGACGCCGCGCCGGTCGAATGGGCGCTGGTGTGGCGGGCGGCCAGCCAGACCGTCCGCGTGCGCGAGTTCGCCCGCGCCGTCGCCGGGCTCGCGACCGTTCAGTCCGGCTGATCGATCACGCCGGATCCCGTCATTGATCTGCGGACCGGCTGCGACGACCCTGGTGCGGAGTCCTATGACGAAGGGTGTCGAATGAACCTGGTTTCGAAGGCTTTGCTACTCGCGTTGCCGCTCAGTCTGACGTCCCTGCCCGCCGCCGCGCAGCCGGACGACCGGTGGGCGGCCGGATGGGTGAGCGCCGTGCAGCATCCCAGCGCGAACGAATGGATCTCCAGTTGGGCACAGCAGGGTTTCGCCGACCAATCCGTGCGCCAGGTGGTCCGGGTCGGCGCGGAGGGATCGCGCCTGCGGCTGCGCCTGTCCAACATCTACGGCAAGACGCCGCTCAAACTGACGGGCGCCAGCATCGGCAAGACGGCCAAGGGCGCGTCGGTCCGTCCTGAGACGCTCCGCCCGCTGCGCTTCCGCGGCGCGGCCGGCGTGACGATCCCCGCAGGCGGGCGGGTGGCCGCCGATCCGGTCACGCTGCCGGTCGAGGCGCGCGAGCACGTGACGGTGACGCTGTACTTCAAGGGCGCCACCGGACCGGCCACCAACCATCACCTGGCCGCCGCGACCTCCTTCCGGGCCACCGGGGACCGGCTGCGCGATCCGGGCGCGGGCGCGTTCTCGGACAAGAGCACCTCCTGGTACTTCCTGGAGGGACTCGACGTGTCCGGACGTTCCTCCACGAAGAGGGACACCGTGGTCGCGTTCGGCGATTCGATCACCGACGGGCTGGGTTCGACGGTCGACGCCGACCGGCGCTACCCCGACGTACTCGCCGACCGGCTCGCGCGCCGCTCGCTGACCGTGCTCAACAGCGGCATCGGCGGCAACCGGATCCTGAACGACTCGGCGTGCTTCGGCGAGGCGGCCACGGCCAGGTTCCAGCGCGACGTGCTCGACCAGCCCCGGGTACGGACGGTGATCGCGATGGGCGGCATCAACGACATCATGCACGGTGAGATGGCGCCCTCGCAGTGCACGGTGCCCCGCCCCAAGATGACCGCAGACGCCCTGATCAAGGGCTACCGCGCCCTGATCCGCGCCGCCCGCGCCGACGACATCGAGATCATCGGGGGAACGATCCCGCCGTTCAAGGGCTCGCCGGTCTACAACGAGTACGGCGAGGGCGTGCGTGACACGGTCAACACGTGGATCCGGACCGGCGGCGAGTTCGACGGCGTCGCGGACTTCGACCGGGCCCTGGCCGACCCGGCCGACCCCGACCGGCTGCGCCCCGACTTCGACAGCGGCGACCACCTGCACCTCAGCGACGGCGGTTACCGGGCGATGGCCGAGGCCGTCGACCTCGACGAACTGTCACGCTAGAAATCTGGTGGCCGTCCGGGCGCCCCCGGGGAAATGGCCGGACGGCGACCCGCACCCAGGTCGCCCCCGCCTGCCTCCCGGCCGCCTCTGGACGGCTCACGCCGGGTCCGGCAGGCGCATCGCGGCGAGCCGGGCGGGATCGGCCACGATCGCGATGGCGGCGATGCGACCGCCGGCGACCGTGAACGAGATGATCGCGAGCGGGGTTCCGTCCTCCCGCCACGAGACGTAGCCGGGCCGGCCGTCGACGAGCACCGTGCGGTGCCGTCCGACCGCGCCGGAGACCGTCCGCGCGCCGGCGGCCACCTCGGTGGCGCCGAGAGTGACGACCACCCCGCCCGCAGTGTCGACCGTCAGCCGCACGTCCGGGTCGAGCACACGCAGCAGCGCCGCGAAATCGCCGTCCGTCGCGGCCTCGCGAAAGGCCGCGACGACCCGCCGCCGCTCCCGGCTCGCGACCGTCCGCCGCTCGGCCGCCCGCACCTTCCTGCGGGCGCGGCTGGCGATCATCTTGGTGGCGTCGGCGGACTTGCCGAGGATCCGGCCGATCTCGGCGAACGGCACCGCGAACAGGTCGTGCAGCACGAACGCCAGCCGCTCGCCGGGCCCGAGCGAGTCCAGGACGACGAGCAGCGCGAGTTCCACCGAATCGGTGAGCGCCGCGCTCTCCCCCGGCTCGGCGCTGTCATCGGTCTCCATCACGAGCTCGGACAAACCATCCCCGTAGGACGCCTCGGGGCGGGTCTGGCGCGGGTTCGACGGCCGGGGGCGTACTCGGCCGTCGCCCGTATGACGGGGGCGGACGTCAGAAGGTAACAAGGGGCGTCACGGGTGTCCGCTCCCTGCCCTGAGGGGCGATAGTGACGCCGATGCTCGGTTCGGCGGTTCCCCGGGCCGAGACCGGTGGGCGCAGCCTCACGCGGCCGGCTTCGTTACCGCGCCCCCGATTCGATCTTCCCGCTTTGCCCCACCCCGAGATGATCTTTGCCTTATCGTCTCATCGCGATGACATCTCACAGGGGGAGAAACATGAGATTTCTTAGCGGAGTGCTGGTCGCGGTGACGACGATGGGTGCCTTAACCGGCACCGCCGCCGCCGACAGCGAAACGGCGTCGGAAACGGTGACGCTGCTGACCGGTGACCGGGTCACCGTCACCGGGCAGAACTTCCACATCGAACCGGGCACGCGGCGCAAGGTCCGCTTCGCCGTCACCCAACGCGACGGCGATCTCCACATCATCCCGTCGGACGCCAGACCTCTGGTGGCACAGGGACTGCTCGACCACCAGCTGTTCAACGTCACCCAGCTCCTTGAGTGGGGTTACGGCGACGCGCAGAAGAAGGAGATCCCGCTGATCACGCAGTCCGCCTCGGGGGAGGCGGCCGTGCTCGGCGGCGCGCGGCAGGCCAGGCAGCTCGCGGGGCTGGGGCTGGCGACGATGAGCGTCCCGAAGGCCGAGGCCGCCAAGACCTGGCAGGACGTCCTCGGCGGCGTCGGCACGCTCAGGTCGAGCCGGTCCAAGATCTGGCTCGACGGAAAACTTTCCCCCACCCTTGAGCGGAGCGTGGCGCAGATCGGCGCCCCGCAGGCGTGGCAGCAGGGCCTGACCGGGGCCGGGGTCACCGTCGCGGTGCTCGACTCCGGCTACGATCCCGACCATCCCGATCTCAAGGGCGTGGTCGCCCACTCGCGGAACTTCTCCGACGAACCCGACCCGACCGACCGAAACGGCCACGGCACCCATGTGTCCGCCACCATCGCCAGCGGCGGCGACAGGTACAAGGGCGTCGCGCCCGGCTCGAAGCTGGCGGTCGGCAAGCTGGGCACCGGCCAATACCCCCAGTCCGTGATGCTGGCGGGCATGCAGTGGGCCGCCGTCGAGGTCAAAGCCAAGATCATCAACATGAGCGTGGGCATGGCGGACGAGCCCGGAACCGTCGACAGTCCCGGCAGCGCGGACGCCGCGCTGACGGTCGGCGCGGTCGACAAGTCCGACGCCATGTCCCCCAGCTCCAGCCGAGGTCCCCGGAAGTTCGACCACGCGGTCAAGCCGGATGTGACCGCCCCGGGCGTGGGCATCGTCGCAGCGGAAGCCAGGGGCTCGCACGTGGCCAAGTCCGGTACTTCCATGGCGGCGCCGCACGTGGCCGGGGCCGCCGCCATCCTGGCCCAGAAGCACCCGACCTGGACCGGCAGGCAGCTCAAGGCCGCCCTCACCGGCAGCGCCGCGCCCCAGCCCGGCACCACCGTCTTCGATCAGGGCGCCGGACGCGTGGACGTGCTCCGCGCCGTGACGCAGCAGGTGGTCGCCACACCCGCCAACCTGCACGCCGCCTTCCCCTACGGCTCGACCGGCGGACGCGAGGTCACCCGCGAGATCGTCTACACCAACGCCGGGGACACCCCCGTCACCCTCGACCTCACCGTCGAGGGCGAGACCCTGCGCGTCTCCGCCCAGCGCGTCGAGATCCCCGCCAAGGGCAGCACCCCGGTCACCGTCACCATCAACGCCGAGGGCAAAGCCCCCGGCGACCACCCCGGCACCGTCACCGCGAAAGCGGGCGACCAGATCGTCCGCACCGTCGCCAACGCCTGGATCGAACCCGAGTCCTACGACCTGCCCGTCAGCGCCCTCGACAGGAACGGCGCCCCCGCCACCATAGGCGGCAGTGCCTACAACGCTGCAGGCGATGTGCACCAATTCCATCTTGAGAACGGATCCGGCACCATCCGGCTTCCCGCCGGCGAATGGAACCTCTTTCTGGAAATCGATGCCGCCGACGGCTCCAACAGCACCGTCGCCCACGAAGTGGTGCAGGTCACAAAGTCAGCGGCGGTGAACGTTGACGCCCGCCAGAGCAAGCCGATCACGTTCACGGTGGACGCCCCCACCGCCGCGCCCGGAGTGATTGACCAGTATGTGACCCACGGCTGGTGGAACTACGGCAGGGTGAGCATAAGCGGTGATACGACCTTCGCCATCCCGGCGAAGCGGCCGGGGCTCAGCTTCTTCGCCAGGTCCGTGTGGCACAAACAGGGCGCCACCCCGAGCCCGTACCGCTACGACCTCGTCATCCGAGGGACCGACGGGATCCCGGAGAACCTCGCCTACGCAGCCAGAACCGAGGACCTCGCCAAGGTGAGCACCACCTTCCGGGGCGCCGGCGTGGCCACGACCGGCACGCATTCCGTGGCGTTTGAATGGGGGGAGAACCGCTGGACGTACAATGCGGAGACGCCTCGTGTCACCCTGCCCGGCACCCTGACCCAGTACCGGACGCCCGGCCTCACCTGGCGTTCGACCCTGGCCACCGGCAGGTCCCGCCTCATGGACACCGGCCGGCGCGTGGACGGCGGCCACACCCGCGAGACGTGGAACGCGGCGGTCAGCGGACCGTCCTTCGCCACCCTCGGCGGCCAGCGCGACGGCGACAAGCTGGCCTTCAGCGCCGCCCGCCTGTTCAGCGACGCCGCCAGGGGCCGGACCGGCATGGACGCCGACGCCTCCGGCAGCGTCACCCTCGCCAAGGACGGCCAGGTCGTCGCCAAGACCGACTACACGGGGTGCTACGTGTTCGACCCGCGCGGATGCGGGGTGGAGGCGACCCTGCCCGCCGAGGCTGCGACGTACACGCTGACCGCGACCGGCACCCGCCAGGTGCCGCACTCCACGCTGTCCACCTCGGTGGAGGCGGCGTGGACGTTCCGCTCCGCGCGTACCCCCTCGCCTCAGGCGCTGCCGCTGACCGCCGTCCGCTTCGCGCCGCACGGGCTCGACGACCACAACCGCGCCAAACCCGGATCCACCACCACGGTCCCGATCTGGACCGAGCGCAACCCCGGCGCCACCAAAGCACAGGTGAAGAGCCTCCACCTGGAGATCTCCACCGACGCCGGCGCCACCTGGCGGAACACACCCGTCAAGGCGACGCCGCACGGCTGGATCGCACGCGTCGCCAACCCGCAGACCGGGTCCGTCTCCCTGCGTGCCCAGGCCACCGACACCAACGGTGACAGTGTCACCCAGACCATCCGCGACGCCTACGTGATCGGCTGATCCCTCGGCCGGTGGGGGCGAACCCCACCGGCCTTCCCGGCTGCCGGAGCACACCAGCCTCGCGGACATCGCGGCTGGCGCCGTACCCGAGGCGACCGGGCCGCGGTCAGGCCGGGTGCGAGACTCGGCCGACGCCGCCGAACAAGGAGCTGGTACGGGGCGAGCCGTCATCGCCCGGGCGCCAGTCGTACGGACGCACCAGGCCGGGCTCGACGAGATCGTAGCCGTGGAAAAGGCGGCGGATGTCCGCCTCCTTCCTGAGCACGAGAGGCACCGTCGCGCCGGCGAACCCGGCATACCATCCCTGCTGCTCCGGCTCGGACATCCCGTCGGTGGTCAGGTGGGAGATCGCCACGTACGAACCGGGGGCCTGCCGTTCGCGAAAGGCCGCCACGATCCCGGCGGGATCCTCCTCCGGGGTGACGAAGTGGAAGACCGCGACGAACAGCACCGCGACCGGCCGGCCGAAGTCGAGGAACCCGTTGACCCGCTCGTCGTCCAGGATCGTCTCGGGCCGGCGCATGTCGGCGGTGACGATCCGGGTGGAGTCGTCGGCCAGCAGCGCCCGGCCGTGCACGGCGACGATCGGATCGATGTCGACGTAGACGACCCGGGACCCGGGATCGGCCTCCTTGGCGATCTGGTGGGTGTTGCTGGCGGTCGGCAGCCCGGAGCCGACGTCGAGGAACTGGCGGATGCCGCACTCCTCCGACAGATACCGCACCACCCGCCCCAGGAACCGGCGGTTCTCCATGGCGGTGGACCGTACCCGGTCCTCGCCGATCGCCTTGTACAGCCTCGCGTTGGCCGCCCTGTCGACCTCGAAGTGATCCTTGCCGCCCAGCGCTTCGTCGTACATGCGCGCGGCGGTGGGTACCCCGAGCGGGATGTTCGAGGTGCTTTCCGTCGTCATGCCATCTCCTCGGCGCATCGACACAGAACCAAGATCACCCTAACAACCAGGTGGCCCTTCCACCCGCCGAAACCGCTCACCGTCAAGAAGTCGCGGGACGGAAGGCAGCGGCGTTCTCCTGCGCCCACTGCCGGAAGGTCCGGGCCGGCGCCCCCGTGACCTGCGACACCGTGTCGCGTACCCGGGCCAGCTCGTCGTTGACGTCCCCGCCCGTCAGGTCGAGCACGGCGGCGGCGGTCTGATCCCCCAGGAAGGCGGCCATCCGCCGGTGCGCCTCCGCCCTCGTGATCTCGACCAGGGCCACCGGCCGGCCGGACGCCTCGGCGATGGCCGCGACCTGCTCGCGCGGCGTGATGCGCGCCGGTCCGGTCAGCGCGTACGTGCGGCCGTCGTGGCCGGGGCCGGTCAGCGCGGCGGCCGCCACGGCGGCGATGTCGGCGGGGTGGACGGCGGGCAGCCCGATGTCGGCGAAGGGGACGCGCACGCTCCCGTGCTCACGGACGCCTTCGGCCCACCGCAGGGCGTTGGAGGCGAACTGCGTCGGCCGCAGGATCGTCCAGCCCAGGCCGCTGTCCTCGACCAGGCGCTCACCGGCCCGGTTCTCGGCGGCCTCGCGCAGGTGCGGGTGCGTCTGCACGGAGATGGACGACACCAGCACCACGTGCTCGACACCGGCCTGCCGGGCGGCGGCGAGAAGGTCGGCCTCGACGCCCATCCCCCCGAGCAGGACGAGAGCGCGCGCCCCGTCGAGAGCGGGCCTCAGCGAGTCCGGGCGCGCGAGATCTCCGCCGACGGCCTCGACACCGTCGGGAAAGACGGCTCTGGCCGGATCGCGGGTCAGGCCGCGCGTTTTCGCACCGGATCGGTGCAGGTACGTCAAAGGGCACGGCCGATGTTCCCGGTCGCTCCGGTCACAAGGATCATCGTGGTTCCCCCGTCGCTCGGTGATCAGGTCGAGGGAACACCCTAGAACCTCAACTTCGATCGAGGTCAACATCAACCAGCGAGTCACCGGACACGCTCGAATCGTCGCGAGTACGGACCACCGGTTCGAAAAGGTCAGGCCGATGGCGGCGGACATGCTCGCCCATCGGGGCCCGTCGCACCACGGCTGTCAACGCGGGGCGAGTCAGGACTCCTGAGGCTTGCGGGCCAGGAAGAAGGCCTGCCGGCCCGAACGCGGCCGCTCGCTCTCGTCGGGTTCGCGGATCAGCCGAGCCTCCAGGACGAGTCCGGCGGCATCCAAGTACGCGGCGATACGCTCAGGAGGCACCCAGTAGATGTCGAGAGACAGCTTGTGACCGTAACCCCGCTCGGCGTGACGGCGTTCGTCGCCGACCTTGAACGCGAGCAGCAGCCGACCACCCGGCGCCAGCACCCGGTGGATCTCGGAGAACACCGTCGGCAGCACCCCCGGCGGGGTGTGAACGGTCGAGTACCAGGCGACCACGCCGCCGACGGCCCCGTCCGCGAGATCCAGGGCGGTCATCGAGCCCTCCTCGAACCGCAGCTGCGGATAGGCGGAACGAGCGACGGCGACCATCTTCGGCGACAGATCGACACCGAAGGCGTCCACCCCGAGAGCGTGCAGGTGGGCGGTGACGCGCCCGGGACCACAGCCGAGATCGGCCACCTCCCCGGCACCCGGCACCCGCATGTACTCGGCGAACGCCGCCAGCATGGCACGGTCGAGCGGCTTGGCGTCGAGCTCGTCCCGCAACAGCAGCGCGTAGTCGACGGCGACGGTGTCGTAGGCCACCCGCGTGGCGTGGAGATAGGCCGATTCGGTCATGTCCAGGACGATAACGAACCAGAGGGAACGGCCGATCAGGCCCGCAAGTAGTGCAGGACGGCCAGCACCCGGCGATGATCACCGCCCGACACCGGCAGGCCGAGCTTGGCGAAGATCTGCGAGACATGCTTCTCCACCGCACCGTACGACAGGTGCAACACGGCGGCGATCGCATGGTTGGAACGGCCCTGCGCCATCGTCGCCAGCACCTGCCGCTCGCGCGGCGTCAGCGCCGCCAGCGCCTCAGCCCGCCGGGCCCCGCCCATGACCTGGGTGACGACCTCCGGATCGAGCACCGCCTCCCCCGCCGCCGGCAGGACGACGGCGAGCAGCGGCAGCCCGATCACGTTGACGACCAGAAGCACGGCGACCCCCGTCACCAGCACGTGCAGCAGCCCCAGCACCGTCATGGCAGCCGCCGCCCCCACATAGGCGAGTTCCCGCCCGCACACCCCAGGCCCGCTCCCCCAGCCCGTGACCGTCGCCACGTACGCCAGTCCCCGCACCGCCCGTCGCCGCACACCCCCACCCTGCCCCAACCAGCCCGAACCTGCGACGCCCCGAAAGGCCGAACCGCGCATGACCGCAGCACACGCAAGGACTCCCCGCCCTCCCCCACCTCCGCGAGGAGGAGGGGGAAGGGCCCGGATTCGGTCTTCAGGAGGAGAACCGGGCCCCCGACCGGCACACGATGACGACGACCAACGGCCGTAGCAGCGAAGATCGCCACCCCGCCACACTGACCACCATGTCGTTCATTTCGGCTTTCATGGCACTGAACACCTCCCTGTCAGTCCTCACACCGACAGTTCCCCCACCCCCCGCCCCACCCCAACAACAACAGCAGCACGTCCTGCCGTATCCCCTGTCCCCCGAACCCTTCCCCCTCCCCCCGAACCTGCGACCCCCCGCCAACGCCACCGAGCACGCCCCCAGGACCGAAGGCCCCGACTGGTGCCCCACCGTCCCCGGACGCCGCGTCCAATGCGGCACCCGGCCCCGCCCCCTCGTCCACGGCAAACCCGAACTCGGCACCATCGACGTCGCCTACGCCCTCGTCCGCCGCACGAACGAATCCGCCCCCGCCACCAACACCGTCATGGTCAACCCCGGCGGCCCGGGCGGCGCCGCCCTCGACCTCGCCCAGTGGTACGACGGACTGCTCGCCTCCCTGCGCACCGACCACGACCTGCTCCTCATCGACCCGCGCGGCATCGGCCGCTCCTCCCCCGTGAGCTGCGGCCTCGGCAACTACCTCCTCGCCGACCGCCCCCAGCAGCGCACCATGGTCGCCGACTGCGCCGCCGCCCTCGGCCCCCGCGCGGCCGGCTACACCTCCGCCGCCACCGCCGACGACTTCAACGCCGTCCGCAAACACCTCGGCATCGCCAAAGTCGTCCTCTACGGCCAGTCCTACGGCACCTACCTCATGCCCATCTACGCCGAACGACACCCGCGCACCGTCCGCTCCATCGTCCTGTCAGCCGCCTACCCCGTCACCTTCGACCCCTTCGGCGCCCCCAGCGCCCGCGCCATCGGCAACTCCCTGCGCCTGGTCTGCGAACGCAGCGCCGCCTGCGACGGCAACACCGCCGTCGAGGACCTGCGCACCGTGAACGCCCGCCTGCGCGCCCAGCCCATCGACACCACCATCACCGTCGGCGGCCACCCCCGCACCTTCCGGCTCACCGAGACCTTCCTGGCCCAGGCCCTCACCTTCGCCGCCAGCAGCGGCGTCGGCGCACTCCCCGACCAGGTACTGCTCATCGGCCGCCTGCCCGCCCTGCTGCACCAGGCCGCCCGAGGCGAGACCACCCCGCTGAAGAACGAACTCACCGCCCTCGTGCAAGGATTCGCCGACCTCCAGCACGACCAGAGCCACACCATCACCGTCGTCTGCAACGACTACACCCGCCCATGGTCCGTCGAGGCCCCCCTGCGCAAACGGTGGCAGCAGTTCGACCGTGCCCTCGCCAAGACCGCCCCCGGAGCCTTCGACACCTTCAGCGCCCAAAGCTTCGCACTCAGCGCCCCCGACGGCGGCGACCTGTGCATCGAATGGCCCGAGGAAGGCACCGCCCGGCCGTACAAACTGACCCGGCCCCTGCCCGACGTACCCACCCTCGTCGTCTCCGGCGACCTCGACAACAACACCGCCGCAGAGAACAGCAGGCTCAGCGCGGCACAATTCCCCCGCGCCCAGTTCCTGTCGGTGCCCAACACCGGACACGGCGCCGAAATGGACTCCACCGGCTGCGGCGCCGCCCTCGTCAGCGGCTTCATCCGCGACGGACGCCTCGGCGACACCTCCTGCCTGGCCGCCATCCCGCCCCTCAAGGTCAACCCGGTAGGCCCACCCACCCAGTGAGACACCACCAGCCGAGCGCGCTCTCCGACCAGCCGGCCGGAGAGCGCGTCCGGCGTTCAACGGGGCATCCGGCCCCCGGACGCACCCCGCGCCACCACCAGCCGCGCCGCCGCCAACCGCGCCAGCATCGCCCGCGCCTGCCCACCCGCCGCCGCGACCACCTGCTCCACATCCCGGCTGCCATCACACAACCGCAGCAACTCCGCCGTCGCCTCACTGATGCGGTACGTACGCACACACGCCGGATCCCGCACCCGCTGCAACACCGCGAACGTCCGCCGCACCGGCAGCCCTCGCAACGGCGGCCCCGCAGTCACATCCACCTCGAACTCCACCAACCGCACAGCCGGCGACAACAACGGCCACCCACTGCCCGCAGGAGCAGACCGCTCACGCAACAACTCCGCCTTCGCCAACTCATACCGCGCGTAACACCCCAACCCCCCGAGCCCCCGGCCCTCCAACCACGCCGCCAACTGCCGCGCCTCCGACACCCCCACCCGCACCCCCACCGGCGGCGGCCGCCGTACCGTCACCGACACGAACTCCGCCCACAACCCCGCATCCCGCCCCACCTCCGCCACCGTCACCGGAACACACGCCTCCAGCGCCGAACGCACCAGCCGCACCACACCACGACTCGTCACCTCCGACCCCGGCGAACGAGCCGACATCACCATCGCCAGCTCCCCCTCGGTCAGCGCGTAACGCCGCCGCAACCGCTCCGGATCCGCCCGAAGCAACGCCAGCTCCCGCTCACTCGACAGCACCGCCGCCAACGCCTCACCCACACTCACCGCAACCCCCACCCCGCCGACACCACCCCCGCGACCAGGGTGACAACCCCCTCACCAGGACGCACGACCATCACTCCCGAACACACTTCGAAGCCACACCATCACAGACAGTGCCCATCCGGCAGAGGTTAACCCCTCCCCCACACACCGCGAAACCAACGCCCCCTGTAATGCGCCGAACAACCCGGACATGAATGGACGACCAACTCACCGCACACAAGGAGACCGGATGGGAGCCGACGCCCCCGGCCGGTTCGTGGACATCTACGAACACGCCTACCGACCCCTTCTCGGCTACGCGCTACGCCGCTGCCAGGACCCGGACGACGCCGCCGACATCGTCGCAGAGACCTTCACCATCGCCTGGCGGCGCATCGACCAGGTACCCGACGGAGACCAGGCACGACCCTGGCTCTACGGCGTCGCCCGCCGCGTCCTCGCCAACCACCAACGCGGCAGACGACGCCACGACCAGCGCACCGCCGCCCTACGCCAACAACTCGCCGCCACCCCCCTCACCACCCACCGACCGCCCGACGACCTCACCCCCATCCACCACGCCCTCACCACCCTCACCGACGACGACCGCGAACTCCTCACCCTCATCGCCTGGGAGAACCTCGACACCGCCCAGATCGCCACCGCCCTCGGCATCACCCGCAACGCCGTACGCGTGCGTCTCTACCGGGCCCGCAAACGCTTCGCCCGCGCCCTCGCCAAGGCCGGCGTCGACCACCCCCGCGCCCTCGACTTCCAACGGAGCACCGTATGAGCCTCGCCGACCTCACCCCGATCCACGACCGCGACCTCGCCGACCACCCCGCCGCCCAGCCCACCGGACCCGCCGCCCGCGCCCTCATGAACGCCATCATGTCCGAAGAACCCGCCCCAGCACCGGCACCGGCCCGCCGCAAACCCCGCCGCCTGCTCATCCTCGGTACGGCCGCAGCCACCCTCGCCGCCGCCGTCACGCTCGCCCTCACCCTGCCACCCGGCGGCCCCGCCACCGAGTACGCCAACGCCGCCGTCGCCATCAACCGCGACGCCGACCAGTTCACCGTCACCGTCATCGACCCCACCGCCGAGCGCGAACGCTTCGAGGAGGCTTTTCGCGCCGTCGGCCTCAACGTCACCGTCAAGATCATCCCCACCGAGCCCAAGTACGTCGGCACCATGCTCGGCCCCATCGCCCCCGGCGGCTTCGAATGGAGCGGTCACCTCGGCAGATCCACTCCGAAGAACTGCGACAGCGCCCACTGCGCCGCCTTCTCCGTCCCCTCCGACTACCCCGGCCGCATCGCCTTCGGCATCGGCCGCGCCGCCAGACCCGGAGAACGCTACGCCGAAACGGACCTCTACGACCAGGGACAAGAACCCCTCGACGGCTACACCCTCAGCGGCAAGACCGTGGAAACCGTACGCGCCGCACTCCGCGAACGCGGCCTCACCGTCCACTACCGCCTGCTCTGGGACCACGCCGACGGCGGCTACTTCGACCAGTCCGTCCCAGCCGAGCGCGTCAAGGACGCCTGGATCGTCGACGGCGGCAAGAAGAGCAGCAGCGACGGCCTCGACCTCTACATCAAGCCCGGCCCCGAAGCCGGACCCGCCCCCGACTCCCAGAGCGTCGCCGAACCCCAGTGGTACGACCAGCCATGAGGACACAGAAGATCGCTCACCGCAAATGATGATCTCCCGTGCCGCCCCTTCCATCGACGGAGGAGCCGCCACGTTTCACTCAGCGGGCAACCCCCAGAACGCCCCCCGCAGCCCGGCCTCCGCGAAGTACGCCGTCGCCTCAACCGGAACCCGGCGCACATGGCCCCGATCCAGCCGCCCGGTGTACCCCCCTCGCCAACCGCCACAACGTACCCAGATCCATCACATAACCCCGCGCCAGCTCTTCGCGGGCCAGCCACCCGTCCACACAGTCCACCCCGCAGAACACCCGCTGATGGGCACACGAGCGCACCACGTCGTCCCACATCCGCGCCACCGACGTCAGAAAGTGCGCCACCTGCTCACCCTCTGGCGGCGCCTGAGTTCCGACGTTCCACGACTGAACGCCTTTACAAAGTAGATTTTTTCAGCGCGGAACCAGGTCCGGGTCTGGAGGAGACACAGGAGCTCGTTTCCTGACAACGGACACGGCGGTCATGATCAAGGGATGCGGCATGATGCCGCCGTTCGGAGTGGAACAAGTCGCCTTGCCGCACCGCGAAGATCGACGGCGGGTATGAGACGCACGCGGCAGGCGCCACCGCGCGGATTCCGTGTTGAAGGGTCCGGACCCGGGGCACCCTTCCACTGTCAAGGTATAGCGGAGTGGGGGGCTTGCGGCAAGACCGGGCAGGTGCCGCAGAATCAGACGGCCAAGCCTGTCAACTGCGGAAACGGGGATGCGAATGCGTGTGCTGATGTCGACGTACGGATCGCGCGGAGATGTCGAGCCACTGGTGGCGCTCGCGGCGCGGCTGCGGGAGCGCGGCGCCGAGGTGCGGGTGTGCGCACCGCCCGACGAGGTGTTCGAGCGGCGTCTCGCCCACGTCGGCGCGCCGCTGGTGCCGGTCGGCCCGTCGGCTCGGGCGCTCACGACCTCGGCGCCGCGGCCGACGACACTGCCCGAGCGGGCGGCGGAGCTGATCGCCGGGCAGTTCGAGACGGTCACGGCGGCGGCAGAGGGATGCGACGTGCTGGTCGCTACGGGCATGCTGCCCGCGGCGGCGGGCGCGCGGTCGGTGGCCGAGATGCTCGGCATCCGCTGCGTGTCCGTGACCTTCCAGCAGCTCACCCTGCCCTCGCCGCACCGCGCTCCCCTGGCCTACCCGGGCCGGCCGTTCCCGCCCGAGGTGACGGACAACCGGGTGCTGTGGGAACTGGACGCTCGGACTGCCGACGAGTTGTTCGGCGAGGCACTCAACTCGAACCGGACTGCGGCCGGGCTGCCGCCGGTGGGGCACGTCCGCGACTACGCCGAAGGCGAGCGGCCGTGGCTGGCGTCGGATCCGGTCCTGGACCCGTGGCGGGACGGGCCGGAGCTCGGCGTCGTGCAGACAGGGGCGTGGATCGTCCAGGACGAGCGGCCGCTCCCGGCCGGGCTGGCGGAGTTCCTCGCGGACGGGGAGCCGCCCGTGTACGTGGGGTTCGGCAGCATGCCGATGCACGGGGCCGCGGATGCCGCCGGGCAGGCCGTCGAGGCGGTCCGTGCCCAGGGCCGCCGCGCGGTCGTGTCCAGGGGCTGGGCGGACCTGTCCGTAGTAGACGGGCAGGACGACTGCTTCGTCGTCGGGGAGGTCAACCACCAGGCGTTGTTCGGACGGGTGGCGGCCGTCGTGCACCACGGGGGCGCGGGGACCACGACGGCCGCGACCAGGTCCGGTACGCCGCAGGTCGTGGTGCCGCAGGTGGCGGACCAGCCGTACTGGGCGGGGCGGGTGGCCGAACTGGGCGTCGGCGTCGCGCACGACGGCCCGGTGCCGACCGCCGAGTCGCTTTCGGCCGCGCTCGCGGCCGTCCTGAATCCGGAGACCCGGGCGCGCGCGGCGGCCGTGGCGGCGACGGTCCGCACCGACGGGGCTGCGGTGGCCGCCGGGCTGCTGCTCGGCGAGACCGGCTGAGTTCAGACGATCTCCAGGTTGGCCATCATGCCCATGTCCTCGTGCTCGGCGTTGTGGCAGTGGAACAGGTAGCGCCCGCGATACCCCTCGAAGCGGGTGATGATCTCCGCCGACTCTCCCGGCCGCAGTGACACCGTGTCCTTCAATCCCGCGTCGTGCGGCAGCGGCGGCCCGCCGCCGCGTGACAGCACCCGGAAGCCGACCAGGTGCAGGTGCACGGGGTGGTGGACGTCGGCGATCAGCCGCCACACCTCCACCTCGCCCAGGCGGGCGGTCACGTCGGTGCGGACGGGGTCGAACGGCAGCCCGCCGATCACCCACCCGTGCCTGCCGTGCATCCGCCCGGCGCGGAACGACAGGTCCCGCACCCGCACCGCCTCCGACCGCCGCCACTCCGGCACGTCCCTCGCGAGGGTGCGCGGGACGCGGCTCGCGTCCGCGGCCTTGCGGGCGACACGGAAGGCCATCACCTCACGGGTCCGGCCGGAGCCCAGCCGGTTGACCAGCCGCACCCGGCCGCCGACCGGCACCTGGGAGAAGTCGACGACCACGTCGTAGCGCTCGGCCGGGGCGATCGGCAGCGACCTGTGGGCCACCGGTGCCGTGAGCAGCCCCAGGTCGGCGCCGACCTGCACGAGTTCCAGCACCCGCCCGTCGTCGGCGACGGCCTCCAGTTCGTAGTGGCGGGCGTTGGAGGCGTTCAGGATCCGCAACCGGTAGCGGGCGGCGTCCACCTCGTGCACCGGCCAGGGCGCCCCGTTGACCAGGATCACATCGCCCAGCACCCCGGCAAGGTACGGCCCGTGCACCCCGGGCCGCCCGCGCAGGGCCGGGTCGAGGGCCGGGTAGGTCAGGGCGCCGTCGGCGGCGAACGCCCGGTCGGCGATCATCAGCGGTAGTTCGCGCGCCCCGGACGGCAGGCCGAGCGCGTCCTCGACGTCGTCGCGCACGATGTGGAGCCCGGCCAGCCCGCGCCAGATCGCCGGGGCGGTGAAGTCCATCCGGTGATCGTGGTACCACAGCAGCGCCGCCCTCTGGTCCAGCGGGAAGGTGTAGTCGCGGGTCACCCGTGACCGCACCGCCCTCGGGTCGTGCATCACATGCCCGCCGTGGGCGGTGTCGTGCCAGTGTTCGGGCAGCACGAGGTCGGTCGGGTATCCGTCGGAGGCGGCGGGGGTGTGCCCGCCGTGCAGGTGCACGACCGTCGGCACCGGCAGCAGGTTGCGGTGGGTCACCGTCACCGGACGGCCGCGCCGCGACTCGATCGTCGGACCGGGGAAACCGCCCTCGTACGTCCACAGCGGCGTCCTGACCCCGGGCAGGATCTCCGCGCTCGTCTCCCGCTGGGTGATCTCGTACCGGTCGGCGCCTGCGACGGTACCGACGGGTTTGAGCACCGGCGGGATCGGCAGCGGCACCTGGAACGGCGGCGGCAGCGGCAGTTCGCTGCGCAACTCGGCACCCGTGTACGGCGAGGTGCGCGACAGCGCCGCCGTCGCCGTCAGGCCGGTGGCCGCCATCAGCCCGAGTGCCCCGCCGATGCCGAACACCCGCCGCCTGCTCACCCCTCGGACCCGCTCACGCATCCCGCACCTCCTTCTGCCACGACAGCGGCCGCGACCAGATCGCGATGAACAGCACGACGAGCGCGACCACCGTCGCCACCCCCAAAGGGAAGTGCAGCCACAACGCCCCCCACAACCCGGCGAAGTACTGCACCGTCTCGGCCGCCACGACGCCCGCCGTCGCCCAGAAGGGCCAGGATCGGCGCGACCTGGCCCACACGACGATCCCCACGACCAACTGCGCGTAGCCGATCGAGGTGACCACGTCGGCCCCGGTCGAATGCATCATCAGCCCGTCGTAATCACCGCTCATGTAGACGCCGGCGAACACGGGCTGGCCGATCGCCGCCACCACGTGCGCGCTGACGACGGCCCGCAGTATCCACTCGGACGGCCGGAGCCTTTCCGCCTCGGCGACCATGGGAGGTCCTCCTCGTTCTGTCCTCGTTTCCCTGACGGCCCGACAATATGATTCAGCGGCTATCTTGTCTAAGATTAATATTGCTATGGAGATATGCTCGTGGAGGCATGATGGATCTGAACTCGCTGAGGCAGTTTCTGGTGGTGGCCCGGCTGGAACACCTCAGCCGCGCGGCCGACGAACTCCGCGTGGCCCAGCCGTCGCTGAGCCGTACCGTCGCCCGGCTGGAGAGCGAGCTGGGCACCCCGCTGTTCGACCGCGCCGGACGCCTCCGGCTGAACGACGCCGGACGGCTGTTCGCCGGTTACGTCGAACGCTCCCTCGGCGAGCTCGACGCCGGGGTGCGGGCCGTCGCGGAGGCCGCGGGCGCGGGGTTCGGCACCGTACGGCTGGCGGCTGAGACCTTCTTCACCCTCACCGGGCCGCTGGCGGCCTTCAAACGCGCCCACCCGCAGGTCGAGGTCGAGATCCACCAGCTCGGCGCCGAGGAGATGTCGCGCCGCCTGCGGGCCCAGGACGTCGATCTGTGCGTCGCCTCGCAGCCGATCCCCGCTGAGGGGCTGACCGCCGTGCGGCTGCTCGACGAGCCGGTGTGGCTGGTCGCGCCGCTCGGGCACCCGCTGGCCGGCCGTACGTCGGTGAGCGTGGAAGACCTCGCCGACCAGCCGTTCGTCACCACCCGCAGGGGGCACTGGCAGCGCCGGGTGCTCGACCGGCTCTTCGCCACGAAGGACCTCACCCCTCGGATCGTCTGTGAGGGCGACGAGCCCGGCGCCGTCCAGGCTCTGGTGACCGCGGGGCTCGGCCTCACCCTCACGCCCGAGATGGCCCGGCGCTCCCCCATCAGCGCGCCCGTCGCGTGGATCGCCGTCGACAGCCCGGAGTGCCACCGCACGCTCACCCTGCTCTGGGGTACGGACACCCGCCTGCCCGCCGCCGCCGAGCTGATGCGGGCCACGATCACCGGCTGGGACTGGTCCTCGGGAGCGGCGGGCATGGGCCGTCCCGGTGGAAAGACGTCTTTGCCGACCTAGGACCAAAGGCGGAGCCGAAACCCGGTCGAGGGCCGAAGAGATCGGCGGCGCGCGTGGTTATCGTGCGGGCATGAGTGGTGATGGGACGCTGAACGAGGCGTACGAGCGGTTGCACCGACTGGGTCCGGAATTCGAGGGCTGGCTCACCAACCACGCGCCGATGGCCGCCGAATCCCTGGTCGCCCACGGGCACGAGGACGTGGTCCACCGCTGGCTCGACCAGTACGTCGGGCAGTTGGAGGAGAAGCCACGCGGGCTGTGGCCCATCGACCCCGCCGAGTGGCGGCCCGCGATGGGCGATCCGCATCGGCTGGGCGACTGGCTCACCTTCTTCGAGCACGAGGTGGACAGCCGGCCGTGGCGCGAGGTGCTGGAGACGTGGTGGCCCCGGCTGCTGCCCGGCATCGCCGCCGGTGCGACACACGGGGTGATCCGTACCGGGCACGCGGTGCGCGCACTGCTCCTGCAGGAGGACGCGCCCCGGCTGGCGGAGTTCGCGCAGGCGCTCGGCTACTGGGCGGCGCGCTGGCAGAGTGTGCCCGGTGTGGTGGCCCCGGCGGGGACGGCGGACTTCGACGCGGCCCTCGACGCCGTGCCCCAGGTGCCCGAGCAGGCCAGAGGCATCAACCACCGGCTCGATCAGCTGGCCGGACTCGGCGGCTGGTCCGCCGCACTGGCCTCGCTGGAGCCCGCCGCCGACCCCGGCGAGGCAAGGCGGCGGCTCACGCGGCTGGCCGACGCCGCGACCCTGCGCTACCTGTCGCACGGGCACGGCTCCGGCATCATGCTGGTCCACACGGCGACCGCGCCCACGGCCGTGCTGCGGACGCTTCCCGCGCTGCCCCGCTCACAGTGGGTGGACAGCTTCAACGCGGCCTGGGCGGCCAGCGCCGCCGTCGTGGCCGCGTACGGACCGGCGGAGCCGCTGCCGGGCGAGGCCCTGCCGGTCGCCGCGCACACGCCGGAGGAGGTGTTCGAGCAGGCCGTCGAGCACGCGGACGCCCACGTGATCAAGCTCGCCGACACGGCCCTCGACGTCTTCGAGCGCACCGGCGACCGAGGCGCGCTCTCGGCGGTCGTGCACGCCGGGAACCTCATCCAGCGGCCGGGCGACTAGCGCGGCCGGTCCCAAGACCGGTGCCTGCTTCAGTCGGCTATCCCACGCCGCGCAGCAGGGTGTCCAGCACCCGGGTGGCGAGCACGTCGACGTCGCCGTTCTCCTGCGCGGCCTCGTGGATGAGGCCGTAGTAGACGCGCCTGGCCCAGTCGAGGTCGACCCCGGCCCGCAGCACGCCCGCCTCCCGCGCACGCCGGAACAGGCGGTCGCAGCCCGCGCGCACCTCGGCGTTCACCCTGGCCGCCTCGGGGTGGGCGTTGACGGCGGCGTGGTGCATGGCGAACGACCAGCTCGTCTTGACCCGCAGCACGTTGACGGTGACCTGGTAGAGAGCGACGAGCGGCGGCGTGGTCTCGGTGCGTGAGTCCTCGACCGCCTGGGCGAACTGCCGGGCGGCCCAGGTGGCGAGCTCGTCCAGCAGCACGTCGCGGGTGGCGAAGCGGCGGTGGACGGTGGTCCGCGAGACCCCGGCGGCCTCCGCGACCTGCTCCATGGTCGCGGCCGGATTGTCGGCGAGAACCCGTTCGGCCGCCTGGAGGATCGTCCGGGCGGTCCGCTGGGAGTCGGCCCGCTTCGCCTGCTGTCGTTGCGCCATCACCCGAACATGCTACTCGAAACATCCCACTTGCCAAGAAGTTGCTACATTCATGTAGCATCTCGTGTCATGAACCTGAACCTTGAGGGAAAGACCGCACTCGTGACCGGCGCCAGCCGGGGCATCGGCCTGGAGATCGTCAGGACGCTCACCGCCGAAGGCGTACGCGTCGCGGCCGCCGCCCGGAGCCTCACCCCCGAACTCGCGGCGACCGGCTGCGTCACGCTCACCGCCGACCTCGCGGCGCCCGGCGCCCCGGCCCAGTTGGTCGCGCAGGCCCTCGACGCGCTCGGCGGCGACCTCGACATCCTGGTGAACAACGTGGGCGGCGGTGACGGCGACGGCGTGCGCGGCTTCCTCGAATGGGACGACGCCGACTGGACGGCCATGCTGGAGCTGAACTTCCTGTCCGCCGTGCGGACCACGCGGGCGGCCCTGCCGGACCTGCTGCGCGCCAGGGGCGCGATCGTGAACGTCTCCTCCATCGGCGCCCGCGTGCCCAAGGGCGGGCCGGTGCCGTACACGACCGCGAAGGCCGCGCTCACCACGCTGGGCAAGGCCCTGTCCGAGGAGTTCGGGCCGCTGGGCGTGCGCGTGAACACGGTCTCGCCAGGACCGGTGCGCACCGCGATGTGGGAGGCCCCCGGCGGGTACGGCGCGCAACTGGCCGCCGCGCTCGGCGTCGGGCACGAGGACCTGCTGGCCGGTCTGCCCGCCACCATGGGCATGACGACCGGGCGGCTGGTCGAGCCCGGCGAGGTCGCCTCGCTCGTCGCCTACCTCGCCTCACCGCAGGCCGCCAGCGTCACCGGCGCCGACCTGATCGTGGACGGCGGCTCGACCAAGCACGTCTGAGCGGTCACCGCATCAGCGGGAACCGCTTGGTCAGCTTCGTGACCGGCCCGCGCGGGCCGAAGACGAGCGCGCCCACATAGCCGATCTCCTCCCCCGGGGTCGCCTCCAGGGCGGCGAGGTAGTCGTCGTAGTCGCGTGAGCGCCTGGCGACCTCGTTGAAGGCGACCACCCGCAGCTCGGACCGGTCGGCCGCGCGCTCGCGCAGTTCGCGCAGTTCCCGGCCGGTGGCGGTGACCACCGGGACGGGGTGGGTGTTGAGCCCGGCGTGGACGCCGCCGGAGGCGTCCTTCCCGTCGGCACCCAGCCAGCCGTCGAGCCGCCCGCCGAGGCTGAGCGCGAGCACGGCCGCCGCGTTGACGGCGAGCCCGCGGGGGAGGTCGTCGCGCAGGACCATGACCAGTTTGGTATTCATGCCGGAATGCTAAGCAAACGCCCAGTCCAACGGCCGCTCATCCGATCGTTTGACCGGCCCTCTGCCAGAATAGGTGTCCATGGACGAACTTGATTCGGCGATTGTCACCCAGCTCCAACTGGATGCGCGGGTGTCCAATCGCGAACTCGCCCGCAGGCTCGGCATCGCCCCCTCCACCTGCCTGGAGCGGGTGCGCGCACTGCGGGAGCGGGGGGTCATCACCGGTTACCGGGCCGAACTCGATCTGGCCAAGCTCAACCGTCGGGTGCAGGCGCTCGTCTCGGCGCAGGTGCGGCCGCTCAGCCGGAGCGTGATCGACTCCTTCCAGGAGGCGGTGGCCGCGCTGCCCGAGGTCCTTGAGGTGCTGGTCGTCGCGGGTGGCGACGACTTCTGGATCAGGGTCGCGGTGCAGGACAACGAGCGGCTGCACGCCTTCCTCGTCGACCATCTGGCCAAGCGCCGGGAGGTGGTCGGGTTCAGGACCCTGGTGGTCTTCCAGCAGTCGTCCAAGAAGGTACTCACCGCGCTGCCCGACTGAGCCCATGATGGAGGGAGGAGTTCCCCCCCAGGAGGCTCATCGATGCGACGTTCGGCCTTTGCCGTGGCCTGCTCCACCCTCCCCTTCGGATTCGCGGCGTCCGCCCTGCTCGTGGTCGGGCTCGAATGGCTCGCGCCCGACGTCATCCCCTTCCGGCTCGACACGTTCTTACAGTCGCCCTTGGGTTTCAAGGACGCGCTGACGCTCATCTGGCCGGTGCTCGCGGTCGGCGTGCTGATGTCGCTCGTGTTCACGATCCGCAGCCGCGACGCCCAGCGGTACCTGGCCAGGTTCGGCGCGGAGGAGGGCCAGGTCGTGGTTCTCCGGCCGTTCCCGGTGTTCGTGTCGAGCGCACTGGAGGAGATCGCCTTCCGGTTCGTTCTGTTCTACGCCGCCATCGCGGGCGCCAGGTTCATGGACTTCCTCGTGCTCGGCTTCGCCGACCTGCACCCCGTCCGCTGGCTGTTCGCCGACGTGCTCGTCCCGGTGGCCGACTTCGCCACGGCGGGGCGGATGCGGGAGATCCTGCTCCTCTCTCCGTGGTTCGTCGCCGCCGCCGTGCTCGCCAGCAACGGACGCTTCCGCAACGGCCACACCTACCAGGGCGTCCTCGGCTGGATCTTCTCCTGGTACTTCGGCATGTCGCTGTTCCTCGTCATGTTCGAGCACGGACTGCCGGTCGCCATCGCCGTCCACATCTTCTACAACATGACCGTCGTGGCCCTCAACCGCGTCGTCACCGGCGTCTACCCCCACCTGCACATCGTGCCGCCCACCAGGTGATCGCCGATGGCGCTCTCACAGAGTGCGCCACGGCTGCCGGGCGGTGATCAGCGTGTGCGTCGCCGAGCGGCTCAGGTCGCGGTGCTCGATCGGGCCGCAGCCCGCCGAGGCGAGCCAGCCGGTGATCGTCGGTACGTCGAGGACGCCACCGCCCTGGGTGTGCCACAGGTTGAGATCGAACCCCGCGGTGAACGCGGTCTCCGCGACCCCAGCGCGCGCTCCGGCGACGGTCTCGAGGATCACCACCCGGCCGCCGGGCACGGTGGCGGACACGGCGCCGTCCACGAGGCGCCGGGCCTGTGCGGCGGGGAAGCCGTGCAGCACGTCGCACAACAGCACCACGTCGTAGCGGCCCGCGACGGGGTCGAGGAGCGGGTCGGCGGCCCGCCACTCGACGCGGCCGTGGCCGCCCTCGCCGAGCGCCTCCGGCAGGTCCGTCACGGTCGCGGTCAGTCCCGGGTGGACGGCGCAGAAGGCCAGGCTGTAGGCGCCGTGCCCACCGGCGAGGTCCAGCAGCCGAAGCGGGCCCTCCGGCAGCGGGACCAGCCAGGCCACCTCTTCGGCGAGCCACTGGGCCAGCCCGCGCTGCAGGGACTGGAAGGGGATCGACACCTCGGGCCGCTCCGCCAGCCAGGCGGTGAGGTCGCCGCGCGGCCTCCCGGTCCTGATCGCCGGGGCGAGATCGGCCCACAGCTCACCGAGTACCGCCTGCCAGACGCGCAGGACGTGGCCATAGGTGGCGGGCGGGCACAGCCACGCGGCGGCGACGGGGGCGTTGCCGTAACCGTGGTCGGTGAGTTCCAGGTAGCCGGTGGTGTGCAGCAGGGCGAGCAGGCGGGCCAGGCCCGAGGGGTCGCAACCGAGGTCACCGGCGAGCGCCTCGGCGTGGCGCGGGCCCCGGGACAGCGCCTCGAACACGCCCAGGCTCGCCCCGGTGGCGGCGGCCTGGCCGGCCATCGCGCCGACGAGGTCGAGGAGAGGTGCGGGCGCCCGTCCGTGGGCGTACGCTCTGGCCTCGGCGAACGGCAGGTCGATCGGCATGCGGGCGCTCCACGGGGTCGGGGGCATGGGAGGGCGCATCGGCCTAACTCATAGGAAAGTTTCCTATTAATAACCGGGTCGATGGTACACACGGCACCTGGCGTCCACAAGGACCGCCGACCCCTCGCGAGGGCGCCTTGGGTGGCCGGCGGGCTCAGGCGAGCCAGCGGGCGGGCGCGGGCAGGCCGGCGGGCAGGGTGGTCGCCCGGTCTCCTACCGCCGCGTCGATCTGGAACCGGGTCAGGAACAGGCTGCCGTCCAGCATGGCCCCACGCACGTCGGCGCCGCGCAGGTCGGCGCCGATCAGATCGGCCAGCCACAGATCGGCGCCCCGCAGGTCGGCCCCGATGAGGTAGGCGCCGCGCAGGTTGGCCCCGCGCAGGTCGGCGCCCCGCAGCCGGGCCCCGATCAGGTCGGCGCCGCGTCGTTCCTTCCTGCCCGCCACGCCCGCCCTGGCGAGTTCGCTGGCGTGCAGCAGCACCTCGTTGACCTCGGCGCGGACCTCCCCCACCCGGACGGCGAGCAGGTCGTCCGGCCCGCCGTCGGCCAGCGCCCCGACGCGGTCCCGCTGCCGCGCGGCCGCCGCGTGCACCGGTGCGGCGGCGGGCAGTTCCAGCGCCTGCGCGAGGTACCACAGCAGTTCGTGCAACTGCCGGACGACGGGGAAGGCGGCGAACATGGGCTCGGCCGTTTCGGGGTGGGAGCGCCAGTCGCGGCCGCCGAAGGTGACCTGCGCGACGTGCTGGCCGGCGCCGAAGCAGTCGTAGACGGTGCAGCCCGCGAACCCCTTCTGGCGCAGCCGCGCGTGCACGCCGCAGGAGAAGTCACGCTCCAGGTTGGGGCACGGCCGCCCGGCGGGCTTGGTGATCGCGAAATCGGCGGACTTCTCGAACGGCAGCGCCACGCAGCACAGCCCGAAGCAGGAGGAGCAGTCAGCCGTCAGATTCCGCACACCCCACCTTACCGTCACGTACCAGGCCGTCCCTCTCCCCCTGCGCGTGCGATGATCGTCGGGAACCGCCAGCCTACGGAGCCCGACCATGTTCGACGGTGTGTCCCCCGGCGGCCAGCCGTCTCTGGTCTCGATCACCGCCGCTCTCCCGGTGGTGCTGGCCCTGCTGGTGCTGCTCGGCGCGGCGGTGGCCGGGCTCGGCCGGCTCGGCCACGGCAGGGCGGTGGTGACCGCGTGCGTGCGCGCGGCCGTGCAGCTCGGCGCGGTTTCGCTGGTGATCGTCTGGGTGGTCGGCTCGGCGCCGCTGGTGGCGGCGTTCGTCGCCCTCATGTACGGCGTCGCCACCCTCACCGCCGGCCGCAGGATCGCCAAGGGCCGTTCGGTGTGGTGGGCCGGGGTGCCGATCGCGGCGGGGGTGGCTCCGGTGTTCGGCATCCTCCTGGCGGGCGGCGTGATCTCCGCCCGGGGCATCGTGGTCATCCCGATCGCGGGCATCCTGCTGGACGGCTGCCTGACCGCGACCACGCTGGCGGGCCGGCGGGCGCTCGACGAGCTGAGGCTGCGCAAGGGAGAGGTGGAGGCGGCGCTGTCGCTGGGGTTCACGCCTCGGGCGGCGGCGCTGGAGATCTGCCGCCCGGCGGCCAGCCAGGCGCTGGTCCCGGCGCTGGACCAGACGCGCACGGTGGGTCTGGTGACACTGCCGGGGGCGTTCGTGGGGATGCTGCTGGGGGGTGCGAGCCCGGTGCAGGCCGGGGTGGTGCAGCTGGTGGTGCTGGTCGCGCTGGTGGCGGCCGAGGCGATCGCCGTCCTGGTCACCGTGGAGCTGGCCGCGCGCGCCAGGATCTGACGCTGCCGCCTCAGCCGAAGGCGAGCCGGCCGCGTGCGGAGCCGTCCCGCAGGTCAGCGCCTGCTGTAGTGGTCGGCGACGGCAGCGAAGGCGGCCTTCGGCTCCCACGGCAGGCCGGGGTGGCTCGCGCCGTCGCGGCCGTCGAGGATCTTGACGATGCCGTAGCTCGCCGCGTCCAGGTCGTCGAGGGAGTCGCCGTCCGGGCGGTGCGGGTGGTCGTAGAGCGCGAAGGTGAAGACGAAGGCGCTGTCCACGCCTTCGGCGTCGAACACCTCAAGCAGCTCACGCAGGTACGCCGCCTGGCCGGGCTCGTCGCGGACGCAGGGCTTCCTCAGCCGCAGCGGCCTGCGGGTGGCCGGGTCGTACTCGACGACGTCCAGACCGGCACCGCCCAGATCGCCCGCGCCCCGGTAGCCGGCGGAGCCGAACTCGGTGATCGCGACCGGTTTGCCCTGGGCCACGGCGGCCCGCACGCCCGCGGCGAACCGGTCGGCGACCTCGGCGGTCCGGTAGAGGTCGAGGCCCACGATGTCGAACGGCTCCCAGTCGACGTGCTCCAGCGGCACGGCGGCGTAGGTGACCTTGCCGCCGAAGCGTTCGCGGATGAGCGGCACGGCCCGGCCGAGGAAGTCGTTGACCCGCGCGCTGACCTCGCCGACGCGCGCGGGCAGCTCGGCGGGGGATCCGGTCAGGAAGCGGGTCCGCTCCGCGAGGGTGTCGCCGGGCAGGAAGCCGGGGTTCATCAGGCTCAGTTCGGCGCCGGCGACGAACACGATCTCGGCGCCGCGCTCACGCAGCCGCTCCGCGCGTTCGGCGCAGTCGGCGAACAGCGCGAGCACCCGGTCGGCGGGCAGTTCGAGGGGGTAGGGCGAGAACCACACCTCCAGGCCGAGTTCGGCGGCGCAGGCGGCGGCGTGCTCCAGGCGCTCCGGGTCGCCGCCCATGATGCGGACGGCGTCGCAGTGCAGGTCGTCGCGGATGACGTGAAGTTCACGCGCGACGGTCTCGGGCTCGTACAGCTCGCGGGAGAACGTCCCGTGGTGCAGGAAGCCGGTGTCGTAGCTGATGCCTTGGGCACGCATGGCAAGAATCTCCTCAGTTAGGGTACTTGCCGTACCGTAATGGCGAATCACTCCATATACAAGCCCTTTGCGGTAAGGTACGACCATGACGGACTCAGCGGGACGGCCCGCCCGCAGGCGGCGCGGCGCCGCGCTGGAGGAGGCGATCCTGAGCGCCGCGGCGGCGGAGCTGACCGAGTCCGGCTACGCCGGGCTCACCATGGACCGGGTCGCCGCCCGCGCGGGCACCAACAAGAACGCGATCTACCGCCGCTGGCCGGGACGGCTCGCGCTCGGCATCGCCGCCTACCGGCGACTGGCCACGACCGTGCAGCCACCTGACACCGGCAGCCTGCGCGAGGACGCCCTCGAACTGCTGCGGCAGGCCAACCGCACCTGGAGTTCGCCGCTCGGCGCGGTCCTGCGCGACCTGCTCGCCGCCGCCGGCGGCACGGCCGAGTTGCTGGGGCAGCTTCAGGACCAGTCCGGCGATGCCGTGGCCGCGCCGTGGTTGCTGGTCCTCGGCCGCGCGGTCGCGCGCGGCGAGGCCGCGCCGGAGGCGCTGCACCCCCGTGTGGCCACTTCGGCCGTCGTCCTGCTGCGCAACGAGTTCGTCGTGCGCGGGGCCCCCACCGCGCCCGACGACGTCCTCGTCGACATCGTGGACGAGGTCTACCTGCCGCTCGTCCGGGGCCGAGGGCTCGCGCCGGACGTGTGACCTCCGAGGTCAGAGCAGGTCGGCCGCGCTGGTGTAGTAGTCGCGGACGAAGGCGGCGAAGTCGGCCGTGCTCACCCTGCCGGTCACGCCGCGGTCGAGGTCGCCGAACAGCCTGGCCGCGTACGCCAGCGGGAAGCCCGCCGCGCTGTGCAGTCCCAGGAAGTCGTCGCGCTCGATGAGCCCGTCGTCGTCCAGGTCGCCCACGGCCGCGATCGCCACCGCGTACGCCTCGCCGTGCGCGGCGAACCAGGACGGGTCGTGCGAGAGCGCTGCGTACTCCTCGAAGGTCACCCTCCCATCGTGGTCCCGGTCGGCCGATGCGGCGAGGTTCTCCCAGTAGCGGCCGCAGGCCGCCGCCAGGGCCTCGGCCTTGGGCGAGCCGTCGGCCACCCCCAGTACCCGGCACACCCGGGAGGTGTAGAGGACGAAGTCCGCGCGGGTCAGCACCGAGCTGCCGTCGGTGTCGAGCAGTTCGAAGCGCAGGCGCAGCCGATCGGCGGAGGACATGGACACAGGGGTTCCCCTCTCGACAAGTGACTACCCTAGATAATCGATCCGTCGCCGACAGTAGTCAACGGCTGGGGAGCCCCGAATGCCGGAGCGCGGGTGGTCCACGTTCGTGGTGCCCGGGCCGGGCATCCGGTGCGTGCCGTCCCGCAGGTCGTGCGGCGCGGCCGGTTCCATGATCGGCTTCCTGGGGCGGCGGTCAGGCCAGCAGGCCGGCGAGTTCGCGGGCGCGGGCGGGGTGGCGCAGTTTCCGCATCGCCTTGACCTCGATCTGGCGGATGCGTTCGCGGCTCAGGCCGTAGCGGCGGCCGATCTCGTCGAAGGTCTGCGGCTCGCCACCGGACAGGCCGTAACGGCGGGCGAGCACCTCGGCCTCGCGCTCGGTCAGCGTGGCGAGCGCGCGGTCCATGTGGTGGCGCAGCAACGAGTCCGCGACCTCCTCACCCGGGTCCGGGGCGGCGTCGGCGATGAGGTCGCCCAGTTCGGTGTCGCCCTCGCCGGAGACCGGCGTGTGCGGCGACACCGGCTCGCCCGTGTGGCGCAGCGCCAGCTTCACCTTCTCCAGCGGCAGGCCGAGCTCGGCGGCGAGCCGCTCGGGCGCCGGGTCCTCGCCGGTGCGCTGCTGGACGTCACGGCGGGTGCGGGCGACCTGGTTGACGACCTCGACCATGTGCGAGGGGACGCGGATGGTCCGGCTCTGGTCGGTCAGGGCACGGCCGACGGCCTGCTTGATCCACCAGGTGGCGTACGTGGAGAACTTCAGGCCGCGCCGGTGGTCGAACTTCTCCACTGCGCGCATCATCCCGATCGTGCCCTCCTGGACCAGGTCGAGCAGGGGCAGGGCGCCCCCTGCGTCGAGCCGCTGCCGCGCCAGCGCGCCCGCTTCGATGCGCTCGCCCAGCGCCACCTCCTGCTGCGCGGTCAGGAGCGGGGTGCGGGAGATCGCCTTGAGATAGTCCTTCACGGAGTCGCCGGTGAACGCGGTGGAGGCGGTGGAGGCCCGTCATCGGCTTCTCCGGCCCGGAGTTCGCCAAAATGATCACCGATAGCCCGGCGCTGGTGGCCAGGCTGCGGGAGTTCCACGACGACAGGGAGAAGGTCATGGCCCAGGTCCTCGCCGAGGAGACCGGCGCCGGGCCGGACGACACGTGCCCCGTGTCGCGGCCGCACAGCTGGGCTGCGTCCACCGGCTGCTGTTCGACGAGACGATGCGCCTCACCCTCGAAGGGCGCGGCGACGACGAGATCGCCGGGATCGTCGAAGGCCACGCGGTGGTCGCCTTCGACGCCCTGGAACCCTCGCTCGGCGGTTACGCGATCCGCTGACGGGGCTACCTCCCGCCCACGGTGGGCAACACCAGGTGGCTGGCCCGCAGGCCGAGGGTGAGCCTGCCCGCCGCCGGGTCGGTGGCGATGTAGTCCTTGTCGTTGGCCACGATCACCAGGCCGACGCGGTGCCCCTCGGGGAAGACGTGATCGACCGCGTGCAGGCGCAGGCTGACGGTGTGGGCCTTGCCCGGCTCCAGCGGGCTGGGCCGTTCCAGGGAGTGCCGGTTCTTGACGTCGAGCGCGCCCCGGCTGACGATCGGCAGCTTGGTCACCGGCTTGCGCACCGGCGCCAGCTCCGCCGTCACCTGCCCCGTGCCGTCCGACAGGCCGGGCGACGGAGCGGGCGACGGGGTGGCTGCCGGGCCGTAGTCCACGAGCAGCGCGGTGAGCGGCGTACTGGCCGTGCTCGACGACAGGCGCACCCGGACCGTCGGCGTCCCCGACACGTGGGTGGCCTTGGTCAGCGGCGGGGTGAGGTAGGCCAGCCGATTGGGTGCGGCGGCCTCGGGCGCGGAGATCATCACGGCCTCGTTCTGGGCGGGGGCGTCCGTGAAGGACTGGGTCCCGCTGCCGGACGGCGTGCGCAGCAGCCCGCCCTCGGCCGCCTCGCTCGCCGGGCCGAACCACAGATGCGTGGGACGGCTGCCCGGGTGCGGCCAGTCGGCCGAGGTCTGCCAGGAGGAGTCCGGGCGCTGCACGCTCACCCTCGGCTCGCTCATGATGCCGTTGTCCACCCGGTACAGCCAGTGGTCCATCCACCGGTGCAGGGTCTCCTGCCAGGCCGCGCCGCCCGTGACGAGCGGATCCTCGTGCCCGCCCTTGTGCAGCCACAGCTTGCGCGCGACGCCGTGCTCGCCCAGCGCCTGCCACAGGGCCGCGAAGTGCCTGTTGCGCACCTTCGTGTCGGCCAGCCCCTGGGCCAGCAGGACCGAGGACCTGATGCCGGCGGCGTCCTTGACGTAGTCGCGCTCGTCCCAGAAGGCCGTGCGGTCGGCGGTGTCGTCGGCGGCGGCGTCCCCGAGTTCCTTCAGCACCTCGCCGCAGCGGGCCGTGGCGCTCTGGCTGGCCACCCGGCTCGCCTGGTACTCGGGGTAACGGGTGCCCAGATTGCCGTTGTAGGCGACCCCCTGGTCGCGGGCGTAGTCGTACCAGCTGGAGATCGCGCCTTCCGGCACGATGGTCTTCAGGCCCTCGACGCCCGTGGTCGCGGCCGCCGTCGCCAGCGTGCCGTCGTAGGACAGTCCGACCATGCCCACGTCGCCGGTGCTCCAGCCGGCGACGGCCGCCCGCCCGTCGGCGTAGGTGGCCGGTGCCCGGCCGTTGAGCCAGTCGATCGCGGCGGTCACGCTGGTCGTGTCGGCCGGGCCGCCGGTGGTCGGGCACCCCTCCGACTGACCCGTCCCCTGCAACTCGACCTCGACGACCGCGTACCCGCGCGGCACGAAGTACTCGTCGTACCACTCGGAGAAGACGCCGGGGTCCGGCACCGTCGCGGCGCGCGGCGCCTTGCCCGTGTACGGGGTCGCCTTCATGACGGTGGCGACCTTCATGCCCTGCTCGGACTGCGCCGGGCGCAGCACGGCCACGGCCACCCGGTCGCGGCGGCCGTCGCGGTCGCTGTCCATCGGGGCTTCGACGTAGACGGTCTCCCGTACGGCCTCGCCGTACGGGAACACCGGCTGGGTGCGCCCGTCATGCACCACCGGAGCCGGTACGGCGGCGGCCGGTAGGGCATAGAGCGTGCTCAGAAGCAGGGCGCCGAGTGCGGCACCTGCCGGCAAACGGCGCAAAGTGATTCTCATGAACGGGCACCTTGGCAGCCCGACCTCAAAGCCAGATGGGAGCGCCCTCGGAGGGGCCGGCCCGGTGCCGCGAGAGGCAGGAGGCGATCTGTTCCCCGACTCGACATCCGATCGCGACGTGCTGCCGGTCGGCACCGGCCGAGGCGGAGCGGGCGCGACCGGGCGCGTCGGCGGACCGGCTCCCGTTCCTCCTCGGCTGATCACCGTCCGGGTCGTGGCAGCAGCAGACCGGCCGCCCCGACGGCCACGCCGAGCCCGGCCGCCACAAGGAAGACCAGGCTGTAGCCGGAGGCGATGGCCTCGGCGGACGAGTTCCCCCCGGTCCTGGCGCCGGCGACCGTCGCGAGCACCGCCAGGCCCAGCGACCCGCCGAGCTGGTTGGCGGTGTTGGCGACACCGCCGACGATCCCCTCGTCGCCCTCGGGGACGCCTTCTGTCGCGGCGGCCATGAGAGTGGGGAAGGTCAGCCCGATGCCCACCGCGATGAGCAGCGTGGGTCCGAGCAGGCCGGTGACGTAGCCGCTGCCGGCCTGGGCCTGCGCGAGCCAGCCGAACCCGGCCAGGAAAAAGGCGCCGCCGGCCAGCACCGGCGGGCGCCCGCCCGTCCTCGGCAGCAGGGTGGCCGACCAACGGGCGACCAGCAGGAAGGCCACCGCCGCGGGCGCCTGCCCGAGACCTGCCTGGAGTGCGCTGTAGCCGAGGACGTTCTGCAGGAACAACGCGGTGAAGTACCACATCGCGATGGCGATTCCGCCGAACAGCAGGAGCATGCCGCCGCCGACGGCCACCCCGCGAAGCCTGAACAGCCGCGGCGGCAGCATCGGCCGGGCGGCGAAGCGCGCCTCCACCGCGACGAAGGCGCCGAGCAGGAGCAGACCCGCCGTCACCGGCCAGACGACCTGGGCGGAGGTCCAGGCGTGCTCGGCGCTCCGCATGATTCCGTAGATCAGCGCGCCCAGCCCCGCCGTCCCGGTGAGCGCGCCGGCGATGTCGAGCGGTTCGCGGCGGCGGGCGCGCGTCGCGGCCAGCGACATCACGGCCATGACGATCAGCAGTGCGCCGATCGGCACGTTGATCAGGAACACCCAGCGCCATGACAGGCCGGTGGTGAGCGCACCTCCCGCGACCGCGCCGGCCATACCGCCCACCCCGCCCGCGGCCGACCACGCCCCGAACGCCCGGACCCGCGCGCGCGGCTCGGTGAAGCAGGTGTTGATCACCACCAGCGTCGCGGGGGCGAGCATGGCGGCCCCCACGCCTTGTGCGACGCGTGCCGCCACCAGGGTCCCCGGGCCTGTCGCCAGGCCGGCGACCAGGCTGGCGGCGGAGAACACGAGCAGCCCGGCGACCAGCAGCCGGCGGTGGCCGAACAGGTCGGCGGCGCGGCCGCCCAGCAGCATGAACCCGGCGAAGGTGAGCAGGTAGCCGTTCACCACCCAGGCGAGGCCGGTGTCGGTGTAGCCGAGTTCCCGATCGAGCGAGGGCAGGGCGACGTTGACGATGGACGCGTCCAGGATCACCATGAACTGACAGGCGCACACCAAGGTCAGGACCATCCAGGCGGGTCCGGTCGTGGTTCGCGTCTCACTACTGTTCTCGATCACTACGAGCATCTCCTGGGTACGTCGGGTTCACGTGGTCTGGGGAACGGCTTCGGCGTTCGAACGCAACCTGGCCGTGATGTGCGCCAGCCGCCGGCCCTGGTACCTGGCGGCCTCCAGCGTGGCGGCACCGGGGCCGCCGCCGTTCGCCGAGGCGGCCGAGAACGACGTGCCGTACGGATTCCCACCGGCCTCTGACACGACCGGGTCGGTGAACCCGGTCGGCACGATCAGCGACCCCCAGTGGTAGAAGACGTTGGCCAGCGACAGGATCGTGGCCTCGCTGCCGCCGTGCTCGTGGTAGGCGGAGGTGAAGGCCGTCACCGGTTTGTCGGCCAGCCTGCCCTCCCGCCACAGCCCGCTGGTCTGGTCGATGAACTGCTTGAGCTGCGCGGCGGGCGCGCCGAAGCGTGTCGGTGTCCCGAACGCGAAGGCGTCGGCCCACGCCAGATCCTCGATCGAGGCCCGGCCCGCCGAGGCGGTGGCGTCCGCGTGCCGCCGCCACAACGGGTTCTCGTCGATGGCACTGTCGGGCGCCAACTCGGTGACCTGCCGCATCCGCACCGACGCTCCCGTCGAGGCGGCGCCTTCGGCGACGGCCTGCGCGAGCGCGTGCACCGTGCCCGTCGCGCTGTAGTAGATGACGGCGACCTTCACGGTCATGTCGACTCCCTGATCTGCATCCCGTAGAATTAGTTATGCGGATAATGTTATGCGCATAACTAACTTGTCAAGGAGGAACCGTGGACTTCGAGCACGCAGACGCCCTCAACCAGGCCATCCGCCTGCTGAGCCTCCGCCACCGGGCCAGGGCGGCCGCGCTGCTGGCCCCGCTCGGGCTGTACCCCGGGCAGGAGGCGCTGCTGCTCGAACTCGACCGGTCCGGCGCGATGATCCAGGCGCAGCTCAGCGAGGCACTCGGGTGCGAGCCGCCGAGCGTCACTCTCATGACCCGCAAGCTTGAGGCCACCGGCCACATCAGCCGCCGGCCCGCCCCCGCCGACAAGCGGGCCAGCGTCGTCGAGCTCACCGACAGCGGCAGGGCGCTGGTCGCCCGGATCAGGGAACTGTGGCGCTCCCTGGCGGAGGAGACCACCGCCGGGCTGTCCGCCCGGACCGTGGCCGAACTGCCCGGACTCCTCAAGACCCTGACCGACAACGTCGACACGAGGCAGCCCCGATCCTGACGTTCCCCGCGCTCCGGGAGTGGATGTAGGTACACCCGGGAGTGCACGTATCGGCATTCCCGGCGGGAGCCGGGGATCCTAGATTCGGGCCGTGACCATCAAAAGGATTCTGTGCGGGGCGGCAGGCGTCGCGGCCGTGCTGCTGCCTGCGGCCCCCGCCCTGGCCGGCACTGTGGCCCCCGCCCTGGCCGGCACCGTGGGCGGCACTGTGGCCGGCGCAGGCGGCTCGATCGTGCGCACCGACGCCGGGCTGGTGCGCGGCACCGTCCAGAAGGAACGCCGCGTCTTCCGGGGCATCCCGTACGCGGCCCCGCCCGTGGGGCAACTGCGCTGGCGCTCCCCGAAACCGCCCGCGACGTGGAAGGGCGTGCGCGCGGCCACCCGGCCGGGACCCGCGTGCGCCCAGGCGCCGAACCCGCTGGCCGGGTTGCCCGGCAGCGAGGCGGAGGACTGCCTGTTCCTCGACGTCACCACCCCGCGCGAGCGCGGCCGGCCCCGGCCCGTCATGGTCTACCTGCACGGCGGCGGCTTCGTGTCGGGCGCGGGACACGACTACGACGCCTCCCGGCTCGTCGCCGGGGGCGACGTCGTCGTGGTCACCGTCGGCTACCGGCTGGGCGTCTTCGGCTTCCTCGCCCACCCCGGCGAGCCGGGCGCGGGCGCGTTCGGCCTGGAGGACCAGCAGGCCGCCCTGAAGTGGGTACGGCGCAACGCCTCGGCGTTCGGCGGCGACCCGCGCAACGTGACCCTGTTCGGCGAGTCCGCCGGCGCCCTCAGCACCTGCGCCCACCTGACCTCTCCCGGCGCGGCCGGGCTGTTCCACCGGGCCATCATGCAGAGCGGCACCTGCGGCGCGCGCTGGCCGAAGAACAGCCTCGGCCCCGGCAGTCCGGCACTCGACCTGTGGGCACCGCCGGAGGAGGCCGCCCAGCTCGCCTCGGCCTACGCCGCCCAGCTCGGCTGCGACAGCCTGGCGTGCCTGCGCGGGCTCCCGACCGGCAGGCTCCTGGGCGGGCAGCTCGCCCCGCTGGTGTCCCGTCCCACGTACGGCAACCCGGTGCTGCCCGCACATCCCGCGACCGCCCTGACGAAGGGGCGCTTCCACCGCGTCCCGGTCATGAACGGCCACACCCGCGACGAGCATCGCCTGCTGACCTCCTGGGGCTACACACCGCCCATCACGGCCGATCGGTACCGCGAACTCGTGGCGGACACCTTCGCCGCCTACGC
This sequence comes from Nonomuraea longicatena, assembly GCF_039525605.1. Taxonomy (NCBI): domain Bacteria; kingdom Bacillati; phylum Actinomycetota; class Actinomycetes; order Streptosporangiales; family Streptosporangiaceae; genus Nonomuraea; species Nonomuraea longicatena. The sequence continues at coordinate 113,024 of NZ_BAAAHQ010000023.1, read as the reverse complement.
GCCCCGCGTGGCCGCCCGCTACCCGCTCGGCGAGCACGCCTCGCCCTCGGAGGCATGGTCCGCGATCATGACGGACGTGAGCTGGGCCTGCCCGGCCCAGGCCGACAACCGCCTGCTCTCCGCGAGGACCAGGGTCTACACCTTCGACTTCGCCGACCGCACCGCCCCGTGGACGGGCGCGAAGCCGCCGTTCCCGCTCGGCGCCTACCACGGCTCCGAGCTTCCGTACCTGTTCCCCGACCCCGCCGCGCGTCTCACCCCCGCGCAGGAGCGCCTGGCGGCGGCCATGATCGGATACTGGACGCGTTTCGCCCGCACGGGCTCGCCGGACGGAGGCGGGCTGCCCCGCTGGGCGCCCCACCCGGCGGGGCAGTCGCTGGACGCCGACGGCCCCAGGCCCGCAGACCTGGCCGCCCGGCACTCCTGCGACCTGTTCCCGGGAGGCTACAGCGCGTCGGCGCGGCCGGACAGGTAGGCGGCCTCCGGCAGGCTCGTCGTCCGGCGGGCCGCCTCGCGGTAGGCGGCCACGGCGGCCTCCCGCTCGCCCGCGAGTTCGAGCAGGTGGGCGCGGACCGCGTACAGCCGGTGGTGGTCGCCGAGCGGCCCGGCGAGCGACTCAAGCAGGTCGAGCCCGGCCTGCGGCCCGCGCACCATGGCGACGGCGACCGCGTGGTTGAGCCGTACGACCGGATTGTCGGTCATCCCGGCGAGAAGGTCGTACAGGGCCAGGATCTGCGTCCAGTCGGTGTCCTCCGCCGTCTCCGCCTCGTCGTGGACGGCCGCGATGGCGGCCTGCAACTGGTACGGCCCGAGCGGCGTGCCGGCGAGCGCGCCGCTGACCAGGGCGACGCCCTCGTCGATGGCCCGGCGGTCCCAGCGGGAGCGGTCCTGCTCGGCCAGCGGGATCAGCCTGCCGTCCGCGTCGGTGCGCGCTGCGCGCCGGGCGTCGGTGAGCAGCATGAGCGCCAGCAGTCCCATGACCTCGCCGTCGTCGGGAAGCAGGCGGCGCACCTCGCGGGTGAGCCGGATGGCCTCCGAGGTCAGGTCGGCGCGCTGGAGGTCGGGGCCGGAGGTGGCGGTGTAGCCCTCGTTGAAGATCAGGTAGAGCACGTGGAGCACGACGCGGAAGCGTTCCGCGCGCTCGCCGTCCGGCGGCGGTGCGAACGTGGCGCCCGCCGCCTTGATGCGCTGCTTGGCACGGCTGATGCGCTGGGCCATGGTCGCCTCGGGCACCAGGAAGGCGCGGGCGATCTCGGCCGTGGTGAGACCGCCGACCGCGCGCAGGGTGAGCGCGAGCTGGGAGGGCGGCGTGAGCGACGGGTGGCAGCACAGGAACAGCAGGGTCAGTGTGTCGTCCTGGCCGGGCACCTCGCCCTGCGAGGGCGCCCATGCGGAGACGGTCTCCTCCCTGCGGCGCCGGGCCGATTCGCTGCGCACCTGGTCGATGAGGCGACGAGAGGCGACGGTGACGAGCCAGCCCTTCGGGTTGTCCGGCACGCCGCGCTCCGGCCACTGGGTGGCGGCCTCCAGGAGGGCCTCCTGCACGGCGTCCTCGGCGGCGTCGAACCGGTCGTAGCGCCGGGCGAGGACGCCGAGGACCTGCGGCGCGAGTGTACGCAGCAGGTCCTCGGCTCCGCTCACTCGGTGACCTCCCCGATGACCGCCCGCACCTCCATCGCGCTCTCGCGCGCGTCGGGCCAGCGTGCGGCGATCTCGGTGGCGCGCTCGACGCTCTCGACATCGACGACCAGGAACCCGGCCATCAGCTCCTTGGCCTCCAGGAACGGGCCGTCGGTGATCACGGGGACGTCGTCGCGGACCTTGACCGTGCGGGCGGTGTCGGCGAGCGCCATGCCGCCGACGAACTCGCCGGAGGCCCTGAGCTCATCCATGATCGTGTCGACCTCGGCCCTGATCCGGTCCATGTCGGCGGACTGCCGGGACTCGGCGTTGTTGTAGATCAGCAGCATGTACTTCACGTGCTGGCTCCTCTCTCATCACCACCTGAGTCGGAGCCGAAGACGCCGCCTCGACTTGCCTTTATACGGCAAGCCGGAGTGCGGTCACCACGTCGGGGTGAGGTTGAGGCGGAACAGGTCGCCGGGATCGTAGGCGCGCTTGACCTCGCGCAGGCTCTGCAGGTTGGCCGGGGTGAAGGAGCGGGCGGCCCGCTCGCGGTCGGCGGCGAAGTTGAGGAACGCGCCGCCCTGCGGCAGACCTTCGAGGAGGCGGTCGGCGACGACGGTGAAGGCCGTGTCGCGGTGGGCGGCGGGTCCGGCGTCGGGGCCCGGTTCGGCGATGGCGCCGCCCCAGTGCCTGATCTCGACGGTGGTGTCCGCGGTGGCCGCGAGCCGTTCGACGAGGGCGTCGCCGAGCGAGGTGTACGCCTCCATCGTGCGGGCCGGGGTGCCGCCCATAGCGGTGCGCGAGTACGGCATCGGCCGCAGGTCGTCGGTGAGCGAGGCGCCGAGACGCCGCCAGAGGGGTGCCAGCAGCCGCCCGGTGACGCGCGCCTCGCCGAGCGCCTTGATCACGAGGGTGCGTTCCGGGGTCACGACGGCGGCGGTGCTCAGCTCGGGGCAGGCGTCGGCGGCCCAGTCGCGGTACTCGGCCAGTTGCGCGGCGAGGTCGGTGACGGTGAAGGTGACGGTACCTGCGAGAACGGTCGTCACCGGGTAGAGTTCGAACTCCAGTTCTGTGACCACCGCGAAGCCGGCGCCGCCGCCACGCAACGCCCAGAACAGTTCGGGGTGGTCGTCGTGGCCGATGTCCAGGATGCGTCCGTCGGCGGTGACGACCTCGGCGCGCACGACGCTGTCGGCGGCCAGGCCGTACCTTCGGGCCAGCCAGCCGAGCCCGCCGCCGAGCGTGTAGCCGATGACGCCGACCGTGGTCCCCGAGCCCGACAGCGGCGCGAGCCCGTGTCGGGCGGCCGCCTTCACCACCTCGCCCCACTGGGTTCCCGCGCGGACGACGGCGGTGCGGCGGACCGGGTCGACGTGCACCCCCGTCATGGACGAGGTGCGCAGCAGCAGGCCGCCGTCGGCGGGCACATGGGTGCCGTGGCCGGTGGACTGGACCGCGAGCGGCAGGCCGAGCTCGCTCGCGGCGACGACGGCGGAGCGCACAGCGTCGGCTGTTTCAGCCTCCACGATCATCGCGGGCCGGGGGTCCATCTCCGGGTTGATCGGATTGCGCCGAAGCTCGTCGTAACCGGGATCGCCGGGCAGAAAAGTGCTTGATGCGGTGATCAGGAGTGCCATGTCACCACTGTGCTCCGGGCCGTTTACGGAATCTTTCCGATGCGCTTACGGTGACCCTTACGCGTTCCGGGACAGACCGGACCGCCTATCGCGGAACCAAGCTTGCCGCGATAGGTCGTACGGTGTGCTTCATGAACGAGCTCACGTGGTCACAGGTCAGCGCGCGGCGGCTGGACAGGCAGGGCCTGGCCGGACCGGTCGAGGGCGCCTCCCCCGCCGACGCGGTCTCGGCCATGTGCGGCGCGCACGCCCAGGTGCTGTCGGCCGCCGAGTTGTCGGTCGCGCTGCGGCTGCGCGGCGCGGACAGGACCCGCGTCCAGGACGCGCTCCGGGGCGGGCAGAGCCTGATCAAGACGTTCGGCCCGCGCGGCACGGTGCATCTGCTCGCCGCCCGCGACCTGCCCGTGTGGCTCGGCGCGCTGTCCACGATCCCCGCGACCCACAACCGGATGCCCGACGGCGTCCGGCTCACCCCCGGCCAGCACGAGGAGGTCGTGGCCGCCATCAGGACGGCGCTGACCGGTGCCTGCCTGACCACCGACGAACTCGGCGCGGCCGTCGTCGAGGCCACCGGCCCGTGGGCGGGCGAGAAGGTCATGCCCGCTTTCCAGGACCTGTGGCCGCGCTGGCGGCAGGCCGTCCACAGCGCCGCGCACCAGGGGGCGCTGTGCTTCGGCCCGAACCGGGGCCGCCTGGTCACCTACACGGCGCCGCCCGCCTCCGGCCCGGTCGGCGACGCGCGCGCCCGGCTGACGGCGGCCTATCTGCACGCCTACGGCCCGGCCACCCCTCAGCAGTTCGCCCGCTGGTTGGGCACCCCCGTGACCTGGGCGCGGGCGGCCTTCGCCGAGGTGGAAACCGAGGAGGTGCGTTTCGCGGGCGGCACGGCGTGGGTCCTTCCCGGCGACGCCTCGGCGCCGGAACGGGAGCCGCGCGGGGTGCGGCTGCTGCCGTACTTCGACGGGTACACGATCGCGGCGCAGCCGCGCGAACTGCTGTTCCCCGGCCGGGCGGCCGAGCGGGCGCTGGCGGGCGGCCAGGCGGGCAACTACCCGGTGGTGCTGGTCGACGGCGTCGTCGGCGGGGTGTGGCACCAGCGGCGCGCGGGCAGGCGGATCGCGGTGACGGTGGAGTCGTTCGCGCCGCTGTCGCGGGCGCACCTGCTGGAACTGGAGGAGCAGGTCGCCAGGGTCGGCGAGATCATGCTCGGCACACCCGACCTCACGCTGGGCGAGGTCTCCGTCGGCCCGCACGCCTGAAGCGCGGTTCCGGCCGTGGGGCGCGACGAAGCGCCGCCGCGCCCGCGCCGCCGTACCCGCGCCGAGTGAGCCCGCGTCGGGTGAGCCCGCCCGGGACGGTCGGGCTTAGGTCGGGCTCAGGTCGGACACGGGTCGGGCGGGCTCAGGTCGGGCGCGGCGCGGCGGGTGGCTCGGGTCAGGCGTCGAAGACGGCCGCGAACGACGGGATCCGCGCCCGGTAGTCCTCGAACAGCCGCCTGGCCACACTCACCGAGTCGACCAGCGGGTGCAGCGCGAAGGCGGCCACCGCCAGCCGGGGGGAGCGGGTCAGCGCGGCCTCGATGGTCGTCTGCTCGACGGCCTTGACCTGCTGGACCAGACCGAGGAAGCGGCCGGGCAGCGGCTCGGTGGCCAGCGGGCGGATGCCGGCGCCCGTCACCGAGCAGGGGATCTCGACGACCGCGTCGGCGGGCAGGCCGGGCACGGCGGCGCCGTTGCGCACGTTGAGGATCATCGTGGACGGCTCGCCCCTGGCGATGGCCGCCATCAGCGCCAGCGCGATGCCCTCGTAGCCGCCCGCCGCGAGATCGACGGCGTCGCGCTCGCCCGCGTCGGTGATGTCGCGGGTGTCGGCCATGTAGCTCTGGTCGCGCTCGCGGCGGGTGCGCTCCCAGACCTCCAGCGCCCGCGAGGGGTGCTCGCACACCTCGGTGTAGAAGCGGTCCTGCTGGCCGAGCAGGGCCTCGCCCCGGGTCTGCCGGCCCAGCGCGGCCACGGACTCGCGGTTGAAGTAGTAGTAGTACAGGTACTCGTTGGGCAGCGCGCCGAGCGTGCGCACCCAGTCGGCGCCGAAGATGCGCCCCTCCTCGACCTGCTGGAGGGCGTGGTCGTCGGCGAGCAGGTCGGGCAGCACGTCGCGGCCGTCGTAGGTGAGCCCGCGCAGCCAGCCGAGGTGGTTGAGACCGACGTAGCCGGGCGTGGCCCGCGCCGGGTCGAGGCCGAGGGCGGCGCAGGCGCGCCGGATGAGGCCGATCGGCGAGTCGCAGATGCCGACGACCCGGTCGCCGAGGACTCCCCTCATCGCCTCGGTGATCATTCCGGCGGGGTTGGTGAAGTTGATGACCCAGGCGTCCGGCGCGAGCGCGGCCACCCGTTCGGCCACGTGCATGGCGACGGGGACGGTGCGCAGGCCGTAGGCGATGCCACCGGGGCCGGTGGTCTCCTGGCCGAGCAGGCCGTGATCCAGCGCGACGCGCTCGTCGGCGGTGCGTCCGTCCAGGCCGCCGACGCGGATGGCGGAGAACACGAAGTCGGCTCCGGCCACCGCGTCGTCGAGGTCGGTCGTGGTGCGGACCGGCAGGTCGCGACCGTGGCGGGCGGCCTGCCTGGCCAGGACGTGCTCGATGGCGCGCAGCCGTTCGGTCGAGACGTCGTGGAGGACGACCTCCTCGACCCGGGGCTTGCCGGTGTCGCCCAGCAGCGCGCCGTACACCAGCGGCACGCGGAAGCCGCCGCCCCCGAGGATGACCAGCTTCACGCGAACACCACCTCGGCTCCGGCCGCGGAGCAGTTGGCGAGGGTCTCGGCGTCGGCGCCCCGGTTGGTCACGATGACGTCGATGTCCTCCGGCCCGCACACGCGTAGTGCGCCGCTGCCGGGGAACTTGTGGTGGTCGACCAGCAGGACCACCTGCCGGGCCGAGGCGATCATGGCGCGTTTCAAGGGGACCTCCGCGAGTGTGGTGTCGACGAGTTGTCCGTCCGGTCGGACGCCGCTGCCTCCGAGGAAGACGCGGTCGGCCACGACCTGGCGGAGCGACTCCTCCGTCAGGACGCCGACCAGCGAGTGGTACTGCTTGCGCAGCCTGCCGCCGAGGAGCAGCAGTTCGACGACGGGGTCGGAGCGCAGGACGTCCAGGACGGCCAGGCTGGAGGTGACGACGGTGACCTCGCGCCCGCGCAGCCTGCGGGCCAGGCACACGGTGGTGGTACCGATGTCGAGCAGGACCACGTCGCCGTCGCGCACGAGTTCGGCGGCGCGGGCGGCGACGGCGTCCTTGTCCTGTTCGTCCACCGCGGCGACCTCGGAGAACGGCCGGTCGTCGTCGGCGTCGAAACTCGCGAGGGCGCCGCCGCGCACGCGGCGCAGGGTCCCGTCGCGGTCGAGCACCTCGAGGTCCCTGCGGATGGTGGAGGGGCTCACGCCGAGCAGCCTGGCGAGGTCGGCCACGCTGGTGGCACCGGACTGGCGGACTCTGCGCATGATTTCTTCATGCCTGAGGTGCTGAAGCACGGCATGATGCTAGCAGTCATATCCACCCAATTGCGAGCAACTTTCCGCACAAGAGACTTGATATGAGCGACCAAACATGCAAGATTGCGCACATCGTGCGACCAGCCGAGGAGGGAACTCCCGTGTCCGAGCCGGCCTATGACCCCCTCGCCGCGCTGCGCGGTCCGCAAGGCCCGCAGTTCGACGTATTCCTAGCGGGCACCGTTTTTCTCGACATCATCTTCACCGGCCTGCCCGCGATGCCCGCGTCGGGCACCGAGGTCTGGGCCGAAGGTATGGGCTCCTGTCCAGGTGGCATCGCCAACCTGGCCATCGCCACCAGCAGACTGGGCCTGCGTACGTCGCTCGCCGCCGCGTTCGGCGACGACGACTACGGCGACTTCTGCTGGCGGACGTTGGAAGAGCAGGAGTCGGTCGATCTGTCCCGCTCCCAACGATTCAAGCAGTGGCACTCACCGGTCACCGTCTCCATGGCCGTCGACCGCGACCGGAGCATGGTGACCCACGGCCACGCCGCCCCCGTGAAACCCTCGGAGATGATCGGCTCCCCGCCGCGCTCCGAGGCCGTCATCGTCACCCTCGACCCCGACGAGCCACTCGGCGGCACCGGTGACGACAACTGGGCCGAACTGGCCCGCCGCAACGGCGCGCTGATCTTCGCCGACATCGGGTGGGACCCGACCGGCGACTGGTCACCCGCCCTGCTGGACCAGCTCGCCTACTGTCACGCCTTCATGCCCAACGCGGTCGAGGCGATGGCCTACACCGGCACCGACACACCGCGCGACGCGCTCTACGCGCTCGCCGACCGGGTGCCGCTGGCCATCGTCACCGACGGCGTGAACGGCTCGATGGCCATCGACGCCAAGACCGGCGAGGAGGCGTTCGTACCCGCTCCACGGGTCGCGGCGCTCGACCCGACCGGCGCCGGCGACGTCTTCGGCGCCGGCATCGTGCTCGGCACGCTGTGCGGATGGCCGCTGACCGACCGCCTGGCCTTCGCCGGGCTGTGCGCCGCGCTCGCCGTCCAGCAGTTCGGCGGATCCCTGGCCGCTCCCGGCTGGGGCGACATCGCCGACTGGTGGCACGAGGTTCGCGCCGCCGCCGGGCACAACGGCGCCTACGGCGAGTCCCTCGCCCGCCGTTACGCCTTCCTCGACCGGCTGGTGCCCACGGTCCCGGTGGGCGCCGTACACCGGGCGGCCGCCACCATCGCCCGCTACGCGGACCTGCAGCAACCGGCACACAAGGAGTAACCCAGATGGCCGCCTCGATCCCCCGGACACTCCTCGCGATCAGCGCGGGCCTGCTCACGCTGGCCGCGTGCGCGCCCGGAACCTCGGCACCTCCCGCATCGAACTCCGCCCAGCCGACCCCCGCCTCGGTACGCACCGACCCGGCCGCCATGGGCAAGATCACCCTCACGGTCTGGGACCAGGAGGTGCGCGGCGGGCAAGCCGCCCAGATGAAGGCGCTCAACACCGCCTTCCAGGCCAAGTACCCCAACATCACCATCAACCGGGTCTCGCGCTCGTTCGACGACCTCAACACCACGCTGCGGCTGGCGCTGTCGGGCAACGAGCCGCCCGACGTCGTCCAGGCCAACAACGGCCGCCCGCAGATGGGCGCCTTCGTCAAGGCGGGGCAGCTGCGCCCGCTCGACCCCTACGCCAAGGCGTACGGCTGGAGCGAGCGCTTCCCCCAGTCGGTGCTGCAGTACGTGAGCTACAGCCCCGACGGCAAGGACTTCGGCCAGGGCAGCCTGTACGGTCTCCCCCAGGTCGGCGAGGTCGTCGGCATCCTGTACAACAAGGACAAGCTCACCAAGCTCGGCCTCCAGCCGCCGAAGACGTGGGCCGACTTCGAGGCCGCGCTCGCCAAGGCCAAGTCGGGCGGCGAAGTGCCGATCCAGCTCGGCAACCTGGACAAGTGGCCCGGGGTGCACGTGCTGGGGACCGTACAGGGCCAGCATGTGCCGGCCGACCAGATCCGCGCCCTCGGCTTCGGCCGCAAGGGCGCCACCTGGAACACGCCGGAGAACACCAAGACGGCGCAGCAGCTCGCCGACTGGGTGGGCAAGGGCTACTTCAACAAGGGCTTCAACGGCCAGGGCTACGACCCGTCGTGGCAGGCGTTCGGCAAGGGTGAGGGCGTCTTCCTCATCGGCGGGAGCTGGCTCATCGCCGACCTCGCCAAGACGATGGGCGCCAAGCTGGGCTTCATGCTGCCGCCCGGCTCGCCGCCGGTGGCCACGGGCGGCACCGGGCTGCCGTTCTCCGTCACCTCCAAGAGCGCCAACCCCGACGCGGCCGCCGCCTACATCGACTTCATCACCAACGCCGAGGCGATGAAGGTGCTGGCCGAGAACGGGCTGATGCCGGTCTCCGACACGCAGTCCCAGCAGGTGGCGGAGGGGCCGGTGAAGGACATGTTCACGGCGTTCGGCACGGCCAGCCAGGAGAACGGCCTGGTGCCCTACCTCGACTACGCCACCCCGACCTTCGGTGACACGCTCGGCGCCGCGCTGCAGGACCTGCTGGCGGACAAGAAGTCGCCGCAGGAGTTCCTGGACGCGCTGGAGAAGGACTACAAGTCGTTCGTGGACAGCAACGGATGACCGGCAGACCGCCGGGAGAGCCGCGCCGCGCCGCCTACCTGTTCATCCTGCCCGCCTTCCTGGTGTACGCGCTCTTCCTGCTCTACCCCATCGGCCGGGCGGTGCAGTTGTCGCTCTACGACTGGGACGGGCTGTCGCTGGGCACGTGGGCGGGGCTGGACAACTATGTGGAGATCGTGGCGGACGAGGGGCTGCGCGCCGCCTTCTGGCACGCTTTGGTGCTGATCGGCTTCTTCTGCGTGCTGCCGCTCGGCATCGGGCTGCTGCTGGCCGCGATCCTCAACCACTCCAAGGTGCGCGGGCTCGGTTTCTTCCGGACGGTCGTCTTCCTGCCGCAGGTGGTCGCCATGGTCGTGGTGGCCGTGGCCTGGCGGCGTGTCTACGCTCCCGACGGCACGCTCAACGACGTGCTGAGCGCGATCGGCCTCGACGGGCTGACCAGGGGCTGGCTGGGCGACTACGCCTTCGCGCTGCCCGCCGTCGGCGTGATCGGCACCTGGTTCGAGACGGGCCTGGTGACCGTGCTGCTGCTGGCGGGCATGAGCCGGATCCCGGGCGAGTTGTACGAGGCGGCCCGGCTCGACGGCGCGGGTGCGGTCCGCGAGTTCTTCGCGGTCACGCTCCCCGCCGTGCGCGGCGAGATCGCGGTCGCGCTCACGCTGACCGTCATCGCCGCGCTGCGCACCTTCGACCTCGTGTACATGACCACGCGCGGCGGCCCGGGCGACTCCACGAGCGTGCCCGCCTACGAGGTGTACTCACGGGCCTTCGAGGAGGGCCAGGTGGGCTCGGCGGCGGCGATCGGGGTGACCATCACCGTGGTCATCTTCACCATCTCGTTCGCGATCAACCGCTTCGCCGACAGGGGCAGCTCGTGATCTCCAACGCCGAACGCATGGCCAACTACGCGATCCTGCTGGTGTTCGCGGCCTTCGCGCTGTTTCCGATCGTGACGATCCTGGGGGCGGCGCTCGGCCCCTCCGACAGCGGCGACACGGCCGGGCTCGCCAACTTCGCGCAGGCGTGGGAGATCGGCCGGTTCGGCTCCTACCTGCGCACGAGCGTCCTGGTGTCGGTGTTCGTGGTGGTCGGCAGCGTGGTGCTGTCGGTCATGAGCGGGTACGCCTTCGGCACCATGCGCTTTCGCGGCTCGTCCGCGCTGTTCTACCTGTTCCTGCTCGGGATCATGATGCCGAGCGAGGCCATCGCCGTACCCCTCTACTTCGACCTGCGCTCTCTCGGCCTGACCGACACGTTCTGGTCGATCGCGATGCCGCAGCTCGCGCTCTCCGTGGCGTTCGGCACGTTCTGGATGCGCGCCTACTTCCGGGCGAGCAACCGGGCGATCGTCGAGGCCGCCCGCATCGACGGCGCCTCCACCTGGCGCATCCTGTGGCAGGTGCTGGTGCCGCCGGCGCGGCCCGCCATCGTCACGCTGACCGTGCTGGTGTTCATGTGGACGTGGAACGAGTTCCTCATCCCGCTGATCATGGTCACCAAGGAGTCGCTGCGCACCGCCCCCCTCGGCCTGGCCTTCTTCCAGGGCCAGCACACCGCCGGCTTCACCCTGCTCGCCGCCGGCGCCGTCATCGTCGCGACCCCGGTCGTGATCTTCTACCTGTTCCTCCAGCGTCACTTCATCCGCGGTCTGCTCCACGGAGCGGTTCGCGAGTAATCCTCACGGAGGTCCCATGCGCGCGCTCCTCATGGCCGCACTACTCCATCTCTCACCCGCCCAGGCGGCCGCCGCGCCGCCGCCGTTAGCGCCCGATCCCACTGCTTCGCCGTCGGCCGCTGCCGCCGAGCGGGCCGCGTCGTCGCCCGCCGACCTGGACGCGCTGTTCGTCGGCGCGCATCCCGACGACGAGGCCTTCAGCCTGTCCACGCTCGGGCAGTGGAACGAGGACCACGGCGTGCGCACCGGCGTCGTCACCGTCACCAGGGGCGAGGGCGGCGGCAACGCGGTCGGCCCCGAGGAGGGCCCGGCGCTCGGCCTGCTGCGCGAGCAGGAGGAACGCGCCGCGGTCGGCAAGGCCGGGGTGCGCGAGGTGTTCAACCTCGACGACGTCGACTTCTACTACACGGTCAGTGCCCCGCTCACCGACCAGGTGTGGGGCGGCGACACGCTGGAGAAGGTCGTCCGGCTGGTCAGGCAGACCCGCCCGGAGATCCTCATGACGATGGACCCGGCCCCCACGCCGGGCAACCACGGCAACCACCAGCAGGCCGCCAGGCTGACCGCCGAGGCGTTCTACGCCGCCGGCGACCCGTCGGTCTTCCCTGACCAGATCCGCAAGGAGGGACTGCGCCCGTTCGCACCCGCCAAGCTGCTGCTCGGCCGGCCGCGCGGCAACTCGCAGAACGGCCCGTCGTGTTCGTCGACGTTCCGGCCGAACGACCCGACGCAGAACGTCTTCGGCGTCTGGAGCGGGAAGACCTCCACCTCCCAGAAGCGCACCTGGGCCGCCATCGAGCGCGACGCCCAGCGCGTGTACGCCTCGCAGGGCTGGGCGGGCTTCCCCGACGTGCCCACGGATCCGGCGCAGCTCGGCTGCGACTTCTTCGCGCAGGTGGACTCGCGGGTGCCGTTCCCGGCACCCGGCTCGGCGGCCGCCGCGGCGCCGACCGCGATCCTCGACGGCGCCCTCACCAGGGCGGCGGGGACCGTCCCGCTCGGCACCCGGCTGGAGCTGTCGCCCAGTTCGTTCGCGGTACGGCCGGGCAAGCCGTTCACGGTGAAGGTCACCGCGAGCGGCACCGGGGAGCTCGGCCGCTCCTCCGTGGCGCTGCGGGTGCCGGAGGGCTGGCAGGTCAGCGGCTCCGGCGACCTCGGACGGCTGAAGCCGGGCCGAGACGCGAGCGCGAGCTTCACGGTCACGCCCTCGAAGGAGGGGCGGGCCCGGGTAGGGGCCGAGCTCACCACCGAGCGGGGCACGGGCTACACCGACCGGCAGGTCGAGGTGGGCCCGGCCGTACGGGCGACGCAGCAGCTCCTGCCGCAGGTCGCGCAGTACGAGAAGTGGGCCGAGCCCATGCCGCAGTTGCGCGGGCTGGTGCCGCCGGTGCTCACGCTGCCGTCCGGCGGCACCCGCACGGTCGGCGTGGCCGTCTCCAACTCCGGTGACAGCGCCCAGTCGGGTACCGTGCGGATCCAGTTGCCCGACGGCTTCACCGCCGACCGGACCGAGGCCCCGTACTCCGGGCTGGCGCCGGGGGCGACGACGACGGTACCGTTCACGGTCACCAACTCCGACCCGTCGCTGAAGACCTCCAACGAGGGCGGCGACTACCTGTACACGATCACCGCGACCGGCTCGGACGGCTCCAGCGTGGCCAAGCCCGCGCTCGAACTCGTACCCGCCACCACGATCCCGCAGGCGTCCTCGGCCCCGGTCGTGGACGGCGCCGAGGGCGACGGCGAGTACTCCGGCGCCGCGCTGGACATCTCCCGGCTCTGGGAGGGCAGCGCCTGCACGTCGGCGGCCGACTGCTCGGGCACGGCCAAGCTCGCCTGGCACGGCACCGACCTGTACGTGCTGGCCAAGGTGAAGGACGACGTGCTCGGCACCCGTCTGGCCGCCTCCGACTGCAAGCGGCACTGGCGGACCGACGCGGTGGAGGTCACGCTCGACCCGCGCGGCACCTCGGAGAACACCTCGACGACGTTCAAGGCCGCGGTGCTGCCGGTGACGGCGGAGGGCCCGGCGTGCGTGCTGCGTGACGCCGACAGCGGCCAGGGTCAGCAGACGCCGGGGCTGAAGGCGGCCTCGAAGGTCGGCACCGGGGAGTACACGGTCGAACTGGCCATCCCGTTCGCCGCGCTGCCCGACAAGGTCGATCCCCGCAAGCTGGGGGTGAACGTGCTGGTCTACGACTCCGACACCCAGGACAAGACCGGTCAGACCCGGATCGGCTGGTCCACGTGGGGCGGGGTGCAGGGCGACCCGTACCGCTGGGGTGCGGCCGAGCTCACCGGGTACGAGCCGCCGGCCCGTGAGCCGTCGGCGCCGGTGATCCCGGATGTGGCGCTGTCCAGCCTGGACTCTCCGCAGTCGCTGGAGCAGTCCGTACGGCTCGGCCTGCCGCTGGCCGGCGGCCCCGCCGCGAAGGACCGGGCCCGGATCGTCTCGGCCAAGACCGAGCAGGGCGGTGTGAAGGTCACGTTGCGGGCGGGCGGGGCGGGCAAGGCCCACCTGTTCGTCCGCGACGCCGACGGCACGGCGGGCAGCCGGGTCGTCGACGTCGCCGGGGCGGGCACCACTACGGTCACCGTCCCGCTGACCCGGGCGGCCTCGGCGCGGCCGGTCGTGCTGGCCGGTTGGCAGGCCGCCTCGGGCGGGACGCACGCCTCACAGGCGCGAGTGCGTTGATCGGCGGGCGGGCGGCATCCTCCAGCAGGGCCGCCCGCCTACCTGTCTGTCAGGGGTTGCCGGGGTAGATCCTCGGCGCGACGGGCTGGAGTTGGCGGCTGTTCCCGGCCGCCCCGAACGGGGCCTTCACCTGGGCGATGGTGGTGTCGGTGGCCTCGGCGTGGTCGTTGAAGACGATCCAGTGGACCGGCGTGTACGGGGAGGACGTGAGCGAGCCGGAGTAGCGGAAGCTCGCCTTGCCGGCCGGGAGCATTCCGGCGAGGTTCACGGAGCCGATGTTCCAGCTCCCGCCGTGGTTGGTCGGCACGCCGTTGAAGGCGTGGTCGTGCGCGTCGGAGGCCGGAAAGCTCACGCCGTCGATGAGGACGCCGAGCACCACGGTGTCCCCGGCGGGGGTCTTGTTGACGAAGTGGGCCTCTGAGGGGGCCACTGCCTGGCCCTGGAACTTGTGCTCGGCGTCGAAGTGGTAGTGCACTTCTTCGAGCACGTACTTCGTGCTGCCGTACATGACGTGCGGGTCGCTGAGCTTGTCGGGGATGAAGGCGACATCGTCGTGGCTGTCGACGACGCCCAAGGGGGCCTTGTCGCGGAACTCCATCTTCCCGTCGGCGTAGCCGTAGTTGATGGTGAGCGCCGGGGTGGCGGGGCCGCAGTTCTGCGAGCGGTCGATCTCCACCGGGCTCTGGACGTGGCCGGGGGCTCCGGTACACGCCTGCTGGGCCTGCGCGGGTGCTGCGACGAGTGCTGCCGTCGTCGCGACGGCGATCAGTAACTTGGTTAAGCGAGAGAGCATGTACTACCTTTCGTTCGCGGATCATCCCGGACTCGGTGGTGGCACGCGCGCGCTGGAGCCGTCACCGCCGAGACGAATCTGCCGGTGGGGCGTTCTCACGATAAGTCGGGATTCGTGATCATTCGAGGCTTGCGTTTTCCGGCAAAACCGTGACCCTAGGCTTCGGTCGGCCGAATTCGCACGCCAGAGGGGGTGCGGGCCGAATCAAAAATGATCTAGATTCTTCCGGAAACGGGGGTACGGCTCGGCTACGGCCGCCCGCGCTCGAAGATTTTCAACCCGCGATCGCCACCCGGCGCGTACTCTCCCTCACTCACCGCCACGACACTCGCCCTCTCCCGGCACCCGCCCTCTCCCGGAACCCGGCTTTCCCCCCGCACTCGCCTCCCGCGCCCCTTCCGGCCTCGGCGGCCCGTCCGGGACAGGGGCGAGGGTGGCACTGTCGTGCCGGTACAGCTCCGGGCGGGGGGCGTAGTACGGCAGGTGGTCGAAGGGGCACCACAGCAGCCGCATGACGTCCGTGCCGCCGGGGAAGGGCGGCTCGGTCACGTCGGCGGCGAACAGTTGCACGACCGGCACCAGCGGGTGCGGCCGCGACCTCCGGGAAGACCTTCTCCACGTCGATCGGGCGCGGCGGGGTGGTGCGGGCCATCGGGGCGGCTCCTGGGCTGGGCGTGATCTTCCGTCACACTCTGAGGTCGGCCGCCCATTCGCCGAGCCCGCGCATGACGGGCTGGTCCGGTTCGGTGAGGGCGACGGCGTGGAAGGCGTGCGGCAGCCCTTCGTGCACCTCCAGCCGCACGTCCACGCCCGCCTCCCGGGCGGCCCGTGTCAGCCGCAGCGCGTCGTCCAGCAGGATCTCGTCGCCGCCCACGGCCACCAGCAGCGGCGGCAAACCGGCGAGGTCGCCGTGCAGCGGCGACTGCGGCGCCCGATCGGGTTCGGCGCCGTCGAGGTAGGCGGCGACCGAGACGGCGAGCAGGTCCGGCGGCAGGATGTCCAGGCCCGCTCCGCCGCGCAGGGACCCGCCGCTCAACGTCAGGTCGGTGACCGGCGCGAACAGCGCGGCCCCGCGCGGCATGGCGGCGCCGGCGCGCTTCAGTTCCAGCAGCGCCGACAGCGCGATGGCGCCGCCGGCGGACTCGCCGAACACGAGCACGTCCTCCGGCCGGACACCCTGGGCCAGCACGGCGCGGTAGGCGGCGACCACGTCGTCCATGGCCGCCGGGAACGGGTGGGCGGGGGCGAGCCGGTAGTCGACGTGCCGCACGGGACGGCGCAGGGTCTGCGACAGCCGGTAGGCCATCACGGCCTCGATCTCCGGCTGTGCCATGACGAAGGCGCCGCCGTGGACGTACAGAACGGCTCCGGGACCGGAGCCGGGCGCACTGATCCACGAACCGAGGACGCGGGCGTCGGCGGGCAGGTTCATCGGCAGCGCGGCGAGCCCGGCGAGGTAGGCGCGGACGTGGTCGCGCTCCTGCGGGGAGTAGGGGACGTGCATGGGGTAAGTGTGGAGGCCGCGGGTCAGCTGAGGTAGTCGCGCAGCGCCAGGGAACGCGACGGGTGACGGAGCTTCGACATCGTCTTCGACTCGATCTGGCGGATGCGCTCGCGGGTCACGCCGTACACCTTGCCGATCTCGTCCAGCGTCATCGGCCTGCCGTCGGCCAGGCCGTAGCGCATGGTGATGACCCCGGCCTCGCGCTCGGACAACTCGCCGAGCAGGTCGCGCAACTGCTGCTGCATGAGCGTGAAGGAGACGGCGTCGGCGGGCGAGACGGCCTCGGTGTCCTCGATGAGGTCGCCGAACTCGCTGTCGCCCTCCTCGCCGAGCGGGGTGCTCAGCGAGATCGGCTCGCGGCTGTATGCCTGCACCTCGACGACCCGCTCCGGGGTCAGCTCGACCTGCGGGGCGATCTCCTCCGGCGTCGGCTCGCGGCCCAGCTCGATCTGGAGCTGCCGTTCGACCCGGGCCACCTTGTTGATCAGCTCGACCATGTGCACCGGGATGCGGATCGTGCGCGCCTGGTCGGCCATCGCGCGGGTGATGGCCTGCTTGATCCACCATGTCGCGTACGTCGAGAACTTGAAGCCCAGCCGATAGTCGAACTTCTCGATCGTACGGATCAGGCCGAGGTTGCCCTCCTGGATGAGGTCGAGGAACAGCATGCCGCGCCCGGTGTAACGCTTGGCGATGGAGACGACCAGGCGCAGGTTGGCCTCCAGCATGCGCTCCTTGGCGCGGGTGCCGTCGTGGACGATCCACTCCAGTTCGGCACGGAGTTCGGCGGCCATGGCCGGCTCGGTGTCGAGCCGCTCTCGGGCGAACAGCCCCGCCTCGATGCGCTTGGCCAGTTCGATCTCCTGCTCCGCCGTGAGGAGGGGGACCCGGCCGATCTCCTTCAGATACGCCTTCACTGAGTCGCCGGTGCCCGGTGCGCTGTCGTCGAGTACGGGAAGCTCTGCTACGTCGGACAAGACACTCTCCTCGCTTCGGTCGGCCGGCTTCGGCTGGAGGTCTCCATTCCACGCTACCCAACGAGGCGCGAACCCTACCGCCACAGAATTCGCGAGACCCGGCCCGGCCCAGCTCACCTGGGAGAACACCGGTCCGTCCGGGAAACTTCCCCGTGGGGGCCCCGGATTCCGGCCCGGTGCGGCGTGGCGGCGGGTGGCGCGACCCCGTCAGGAGCGTCTCCCTGGAGGCCCCCGGCCGGAGTGCGGCGGGTGGCGGGTGGCCGGCCGGGCCGTGCGAGGACTCAGGGCCAGCGCACCCGCGCGGCCGGGAAGCCGCAGAAGGCCAGCAGCCGCGCCCCCTCCTCCTCCAGCTCCGCGCGCGTGCCGTCCGGCAGCGGCGCGAAGGGCCGCATGACGAGGGTGCCGTCCGCGATGTCCCACATTCCGGCGACCGCCCCGTCCACCAGGAACGTCGGGTACACGGCGGCTCCGACGCACACCTGCCTGCGCCGCTCGTCGGTGAGCATGCGCCTGCGGTCGGCGTAGGCCACGATGAGGTTGTCGAACCACGGCAGGAAGCGCACCGGCGCCGGGGTGTCGGCGGC
The DNA here is from genome assembly GCF_039525605.1 of Nonomuraea longicatena. Lineage (NCBI taxonomy): Bacteria > Bacillati > Actinomycetota > Actinomycetes > Streptosporangiales > Streptosporangiaceae > Nonomuraea > Nonomuraea longicatena. Next base: position 95,386 of record NZ_BAAAHQ010000023.1, on the reverse strand, counting down.
GACGAGCGGCGCGCCGGGCAGGTCGTAGAGGACTCTGCCCGACTCGTCCAGGTAGGTGCGCAGGTCCATGCGCTCGGCGACGGCCTTGAGACGGGTCAGGCCCGACCACGCCTGTATGTCCATGACGCTCGCCGGGCCGAAGGCGGCCAGGTAGCGGGTCACGAGCCGATCCAGTGGCGGGTCCGCCTCCAGCGGGTGCCCCAGCCACTCCTCCGCCAGCGTGAACGGCGTCGCGCCGCCCTGGTTCCAGGTGCCGTTGGGCGGGGTGTGCACGATCGGGACCAGGAACTGCGCGGACGCGGCCAGCGCGAGGGGCTCCACCCCGGGCCAGCGTTCGGCCAGCAGGTCGCGCAGCCGAGGCCGGGTGAGGGTGCGGCCGGTCAGGTGCCGCCGGGTCAGCGCGGTCAGTTCACCCAGGTCCACGTCCCGCGTCGCCTTGCCGAAGGCGCCCTTCCGGGTACGGCTCATCGGCGCCTGCGCGAGCGACCTCAGCCATCGGTAGTCGGCGGCGGAGCTGAGGTGCTGGGTGGCGCGCAGCAGCGTCCCCCTGACCACCTGCCTGCCGTACAGGAGGGAGGTCAGGTCGTCGTGGGCGAAGCCGTTCAGCCGCGACCACAGTCCGACGTACGGCGGGTTGGCCTCCTGTCCCTGCACGGCGACGAGCCGTTCGATCGCCTCCAGGGCGGTGAGGTCCGCCCGCTCCAGCAGCAGTTGCCGCTGGAGGGTGGTCCGGTTGAGTGTCGCCTGGCTCAGTGGCATGACCGCCACGGTAGGCGGCGATGCGGCAGGATTCGTTCCGCGATTCCCGATCCCCTAGGCTCGCCCGAATGACGATCGTTTACGCATGGCGGGGCGACTTCGACAACGCGGCCGTCAACGCGCTGCACGCCGAGGGCTTCGAGCACCCGGTGCTCGACATCGACTGGGCGGCGCAGGTCCACCGCCACAGCCTCGGCTGGGTCACCGCGCGGCGCGACGGCGACCTCGTCGGCTTCGTCAACGTCGCCTGGGACGGCGGTGTCCACGCCTTCGTCCTGGACACACTGGTCAGCCTGGCGACACGCCGCTCGGGGGTCGGGACCGGGCTCGTCGCGCGGGCCGTCGAAGGGGCGCGGGCAGCCGGGTGCGAGTGGCTGCACGTCGACTTCGACGACCACCTGCGGGCGTTCTACTTCGACGCGTGCGGCTTCGAGCCGACGGACGCGGGGCTCATCGCCCTCCGACGGTGAGGACGCGCTCCCGTCCCACGTCTGTCCCGGCCCACGGGAACGGCCCCGAGTGGGCGGGGGAGCCACTCGGGGCCGGAGACGGTCGGCCGACCGGGAATCAGCCGACTGTCAGGCTCAGCCCGTAGGCGGAGAGGATCTCGTTGACCGGCTGGTGGTAGGTGGTACCGCCGACCGAGCAGTTGCCCGAGCCGCCGGACGTGACGCCCTGGGCCTGGTTGCCCGAGATGAACGAGCCGCCGGAGTCACCGGGCTGCGCGCACGCGCTGGTGCGGGTCAGGCCGGTCACGGTGCCCTGCGGGTAGCGGACGGTGGCGTTGTGCTGCTGGATGGTGCCGCAGCGCCAGCCGGTGGTGGAGCCGGAGCGGCAGATCGAGGCGCCGACGGACGCCTGCGTGGAGCCCCTGACGATCACCGTGGCGCCGCCGGAGCCGCGCACCCACGGCCGGACGGTGTTGCCGGGCGCGGCGACCCACCCGTAGTCGTTGCCGGGGAAGGAGGAGCCCTGGAAGCTGCCGCTCGGGTTCGTGGTGGTGGAGCCGACGCGGCCGCAGTGTCCCGCGGTCACGAAGCCCGGGGTGGCGCCCCGGGTGACGGAGAAGCCGACGCTGCAGCGGCTGGAGCCGATGTAGTACGCGGATCCGCCGATGATGTCGATGTACGGCTTGGGCGACTCGCCGGACACTCTCACGGCGACCGCGTTCCTGTCGACGCCCGCGGCGTCGGCCAGAGCCTCACCGGCCGCCTGGGTGGGGGCCACGACGGCGACGGTGTTGGCGGTCACGTCGATGAACCAGGCGGCTGCGCCGGACTTGGCGCCGGCCGCGTCGAGCTGGTCCTTGACGCCGGTGAGCTGGGTGAGCGAGCGGCCGACGACGACGGGCTGGGCGCCGCGCGCCTCGATGGCGGCGGTCTCGGCCTTGTCCGTGGTCGCCACGAGCAGCCGGGAGGCGTCGGCGTTGAGCCACGAGCCCGCGTACGACTCGCCGAGGGAGGAGCTGAGTTCCGATTCGGTGGCGGCGGCGCGCTGCTCGTTGGCCAGGCGGGTTCTCGCCTGCTGCTCGGTGAGGCCGAGGTCGCGTTCCATCGCGTCGATCATCGCGGGGTCCGCCGCGCTGGAGGGCGGTTCGGCCGCGAACGCGGGGCCGAACGGGGCCGCTACGCACAGCGCCAGGATGGCGGCACCTGCGAGGACGGATCCTTGACGTAACATGTGCACTCCTTTTGGGGGGTGCTGTAAAGATAGACATGGATGTCCCGATGCGTGACATCCCAAAGTGCATCTACCGCCGCGTTATGCAGCTCCGCCTCGGCGAGTATGAAGGAGTCATGGTCTACTCCCTCGAAACTGTGCGAAACGACTACCCAGCGCTCTCCGACGGATACGCCTACCTCGACGGCGCCGCGGGCACGCAGACCCCCGCCCCGGTGATCGAGGCCGTCGCCCGCGCCTACCGCGAGGGGATCGGCAACGTGGGCGGCGCCTTCCCGGCCAGCCGCCGCGCCGACGCGATCGTCGCGGCCTGCCGGGCCGCGGTCGCCGACCTGGTCGGCGGGGTGCCCGAGGGGGTGATCCTGGGGCCGAACATGACCACGCTCACCTACCGTCTGGCCCGGGTGCTGGCCGGTCCCGGCGACGAGGTGGTGGTGTCACGGCTGGACCACGACGCCAACGTGCGGCCGTGGGCGCAGACCGGGGCGCGGCTGCGCTGGGCGCAGGTGGATCCGGTGACGGGCGAGCTGCCGGTCGAGCAGTACGCGAAGCTGGTGGGGCCGCGCACGCGGGTCGTGGCCGTCACCGCGGCCAGCAACATCCTCGGCACCAGGCCGGACGTGGCGGCCATCTGCGAGATCGCGCACGCGGCCGGGGCGCTGACCTATGTGGACGGCGTGCACGCGACCGCGCACGGGCCGGTGGACGTGCACGCGCTGGGCGCCGACTTCTACGCGACGAGCGCCTACAAGTGGTCGGGTCCGCACGTGGGCGCGGTGGTGGCCGACCCGGTGGCGCTGGCGTCGCTGCATCCGGACAAGCTGGTGCCGGCGCCGGAGACCGTACCGGAGCGGTTCGAGATCGGCACCTCGGCCTTCGCCGACCTCGCCGGGGTGACGGCGGCCGTCGACCATCTGGCCGGGCTGGTGCCCGGCGGCGGAAGCAGGCGCGAGCGGCTGCTGGCCTCGATGCGGGTGGCGCAGGAGCACGAGCTGGAGCTGTTCGCCGGCCTGCTGGCGGGACTGGAGCGGCTGCCGCACGTCACCCTGTACGGGAAACCGGCCCGCCGCACCGCCACGGCGTACTTCACCGTGGCCGGGCTGAGCCCGCGCCAGGTCGCCGAGCGGCTCGCGGCCCGCAAGGTGAACGTCTGGAGCGGCCACAACTACGCGTGGGAGCTGACCGGCGCGCTCGGCCTGCGCGAGTCGGGCGGCGCGGTGCGCGCCGGGCTGGTCCACTACAACGACCGCTCGGACGTCGAGAGGCTGCTCGACGGGGTGGCCGAGCTGAGGCAGGACCGGCGCTGACCCTTGGCCAGGAATTTACTCGGCCTTTTTCCCGCTACTGGGGACATGAACGACAGCAGCCCTGCCCGAACCGCGGCCCAGCTCCTGGTCCAGGCCCTGGAGGCCGAAGGCGTCGAGTACGTCTTCGGCATCCCGGGCGAGGAGAACATCCACTTCGTGGACGCGCTCAACGACTCCTCCATCCGCTACATCCTGGTCCGCCACGAGCAGGGCGCCGCCTTCATGGCCGAGATCTACGGCCGCCTCACCGGCAAGGCCGGGGTCGCCTCCGCCACGCTCGGTCCCGGCGCCATCAACCTGCAACTCGGCGTCGCCGACGCGACGACCAACTCCACCCCCGTGGTCGCGATCACCGCCCAGGTCGGCCTCGACCGCATCTACAAGGAGTCGCACCAGGTCGTGGACCTGGTGTCGCTGTTCCGCCCGATCACCAAGTGGGCGGACCTGGTACCCACCGCCGAGGCGCTGCCCGAGATGGTGCGCAAGGCGTTCAAGACCGCGCAGACCGAACGGCCGGGCGCGGTGTACCTGGCGATCCCCGAGGACGTGGAGAAGGCGCCGGTGCCCGACGGTCTCCAGCCGCTGAAGGTGAACGTGGTGCGCCCCCACGACCCCTCCCCCACGCAGGTGGCGCGGGCCGCCGAACTGCTCGGCCAGGCCAGGCGGCCGGTCGTGCTCGCGGGCCACGGCGCCAGCCGGGCGGGCGCCTCCGAGGCGCTGGTGCGCTTCGCCGAGCGGCTGGGCCTGCCGGTGGCGACCACGTTCAACGGCAAGGGCGTCTTCCCCGACGACCACCCGCACGCGCTCGGCGCGGTCGGTTTCATGCGCCACGACTACGTGAACTTCGGTTTCGACGAGGCCGACGTGCTGATCAGCGTCGGGTACGAGTTGCAGGAGTTCGACCCGGTCAAGATCAACCCGAACGGCGACAAGCGGATCATCCACATCCACCGGTTCCCTGCCGAGGTGGACGACCACTACGACGTCGCGGTCGGCATCCAGGGCGACATCTCGCGCTCGCTGGACGCGCTGGCGGCCGCCGCGCCCAAGACGTTCGCCATCAACGGCACCGGCGAGAAGATCCGCCGCCTGATCGGCGAGGAGCTGGCGCAGGCCGCGAACGAGGACGGCTTCCCGCTGACGCCCCGCCGGGTGGTCGCCGACATCCGGGAGGCGATGGGGCGGCAGGACATCGTGCTCGCCGACACCGGCGCGGTGAAGATGTGGATGGCCCGCATGTACCCGACGTACGAGCCGAACACCATGCTGGTCTCCAACGGGCTGTCGTCGATGGGCTTCTCCGTGCCCGGCGCCCTCGCGGCCAAGCTGGCCTTCCCCGAGCGGAAGGTGCTGGCGGCCACCGGCGACGGCGCGTTCCTGATGAACTCCCAGGAGATCGAGACCGCCGTCCGCGAGCGCATCCCGCTGGTGGTGCTGGTGTGGGTGGACGACGCCTACGGGCTCATCGAGTGGAAGATGGACCTGGAGCTCGGCCGCAGCTCCCACATCGCCTTCGGCAACCCGGACTTCGTGAAGTACGCCGAGAGCTTCGGCGCCAGAGGCTACCGGATCGAGGCGGCCGACGAGCTGCTGCCGACGCTGCGCAAGGCGCTGGACGACGACGGGGTGTCGGTGATCGCCGTGCCGGTCGACTACTCGGCCAACCTGGAGCTGACCGACAAGCTGGGCGAGCTGACCGGACCGTTCTGAGCGGGAGCCGTAGGATCTCACGGGTGAGCCAGACTCTCGCGCGCTTCGACCCCGAGCAGGCGGTCGAGCCGGCCAAGGACCCCTACCACGTCTACCTCGACTCCCTGACCAGCCCCGAGTCGCGGCGGACGATGCGGGGCTGCCTCGACCGGATCGCCCGGCTGCTCACCGGTGTGGAGACCTCGACGGGCGCGGGCCAGCCGTGGCACCTGCTCAGGTACGAGCACACGGTCCGGATCAGGACCCTGCTCACCGAGCAGGGCTGGTCGCCCGCCTACGTCAACAAGCACCTGGTCGCGCTACGGCGGGTGCTGAAGGAAGCGTGGCGGCTCGGGCAGACCAGCGCGGAGGACCTGGCGCGCGCCGGCGACCTCGCGCCGGTGCGCCAGAGCCGGCTGCCGACCGGCCACCACGTGCCGCCCGAGGTCGTCGGCGCCGCGCTGTCGGCCTGCGACGACACGATCGCCGGAGTGCGCGACGCGGCGCTGATCGCCGTCCTGTACTCCACGGGCTGCCGCAGGGCGGAGGTCGCGGGGCTGGAGCTGGCCGACTACGATCCGGGCGCGAGATCGCTGCGGGTGCGCGGCAAGCGCGACAAGGAGCGGCTGGTCTATCTGACGACCGACGCGATCGGGCTGCTGGAGCGGTGGCTGGCCCGGCGCGGCATGGCGGCGGGGCCGCTGTTCAGCCCGCTGAGCAAGGCCGGGCGGCTGCGGCCCCGGCCGCTGAGCGGGCAGGGCATCTCCGACATCCTGACGCGGCGGCTCGGCGAGGCCGGGGCCGCGCGGCGGACCGCGCACGACTTCCGGCGCACCTTCATCGGCGAACTGCTGGACGCGGGCGTGGACCTCGCGACCGCGCAGGCGCTGGTGGGGCACTCCTCGCCCGCCACGACGGCCCGCTACGACCGGCGGCCGGAGAAGACCAGGCGCGAGGCCGTCGACCGGATCAAACTGCCCGCCGCGCGGCCGCTCGGGTGAGCAGCTCAGGCGCGTGAGCGGCGGCGGAACTCACCGGGCGTCATGCCGTACCACTGGCGGAAGGCCAGGTGGAAGCCGACCGGCGAGCGGTAGCCGACGCGTTCGCTGATGCGGCCGTGCGCGAGCGTCGTCTCGGCGAGCAGCCGGGCGGCCTCGCGCAGGCGGCGGGCGGTGAGGTGGCGCATGGGCGCCTCGCCGACGAGCGAACGGAAGTTCGCGGCGAACACCGAGCGCGACAGTCCGGCCTCGGCAGCCAGTGTCTCCAGGGTCCAGGGTTCGGCGAAGCGGGTCTGGACGGCGTGCAACGCCGCGCCGATCCTCGGGTGGCGCAGCGCCTGCAGCACCGGCTCGGTGTCGGCGAGTTCGCCGACCGCGGCCTGCAGGGCCAGGACGTACACGAGCTCGAAGACCCGCAGCACCACGAGCGAGGCGCCCGGCTCCGGGCTCCCCCACTCGGCGGCGAGGTTGCGGAGCGTGTCGTGCAGCAGCGGATGCGCCCGCAGGGCCGCCCGGTCGAGGACCAGCATCGGCGGCAGCGCCTGGTAGAGCGGCGAGGCCGCCGCCCGGTCGTAGTGGAGGCCGCCGCACAGCACGACGGTCTGCGGGCCGTCGCCGCCGACCTCGATCGTCGTCATCTCGCCCGGCCTGCGCTCGGGCAGGACCGACGACAGCGGCACCCCTGGCCGGCCGTGCCGGTCGCCGAGCGTGTGGGCGGTGCCGTGGGGGAAGACGGCGAGTTCGCCCTCCCGCAGGAGGACGGGGTCCATGCCGGGCAGTTCGATCGCGCACGTGCCGTGCTGGACGTAGTGGAGCAGCGCGCACTCCTCGGGCTCGCCGGCCACGGCCCAGGGGGCGCGGGCCTGCCAGCGGCTGTGGAAGACCCCTTGGAGGCGGAGTGGCGTCAGCAGCGCGCCGAGCAGATCACCGTCCACGGACGAACCTTAAACAAGATCGGATATTGCTTTATAGAAGCGTACCGGCCATCGGCGCCATGCTTCACATCATGACCTATCTTGTCATCGGCGCGACGGGGGCGCAGGGGGCTGCGGTCGCCCGGCGGCTGGTCGCCGAGGGCAGGCGCGTCCGGGGGTTCGCGAGGAGCGCCACGATGCCGCCCGGGGTGGAGCCCGTCCACGGCGACCTCAGCGACGCCGCCGCCGTGCGGGCGGCCTTCGCCGGGGCGCGGCGGGCGTTCGTGTCGCTGCCGCCCGTCTACTACTCCACCGTCGTGTCCCACTACGTGGCCACGATCCGCGAGGCCGCGCTCGCGGCGGGGGTGGACCGGCTGGTCTTCAACGTGGGTACCCGGCTGCCCGCCCGCGAGAGCGGCCTCGCGGTGTTCGAGACGCGGCGGCGGGCGATCAGGACGCTGCGCGACGCCGGGCTGCCGGTGCTCGCGCTGTGCCCGACCCTCTACCTGGACGACCTGGCCGCGCCCGCCGTGTCGGGGCCGCTGGCGGAGGAGGGGGTGCTGCGCTGTCCGCTGCCCGCCGACCTGCCGGTGGCGTGGATGTCGCACGACGACCTGGGCGCGGCGGCGCACGCCGCGCTGGTGCGCGAGGACGTGCCGCTGCACGGCAGCGCGCGCGTCGGCGGCCCCTCGGCCGTGACGGGGGACGAGCTCGCCGCCGCGTTCGGGGCACGGTACGAGCCACTGGATCCGATGGACTTCGAGGCCGAGCTTGCGGGGGCACTCGGCATCGGAGCCGCGTCGGCGGTGGTCAGCGCCTACGAGTGGGCGGCCGTGGACCGGACCCTGTACGCGGCGGCACACGACCTGCCCGGCGTCAGGCCCGCCGCGCTGCGTTCGTGGATCGCGGCACAACCCTGGGCGGACCTCTCACCCGCCTGCCGCCGATGATGCCGGGCCGGCGGGAAACACCGCGCCGTTCTTCCGCCGGCCCCTTGTGCGGCTGCGCCGCCTCCTCCTCCGTCACAGCTCCACGCGCGGAGGCGGCGCAGCACTCCCCTCGCTGACGCTCAGAGCCGAAACCTCCCCTCACCAGATCGCCGGTGCCTTAAATGGTGGTGACCGAGCGAAAGGGGGAGCGTCATGGCTCGTACGGAGCGGCCTTTGGACGAGGGGGACGGCCCTCTGGTGGATTTCGCGGCCGAGCTGCGCGGGCTGCGGCGGCGCGCGGGCAACCCGACGTACCGGGCTCTCGCCTCGAAGGCGCATTTCTCGGCCACGACCCTGTCCGAGGCGGCGGCCGGGCGGCGCCTGCCCAGCCTGCAGGTGACGCTGGCCTATGTCAGGGCCTGCGGAGGCGACGCCGAGCAGTGGGAGGCCCGCTGGCACGAGCTGTCCGGACGGGTCGCGGCCGGTGACGCGTCGCCGTACGCGGGGCTCGCGGCCTTCCAGCCGGAGGACGCGGCGCGTTTCCACGGGCGTGAGCGGCTGGCCGCCGAGATCGCCGAACGGATGCGGAGCCGGCCGCTGGTCGCGGTGTTCGGGGCGTCGGGGGCGGGCAAGTCGTCGCTGCTGCGGGCAGGGGTGATCCCGCTGCTGCACGCCGAGGGCCCGGTCGCGTTGCTGACGCCGGGCGCGCACCCGCTCGAAGAGCTTCGCCGCACCTTCGACAAGGAACCGAAGGTGCTGGTGGTGGACCAGTTCGAGGAGGTCTTCACGCTGTGCGCGCCCGCGGAGCGCGCGGAGTTCCTCGCCGAATTACTGGCCGTGACCGGCACCGGGGAGATACGGGCGGTGCTGGGCGTGCGGGCGGACTTCTACGCGCACTGCAGCGGGCACTCCGGGCTGGTCGAGGCGATGCGCGACGCGCAGGTCACCGTGGGCCCGATGACGGCCGACGAACTGCGGCGCGCGGTGACCCGTCCTGCGGCGGACGCCGGGTGCACGCTGGAGGGCGCGCTGCTGACCACGCTGATCGCGCAGGCGGCCGGACGGGCCGGGGTGCTGCCGCTGTTGTCGCACGCGCTGGTGGAGACATGGGTCAGGCGTCGGGGCACCGTCCTCACGCTGGCCGGGTTCGAGGCGGCCGGCGGGATCGGCGGGGCGCTGACGCGGACCGCCGAGGCGGTGTACACGTCCTTCGACGAGGTGGGCAGGAGCCGGGCGCGCGACCTGTTCCTGCGGCTGACGGCGCTCGGCGACGGCACCGGCGACACCAAACGCCGCATCCGGCGCGAGGAGGTCGCCGGGATGGGGCCGGGCACGACCGAGGTCGTCGAACGGCTGGCGGCGGCGAGGCTGCTCACACTGGACACCGAGCACGTCGAGGTGGCGCACGAGGTGCTGATCGGCTCCTGGCCCCGGCTGCGGTCCTGGCTGGACGCCGACAGGGACGGGCTGCGCGCGCACCGGGCGCTGACCGAGGCCGCCGCCGCCTGGCTGGCGCTGGCGCGCGACCCCGGGGCGCTGTACCGGGGAGCGCGGCTGTCCTCGGTGCGCGAATGGCTGAACGGGCCGGTGCCCGGCGGCGCGCTCACCGCCTCCGAGCAGGAGTTCGTGAAGGCCAGCGCCTCCGCCGAGGAGCGTGAGACGACGACGCTGCGGCGCACGGCCCGGCAGCTGCGGGTGCTGGTGACGGCGCTGAGCGTGATGCTCGTGCTGGCCGGCGCGGCCGTCGTGGCCGCCGTGCGCGCCCAGGACTCCGCTTCGGCCCAGCGCAACGAGGCCGTCTCCCAGCAGCTCGCGGTCCGCGCCGGCACGCTCCGCCAGACCGACCCGGCGCTGGCGGCCCAGCTCGGCCTGGCCGGGTACCGGATCGCCCCCACCGTCGCGGCCCGGAGCGCGCTGCTGAGCACGTTCGCCGCTCCGTACGCGACCCGGCTGGCGGGTCACGACGGCGGAGTGGAGTCGGTGACGTTCAACCGCGACGGCACCCTGATCGCCACCTCGGGGATGGACCGCACGGCGCGGCTGTGGGACGGCACCGACCCTTACCATCCTCGGGAACTGGCCACGCTCCCCGGCCACACGGGGAACGTGTCGGACGTGGCCTTCGCGCCCCGGGAGCACCTGCTGATCACCGGCAGCGACGACCGCACCGCCCGGCTGTGGGACGTGCGCGACCGCAGGCGGCCCGTCGAGCTGGCCACGCTGACCGGGCACACCGGGGCGGTGCTCGGGGTGGCATTCGATTCGTCGGGACGGCTCGCGGCCACGGCGGGCGGCGACGGCGTGATCCGGCTGTGGGACGTCGCCGACCCCCGGCGGCCGACGCCGAAGGCGGAGCTCACCGGGCACACCGGCCCGGTCGACGACGTGCTCTTCGCCGACGGCGACCGCATGTTGCTGACCGCGGGCTGGGACCGCACGATCGGCGTGTGGGATGTCTCGGACCCGGCACGCCCCGGCCCGCCGATCCTGCGAAGGGGCCACACCGACGTGGTCAACTCCCTGTCGCTCAGCCCCGACGGCACCGTCCTGGCCAGCACCAGCCCGGACAGGACCGTACGCCTGTGGCGGGTGAACGAGCCCGCCCAGGCGGCCTTCGGCGTCCTGGAAGGCCACACCGACCACGCCAGGACGGCTGCCTTCAGCCCGGACGGCCGCACCCTGGCCACCACCAGCCACGATCGCACCGTCCACCTGTGGGACCTGTCGGACCCCCGGCATCCGCGCCGGGTCGGAGTGCTGACCGGACACACCGAGTTCGTCATCTCGGCCGCGTTCAGCCCCGACGGCCGCGTCCTCGCCACGGCGGGCAACGACCGGCTGGTGCGCCTGTGGCACCTGCCGCTGCCCGCGCTCGCCGCACACCGGGACTCGGTGTACGGCCTCGCCTACCATCCGGGCACCGGGCTACTGGCCAGCGCCGGGTACGACCGGACGGTCAGGTTGTGGGACACCGGCGCCGCCGTCCTCGCCGAGACGGCCACGCTGAGCGGGCACACCGACGCCGTCAACAGCGTCGCCTTCTCCCCCGGCGGCCGGTTGCTGGCCAGCGGCAGCGCCGATCGCACCGTCCGCCTTTGGCAGGTCGGCACCCCACCCGGGCCGGTACCGCTGACGACGCTGACCGGTCACACCGACGCGGTCAACGCGGTGGCCTTCGCAGCGGGCGGACGGGTGCTGGCCAGCGCGAGCGCGGACTTCACCGTCCGGCTGTGGGACGTCTCGGACCCGGCGCGGGTGACGAGGCTGTCCACCACGGCCGGGCCCGTCCAGGTCCGTTTCGGCACGGTCGGATTCAGCCCCGACGGCGGCAGGCTGGCCGCAGCCGGGTCCGACGGGCAGCTGCTGCTCTGGGACGTCGCGGACCCGCGCCAGCCCCTGCCGCTGCCGTCGCCGACCGCTCGGCACGGCGACACCGTCAAAGCGCTGGCCTTCAGCCCGGACGGCCGGATGCTGGCCAGCGCGAGCGCCGATCACACCGTCCGGCTGTGGGACCTGCCGGCCGCCTCGGCCCCGGTGCCGCTGGCGACCCTGCGCGGTCACACCGACACCGTTCACGCCCTGGCCTTCTCCCCCGGCGGCCGGTTGCTGGCCAGCGCGAGCGCCGACCGCACCGTCCGGCTGTGGGACCTGTCGGATCCCGCGCAACCGGGCGAACTGGCCGTGTTCACCGACCCCCGCGACCGCGTGTACGCCGTGTCCGTCGCGCCCGACGGCTCGGCCGTGGCGGCGGGCGGCCAGGACCGCGTCGTGTACCGCTGGGACCTCGACACGCGGCGGGCCACCGCCCGGATCTGCGCGGTCTCGGCCGTCTCGCGCGCCGACTGGGCGCAGTACCTGCCGGGACAGCCGTTCCAGCCGCCCTGCGGCGGCGGCTGAGATCGCCCGCGGGCATTGCAAATCCGGGCGCGCCGTCGCAGACTGCTGCTGCGGGCGATCCGGTCCACCGCCTGCGGCGTTCTGCAGATCACGCGTCCCGCTGGGGGACGCGGAAGCACCGATGCACAAGGAGTGCAGCATGCAGTTCTCACGGACCAAGCACCGCATCGCCGCCGCCGCGTTCGCGGCGGCCACCGCCGGCCTCCTGATGGCGGCGGGCGGCCCGGCTCTGGCCGCTGGGCCGGCTGCTGGGTTGGCCCCAGTACCGGCCGCTGGGTCGACCCTTGGGGAGGCCGCGATCTGTGTCCCCGAGGCGCCGGTGTGCGCGGAGATCACCGGCGAGCCGGGCGCCTACCGGCTCAGCTTCACGATCAGGCCGGCGCCGCAGCAGCAGTCGGTGTCCTTCACGGTCAACGGCGCCCGCGCGTCCGGCAGTCTGCAGAGCGGCGTCTCCGGGAACGTCCTGAGAGGGCAGTTCCGGCCGTCCACGCCGCTGGTGCGGGGTGACGTGGCGTGCGTGCTTTCGGGCGTTCACGCTCCGGCCTGCGCCACCACGCCCTGATCAGGCCACGTGCCACCGTGTCCGGACGACCGGTGGCACGCCGGTCTCGCCGTGCCCGCGCCCGTTCGGCCCGGCGCGGTCGGAACAGCTAGGCCGGGGTGACGATCTGGATCAGGTTCCCGCAGGTGTCGTCGAAGACCGCCATGGTGACCGTCCCGGCGTCCAGCGGCTCCTGTGTGAACGTCACCCCGAGCGCGCGCAGCCGCTCGTACTCCTCGCGCACGTCGGCGACCTGGAAGGAGGTGGCCGGGATGCCGTCGGCGACCAGTGCCTTCTTGTACGGCCCGACCGCCGGGTGCCCGTCGGGCTCCAGCAGCAGCTCCGTACCCTCGGGGTCCTCCGGCGAGACGACCGTCAGCCATCGGGCCCCGCCCACCGGGATGTCGTGCTTGGCGACGAAGCCGAGCGTCCCGGTGTAGAAGTCGAGGGCTTTCTGCTGGTCGTCCACGAACACGCCGGTGACGTAGATCTTCATGGTTGCGGTCCTTTCCCGGTGAGCGGCCATCGCTCGAAGATGGCCGCCAGCGGAGCGGTGTCGAGATGATGGAACTTGTACCGGCCCTGCCTGCGCGTGGCGATCAGCCCTGCCTCCTCCAGCACCGCGAGGTGCTGTGAGACGGCCTGCCTGGTCAGGCAGAGCCCGTGCCGGCTCGTCAGGCGGACGCAGATCTCGAACAGGGTCTGGCCGTCGCGCTCGGTCAGTTCGTCGAGGATGATGCGCCGGGTCGGGTCGGCGAGGGCCTTGAAGACATCGGCCATACCCGCGACAATAGGCAAGTCGCTACTTGCCTGTCAACGCGGCGCGGCGGGCGGGTCACCGTACGAGGTCGCCGTGGCGCGCCGTCCCGGACGGGTCACCGCATGAGGTCGCCGTGGCGCGCCGTCCCGGACGGGTCACCGCATGAGGTCGCCGTGGCGCGCCGTCCCGGGCGGTCACCGCACGAGGTCGCCGAAGGCGCGGCGGACGGCGGCGGCCGCCTCGGGGTACAGGTCGTCGGCCGACGCACCCTCCGACAGACGCAGCCAGAAGCGGCGGGCCAGCACCCGCTGTGTGGCCAGCAGCTGGGCGGCGAGCACCGCCGCCGCCAGCGCGTCGTGGCGCTCCTCCAGCACCTCCGCCAGCGCCGCCTCCTCCCGTTCCATGTAGTGCGCCACCCGCACCGCGAGGCTCGGCGTCTCGAACACCAGCCGGTGGTAGGCGAGCACGGCGGGCGTGTCGTTGAGCCCGGTCACCGGGTCGCGCCGTTCCAGCCCCCGCAGGAAGTGCTCGCACAGCGCCCCCACCGGGTCGGCGCCTCCGGCCGAGGCCACCCGGGCGGCCTCGCCCCTGTGGTCGGAGATCCGGTCCATGACGAGGTCTTCCTTGGCCGCGAAGTACTTGAACAGCGTGGGTTTCGACACCCGCGCCGCGGCGGCGACCTCGGCCACGGACACCTCGTCGAAGCCTCGCTCCAGGAACAACGCGATCGCCGCCTCGGAGATGGCCTGGTGGGTCTGCTGGCGCTTGAGCTGTCGAAGTCCGGTCACCCACCCATGTTAACCTAGTTAAAAAGTTAACTCGGTTAAGTGGAGGGGCGATGTCAGCACTCGACGAGGAACAGCGGTACGTCGAAAGATGCCGCGCCGCGCTGCGCCGCATGCTGGAGGCCGCCCGCGACAACGTCGTCATCGGCGAGACCGTCGCGAGCAGCGGCTACAGCGCCGAACGGCTCGGCATCCATCTCAGAACCCTCGTCAAGGAACTCGGCGAGGCCCCCGACGGCCCGCCCTTCTTCGGCCGCCTCGACTTCGGCGCGGGCGAGCACGCCGGGCGCACCTACTACCTCGGCCGCCGCCACCTGTCCGGCGAGCACGGCGAACCGCCCGTCGTCATCGACTGGCGCGCCCCGGTCTCCCGCGCCTTCTACCGCGCGAGCGCCCGGGACCCGTACGGCATCGACAACCGCCGCCGCTTCGGCTGGTCCGGCCTGGCGCTGACCGGCTTCGAGGACGAGCGCCTGACCAGCGGGCAGCAGGGCGACAGCGCCATCGTGGCCGCCGAGATCGAGCGGCCCCGTGTCGGCCCCATGCGTGACATCGTCGCCACCATCCAGCCCGACCAGGACGACCTGGTCCGGGTGGACCTCGCCGACAGCGTCTGCGTCCAAGGGGCGCCGGGGACCGGCAAGACCGCCGTGGGCCTGCACCGCGCCGCCTACCTGCTGTACACGCACCGGCAGCGGCTGGAGCGCTCCGGCGTGCTCGTGCTCGGGCCCAACCGGACCTTCATGCGCTACATCGCGGCCGTGCTGCCCGCGCTCGGTGAGGTCGAGGTCGAGCAGACGACACTCGACGAACTGCTCGGCGGCCGTCCGGCCGGACAGGGGCCGGGAGAGGAGCTCAAGCACGACGCCCGTATGGCCCGCGTGCTGCGCCGGGCGCTGTACGCGCGGATCACCAGGCCCGGTGAACCGGTCGTGGTGACCGACGGCGCCACCCGCTGGCGGGTCCAGGAGGAGCACCTGCTGCGCATCGTCGACGACACCCGCCGCGCCGACGTCCCGTACGCGGTCGGCCGCGAGCGCGTACGCGCCCAGGTGATGGCCCTGGTCATCCGGCAGGCCGAGCTGAGCGGCGTCACCGCGACCGCCGCCTGGGTCAAGCGGATGGGCCGGCAGGTCACCCCCTTCCTCGACCGGGTCTGGCCGTCGGCCAAACCCGACCAGGTGCTGGCCGAACTGCTCGCCGACCCGCGCGAAGCGGGCGAGGGCCTGCTGTCCGAGGCCGAGTGCGCCGCCCTGTCCGCCTCGCGGCCGCGCAGGAAGGGCGCCTGGACGGCCGCCGACGCCGTGCT
The DNA here is from genome assembly GCF_039525605.1 of Nonomuraea longicatena. NCBI lineage: Bacteria > Bacillati > Actinomycetota > Actinomycetes > Streptosporangiales > Streptosporangiaceae > Nonomuraea > Nonomuraea longicatena. The sequence continues at coordinate 79,818 of NZ_BAAAHQ010000023.1, read as the reverse complement.
CCTCGACGAGCTGGCCGGGCTGCTCGACCGCCCCAGGGGCTACGGCCACGTGATCGTGGACGAGGCCCAGGACCTGTCGCCGATGCAGTGCCGCGCCATCGCCCGCCGCAGCGAGTACGGCTCGCTGACCGTCCTCGGCGACCTGGCCCAAGCCACCACGCCGTGGGCGGCGCGCGACTGGGCGCGGCAGCTCGACGCGCTCGGCAAGCCCGGCGCCGAGGTCGTCGCGCTCACCACCGGCTTCCGGGTGCCCGCCTCGGTGGTCGAGCTGGCCAACCGGCTGCTGGCCGCGCTGGAGGTGGCCGTACCGCCCACGACGTCGTTCAGGCAGGACGGGCGGGTGAGCGTGCGCGCGGGCGCCGACCTGCGCGAGGAGGTGGCGGCGGCGGTCCGCGCCGCGCTGGAGTGCGAGGGCTCCGTCGGCGTCATCGCCTCCGCGCGGACCTCGGAGAAGCTGTCCGAGGCCCTCTGGGACCGGGGCGTGGACCTCGGCGGACGGGTGAGCGTGCTCCCGGCCGCCGACGCCAAGGGACTGGAGTTCGACCACGTGATCGTCGCCGAGCCCGCCGAGATCGCCGAAGGCGAGCGGCGCGGCCTCAACCGCCTGTACGTCGCGCTCACCCGGGCCGTCTCCCGCCTCGACGTGGTGCACACCCGGCCGCTTCCCGCGCAGCTCATCGCCTGACCGGCTCGACAGGGTGGATCGAGTGCGATGTGATGGGTGGTGAACCTGGATGAGGGAGCCGGTCATGACCACGCCTGACAACCCGCCGCCCGGCGACGACCAGTCGCCGACGCCTCCGCCCTCCTATCAGGCTCCGCCGTACCAGCAGCCCTACGGCCAGCCGAAACCCAGCTCGGGCACCCAGCTCTTCTCGATCTTCGGTTTCGTCTGCGCGGGGCTGGCCCTGCTGATCCTGCCGATCGTCTTCGGGCCCATCGGCATCGTGCTCGGCATCGTCGGCCACACCAGGGGCGAACAGCTCGGCAAGTGGGCGGCCGTCACCGCCGGCGTGCTGATGGTGGTGGGCATGCTCCTCGGGTACCTCGTCTTCGCCGGCCTGTCTCGTTGACCCCGCCGTAGCGTCAACGTTTTAGATGGGGGCATGCGCATCGGACAACTCGCCGCCCTGGCCGGGGTCTCCACCAGGGCGGTACGCCACTACCACCATCTGGGCCTGCTGCCCGAGCCGAGGCGGCTGGCCAACGGCTACCGCGAGTACACCTTGCGCGAGGCCGTCACGCTGGCGCGGATCCGCCGGCTGAGCGAGCTCGGACTGGCGCTGGAGGAGATCCGCGACGTCCTCGACGACGACCGGGGACGGGAACTGCGCGAGGTCCTCGTCGAACTAGACGAGGACCTGGCCCGGCAGGAGGAGGAGATCAGGGACCGCCGCGCCCGGCTGGCGCCCCTGCTCGCGCAAGACGAGCTCCACCCGGACGACGCCGTCTCGCCCGACATGGCCACCGTCCTGGGACGGCTGCCGCAGGCCGAGGGCGAGATGGCCCAGCGCGACCGCGAATGGCTGGCCCTGCTGGACACCACTCTCGCCGACCGGGACCGGCCCGACGTGATCGCCTCGCTCCTGAGCATGCCGGAGCCGGACGCGGACCACGCGGCCCGCGTGCAGGAGGTGTTCTCCGAGCTCGACGCCCTGGCCGACGCCGACCTCGACGAGGACGACCCCCGCGTCGACGAGCTGGCCCGGCGCCTGATCGAGCTGACCCCGTCCGCGTTGCTGCCAGCGGGCGAGTTCCGGATCCCCGAGGAGTCCGACGCCTTCATACGGGCCTTCCTCGCCGACCTGCCGCCCGCCCAGAGCGTGGTCGTCCGCCGGGTCATCGCCCTGCTGGCGGGCTCGTGAGGGGGCGCGCGGCCGGCCGCCTGCTCGCCGTCGAGGCCCGCCACCTGGCCAGCCTCGGGTACTGGATCGCCCGCCGCAGACACGGCGTGAAGGACGGGCGCGCCTTCGGCTACGACCGGAACAGCGCGACCACCATGTGGATGTGGGTGTTCGCCATCGTGGTCGAGGGCGTGGTGCTGGACCTGTTCTTCGGCTCGCTCGTCCTGATGGCGCTGCACGCCTACTTCGTGCTGTCCATGCTGGGCATGATCGCCGCCGCGCGGGTGCGACCCCATGTCGTCACCGACGGCGAGTTACGGCTGCGCTCGGGCGGCGCCTTCGACCTGCGAGTGCCCCGCCGCCTCCTGGTCGGTGCCCGCGCCGTCGCCCGCACACACGACGGCGGATTCCTGGAGGCGGACGGCGAACGGCTCGCCCTCGTCGTGGACGCGCGCACCAACGTCGTCGTCGAACTGGCCGAGCCGGTCGCGTACACGCGGCCGCTGGGACGAACGGGCTCGGCGCGGGAGCTGCGCCTCTTCGTGGACGATCCGCGAGAATTCCTGGCAGCGCTGTCGATATCCACGCCTCCCGCACGTCATGGGGGTGACAGAAGGGAAAACCCATGAAATACCTGCTTCTCGCCGTGGGCGACGAACGGCCCTGGGCCGAGGCCGGGCCGCAGGAGCGGCACGCGCTCTACGCCGAGTGGGGCCGCTTCGAGGCCATGCTGGCCGAGCGCCGGGCCCACCACGGCGGGTTCGAGCTGGCCCCCTCCCCGACCGCCACGACCGTGCGCAAGCACGGCGGCCAGGTCCTGATCACCGACGGGCCGTACGCGGAGACCGTCGAGCAGATCAGCGGCTATGTGGTCGTCGAGGCCGCGAGCATGGAGGAGGCCGTCGAACTGGCCGGGCAGATGCCCTCGGACGTGCACGTGAGGGAGATCGCGGGATGAAGTACGCTCTGCTGCTGTACAGCGCCACGGGGGCCTGGGCCGAGGCGAGCGAACAGGAACAGGCCGCGATCATGGCCGAGCACGAGAAGTTCACCGCGCTGCTCGTCGAACGCGGCGCCCTGGTCGGCGGCGAGGCGCTGCACGGGCCCGAGCAGGGGGTGACGCTGCGCCGCTCCGGCGGCGACGCGCTGCGCACCGACGGGCCGTTCGCCGAGACGGTCGAGCACCTGGGCGGCTTCTACATCGTCGAGGCCGCCGACCTGGACGCGGCGATCGAGCTGGCCAGGGCCTGCCCCGAGGAGATCGTGGAGGTGCGGCCGGTGGTGGAGTCCTCGGGATGAACCCGCTTGAGCGGGCGTACCGCGACCACTGGGCGCGCCTGCTCGCCATCCTCACCGCCGAGTTGCGGGATCTGGACGCGGCGGAGGAGTCCCTGCAGGACGCCTTCGCCTCGGCGGTGTCGGCGTGGCCGCCGCTGCCGGACAACCCGCCCGCGTGGCTGCTGACCGCCGCCCGCAACCGGGCGGCGGACCGGCGGCGGCGCAACGCGGTCGCGGCGCGCAAGCTGCCGCTGCTGATCGTCGACGAGAGTGAGCAGCCCTCGGACGACCGGCTCAGCCTGATCTTCACCTGCTGCCATCCGGCCCTGTCGATGGAGGTGCGGGTGGCGCTGACGCTGCGCTGCGTCGGCGGGCTCGGCACCCGGCAGATCGCCCGCCTGTTCATGGTCTCCGAGACGACCATGCAGGCGCGGATCACCCGGGCCAAGAAGAAGATCAGCCAGGCGGGCATCCCGTACCGGGTGCCCGCCGGGCCGGAGCTCGCCGCCCGCCGCGACGGGGTGCTGGCCGTGCTCTACCTGATCTTCACGGAGGGGTACGCGGCGGCGGAGGGAGAGCGGCTGATCCGCGACGAACCGGCGGCCGAGGCCATCGCGCTGGCCCGGATGCTGGCCGGGCTGATGCCCGACGACGACGAGGTGGCCGCTCTGCTGGCGCTGATGCTGCTGCACCACGCCCGCCGCGACGCCCGTGTGGACGCCGAAGGCAGGCTGGTCACCCTGGCGGAGCAGGATCGTTCGCGCTGGCACCGCGACGAGATCCGGGAGGCACTGGCGATCATGCGGCCGGGGCCGCCCGGGGCGTACCTGCTGCAGGCGGCCATCGCGGCCGAGCACGCGACGGCCGCCAGGGCCGAGGACACCGACTGGCCGGCCATCGCCCAGTTGTACGCGCTGCTGGAGGCGCTGACGGGCTCGGCCGTCGTCCGGCTGAACCGGGCCGTGGCCGTCGCCGAGGCGCGGGGGCCCGAGCGCGGGCTGCAGTTGCTGGAGGGGCTGGAGGAGCGGCTGCCGCGCCACCATCTGCTGCCTGCGGCGCGCGCCGAACTGCTGCGGCGGCTGGGGCGGCTGGAGGAGGCCGCCGCCGAGTACACGCGGGCGCTGGCGCTGGTGGGGACCGTACCGGAACGCGAGTTCCTTCAGGCGCGGCGCGCGGAGCTGTGACCGGACGGACGGCGAGCGGCCGCGTCAGGCCCGCGCCCAGGTGTCGAGGACGGCGAAGTCCGCGTCGGTGAGCCCGGTGCGCCCGTCCACGCGGAGCAGCAGCGCCCGCCCGGGATGATTGGCTTCGACCCATTGCCGGTCGAGGTCGCCGATCTCGTCGTCCACCCACGCGAAGGCCCGGCCGCCCGCCGCCGCGACCAGCGCCGAGGTCTTCCAGTGCAGGACGTCCGGCTCGTCCTCCTCGGGCGCGTCCGGCAGGTCTGCCACTGGGAGCCGGGGCAGGCCGAGGCGGGGGGCGACGACGTCGTTGGCGTCGTCCATCCACGCGGTGGCCCACACCAGGTCGCAGCCGAGGGCAAGCAGGCGGGCGCCGTGGGCGGGGACGAGTTTGGCCAGTTGCGGGTTGGCCGCGCTCTGCCACAGGTCCCATTCGGCGAGGCCGGACGGGGGCGGCGCGCCGTACGGCAGGAGGGTGCCGTCGACGTCGAGGAACAGAAGCGGGCGTAACGGGTGATCGTCCACGCCCGCCACGATAGCGGCGAGGACGCCGAACCCGGGGATTGACCCGTTCCAGCCCACCAACCTACGATGTTACGAAATATCGGAATATCGGAGGAAGCATGGAAGATCGCCTGGCGGCACTGGAACAGCGGATAGCCCGGCTGGAACGGCGGGCCGAGCGAACTTCCGCCGAGCCCCCCAGCACGCTCGCGCTGGACCTGGCCCACCGCTTGCGCGAGCGTGCCACCGAGAACGGAACCTCGGGAACGGTGGCCTACCAGGGGACCGTCCACGTCAACGGCCTGGAGTACACGTGGGCGGGCCAGCGCGAGGTCGACGACCTCATGGCGGCCGACCGGACGCACGCCGCCACCGTGCTGGAGGCGATGGGCAGCCCGCCCCGGCTGGCGATCCTCAGCGGGCTCGTCGGCGGCACGCGTACCTCCGCCGAGCTACAGGAGACGCTGGGCGGGGAGAGCTCCACCGGACACCTGTACCACCACCTGCGCGAACTGCAGCGGGCCGGGCTGATCACCCAGCGGAGGCGGGGCGCCTACGACATCTATCCGCAAGCCGTCATCCCCCTGCTGGCGATCCTGGCCGCCACACACGATCTCAGGCCGGGCGATCCGGCCTCGGGCGCCTCCCCCGACCCCGACCCCGACCCCGGGCCCGGGCCCGGGCCGGGCGAGCCGGGCACGGTCACGACCGGACCGGAGCGGTCATGACACCGCACCGGCCGCGAACGGCAACCGCCCGGACCGCGTGGCGGGCCGGCGACATCGACGAGGCCGCGCGGCTCGCCGCCTCCGCAGGGGACGAACGGCTGCCGATCCTGGCCGATCTCGTACGCGGCCGGCTGGAGGAGGCGCTGACCCGCTACGACGGGCTCCGCCGCCGGCCCCGCGCCCTGGACCGGCCGATCGCCGACGCCTGGCTGCACCTCGACCAGCCTGGCCGGGCCTGTGAGCACCTGTGCCGCAGACATCGCCGCATCCCGCCGCACCTGGCCTTACGCCGCGATCACCCGATGACGGTGGAGGCGGCCGGTCCGGTCGAGCTGCCGTTCGCCGACCACCCGCTGGCCCCGTACCTGCCCGCCGTCGCGGCCACGCTCAACGGCCGCCACACGCTCCTCCACCTCGACACCGGCGGCACCTTCCTGGTGATGGGCCCCGAACGGGCGGCAGAGGCGGGCATCGTGTCGGTCCCGAACGGGCGCAGCTTCCACGGCGTCACCTCGGTGTCCGCCCGCACGGGTCTCGTGGGCGAGCTGAACCTGGGCGGGACGGTGCTCACGAACGTGCCCGTGGACATCCTGCCGACGCTCACCGGCCCCCAGGACCTGGTGATCATGGGCACCTGCCTGCTGCGGCGGTTCCTGTCCACCATCGACACCCCGGCGGCCCGGCTGCTGCTGGCCCCCCGCGGATCGGCCGTCCCGCCCGGGGGCACACGGATGCCGTTCCGTCTGTGGGGCGACCACTTCATGTACGCCGCCGGCGGCTACGGCGAGCGCGACCTGACCTTCTTCGTCGACTCCGGACTGGTCCAGCTACTGGAGGACGGCGGCACGCTGCGCCAGGCCGCCGTCCTCGCCAGCAGGAGCCAGTACCGGTCCTGGGGCCTGGCGCCCGGCGAACTGTCCGGGACCCACCTCAGGGCCGCTCGCCCGCTGCGGCTGGGCCCGCTCGAACAGGACGGGCACCTGCTGTCGATCGCGCCGGGCCGACGGACGCCCTGGTCGGAGCTGGGTGGGGTGAAGGTGGACGGCCTGCTCTCGCAGGCGTTCCTCGCCCGGTACGCCTGGACCCTCGACTTCGATCGCCACGAGTACACCTTCAGACCCGGACACACCTGACCCTCCGCCCCGTCCGGACAGCCGCCTGGCTCCGCAGAGCCGGTCGCGCCTGCGACCTGGGCAGGACACTCGGCCGGGATCTACGGACGCAGGCCGAGGACGGGTGACCAGGTGGAGCCGGGGCTGGGCCGTCCTCCGGACCCGTCCGCACCGCGCCCGCGATCGGCCGGTCCTCAGTCCTCGTCCTGGCCGGCGGGCTGCTGGTGACGGTCCTGTCCCCGCGCGGCACACTGCTCGCGGCGGCGGCTCTCGAACTCGCCGCCGCGCTGATCGCCTATGCGGGGCTGACCCGGCGGCCCGCGCGCGCCGCCGGGCGGCCGTCGATCACCGCGACGTGGTGGTCCAACGCGCTGCTGTGGTCGTCGAAGCCGCGCCGCCGTGTCTACCTGGCGCTGTGGGTGCCGAACGGGCTGGTCGTCGGGTGCGAGGCGCCTGGCCGCTCCGCTGCGGCTGCTGCTGGCCGCGCCGTACCTGGTCTTCATGCTTGAGCCGCCGCTGCCGGTGGCGGCGGCGGCCGTCGCGGTGGCCTCCGCCGGGTTCGCGGCGAGCCTGCCGCTCCAGGAACGACTGGTGGCGCTCACCCCCGCCGACGTCAGGGGGCAGGCGCTGGGGCTGCACTCCTCCGGCATGATGACCATGCAGGGTGTGGGGGCGGCGCTCGCGGGCGTGATCGCCCAACACACCTCGCCCGTCGTGGCCATGCCCGCGATGGCGGGGGCCTCACTGCTCGTCACCGTGTGCCTGGCGCCCGGTCTGCGCGCCGACCGGTCTCGGACGCCCTCCACCCAGGACGACGAGTCCTCCGAGTCGCCGGAAAGACCGTTCACACGTCGTCCATGACCCAGAAGCCGGGGAGGTTCGCGCGTCCGAGGTCCGGATCGAGGCGGTGGACCGCGTCCGCCAGGAACCCCAGGTGGGCGTAGCGGTTGCGGCGGATCAGGTCGCGCAGCGACATGTTCTCCTCGTCCACCACGTCGAGCCGCGCGCCCGCCTCCGTCAGCGCCCTGACGGCCGCTTCGGAGGCGCCGTCGCCGACGGCCACGTGCAGTGGGGTACGGCCGGCGCGGTCGCGCTCCTCCAGGTCCAGGCCGGCCGCCAGGAGCCGGGGCAGCAGGAGCGGGTGGTCGAGCAGGTGGACGTGGTGCAGCAGGCTCCGCCCGCGCGAGTCGCGTACCCGGGGGTCGACGCCCGCCTCCAGCAGCCACAGCACGGCGGGGGTGTCACCGTGCCGCACCCGCGCGAACAGCTCCGCGCGCTGCCGCCGCAGCCCCTTGGGCAGCCATCCGGGCCCCTGCGTCCAGACCCTCCGGGCGGCCGCGCAGCCGCCGATCGGGCCGCCGGGGGCGGCCGGTGCCGGCTCGCGGCGGATCTCGTCCTCGTCGTGGGGGACGGCGAGGACCCCGTCGCGCGAGGCCACCTCGTGCCATTCGCGCCCGCACCGCACCCGGACGGGCCGGGGCGGCTCCGGTCCCGGCGGCCCGGTCGGCTCACCGGTCCACTCGGGGAACAGGGACCGGCGCACCAGCGGGTGCAGGTCGCCGGGGCCCAGGTACCCGTGTCTGAGCAGGTCGAGGTCGGGCAGCCGCCGCCAGTGCGCGGCGGCCAGCTCGGGCAGGTCCAGGCGGAAGCCGTAGCCCTCCCACCGGGCGATCGGCCTGCCCTCCTCCGTCCGCAGGTGCACGATGAGTCCGGCCCACCGTACGAAGAAGCCGTCGCCCGTCTCGCCGAGTGCGGCCAGTTCCCGTCCCAGCCTGGGCAGGTCGAGCGGAAAGCGGGCGAGCGCGGCCAGCCAGCGCGGATCCACCGGCTCCAGGCCGACGCCCGAGGCGGCGAACGCCGTCTCGACCCGGCCGTGTTCCAGGAGCAGGCTCACCCCTTCGTCGTGGGACGTCGGCGGGCGCGGGGTGCCGTCGAGGTGGAAGAAGGGCGGCCGGCCGCCGTGCCGCTCGCGCAGTTCGTCCGTACGGCGGGCGTCCCACAGGTACCTGGCGGTGCGCCAGTCCTGCGTGCGGCGGCCGGGCGGGCCGAGCCGCAGCCGCACCCACTGCGGCCCGTCGACCATGTGCGGCGTGACGGCGTGCAGGACCTGCCCGCCGTACGCGTCGAGCACGACGGATCTGCGGGGGTCCAGCACGCTGCGCCCGCCGAGCGACCTGGGCAGGTGCCAGTGCAGCAGGTCGGGGACCAGGTGGTGAAGGTCCTCCGCCAGGCGTCCGGCCTCGGCCGCGCCGAGTTCGCGGGCGGCCCGTGCGAGGTCGATCTCGGCGTTCACGTGCGCGGCCGCGCACGCGCCCCGCCAGTCGCCGGCCAGCCGCCGCTCGGTGGCCTGCTCGATCATCCAGGCGGGTACGGCGTACCTGCGCACGCGCGCCCAGCTCCGCAGGTCGGTCCGGGTAAGCTGGTCCGCGAAGGCGTCCGTCACCATGGCGCCGGCCGGTAGTCCTTCAGGAACAGCCCGGACAGGCGCTCCCCCGCCACACCCCGGACGATCGGGTCGTACACGCGGGCGGCGCCGTCGACCACGTCGAGCGGCGGCCGGAAGCCCGCCGCCCGGCCCGCCTGTTTGACGGGGTGGGGGCGCTCGTCGGTCACCCAGCCGGTGTCGACGCTGGTCATGTGGATGCCGGAGGCGGCGTAGTCCTCGGCGCAGGTGCGGGTGAGCATGTTGAGCGCGGCCTTGGCCATGTTGGTGTGCGGGTGCCTGACGGATTTGGCGAGGCGGGAGAAGCTGCCCTCCATGGCCGACACCTGCACCACGTACCGGTCCGGCCGGGGGGAGGCCGCGAGCAGTCCGCGCAGCCGCGAGGTGAGCAGGAACGGCGCGAAGGCGTTGACGAGCTGCACCTCCATCCACTCCGCCGGGTCCACCTCGTGCAGGCGCAGCATCCAGCTGTTGCTCGCGCGCAGGTCGAGCGGCTGGCCGCTCTCGTCGCCGAGTCCCGCCGGGAAGTGCGCGGCCGGTTCGACGCGGGCCGGGTTCCGGGCGTTCCGTGGGGAGATCCCGGTCTCGGCCGGGCCGTCCCACACCCGCACCCGCGCGGCGGCGGCGGTGAGCGGCGCGGCCTCGGCCGCGCGTACCTCGCGATGGTAGGCGGGTGGCCGGCGGATGGTCTGCGCGGCGTTGTTGACCAGCACGTCCAGGTGGTCGAAGCGGGCGTTCACGCTGTCCAGGAGCCCGGCGACGCCGGGGATGTCGAGCAGGTCCACGCCGTACACGTGGAGGCGGTCGAGCCAGTCGCCGCTGTCGGGCACGGCGGCGAAACGGCGGGCGGCGTCGCGCGGGAACCTGGTGGTGACCAGCACCTCGGCGCCGTCGCGCAGCAGCTTCAGCGCCACGTGGAAGCCGATCTTCACCCGGCCACCGGTCACCAGGGCGCGGCGGCCGCCCAGGTCGGCGCGGGCGTGCCTGCGGGCGGCGTTCTCGGCGGCGCAGGCGGGGCACAGCAGGTGGTAGTCGGCGTGCACCTCGCGGTAGGCGGCCTTGCACACGTAGCAGGGGCGGGCTCTGGCGAGGAGTCCCGCGGGCGGCCTGGAGGGACCGGGCAGGCCGGTCGGCGGGTCCTGCTCCTGGAAGCGGGTCGTGGCGGACAGGATCGCGAGGTCGTGGCGGCGGCGCTCGGCCCGGCGGGCCGCTCTGGCGGCCTTCTTCTCGGACTTGCGGACCGCCGCCACCGCCTGGCGCACCTGCTCCCATCGTGGGTCGCCGGGCTCGGCCGCGCACGCCTGGGACAGGACCCGCAGGCAGACCGCCAGGTCGTCCGGGTCTGGGGGCGGCATCGGTGGCTCCTCACGAGTGGGAGCAAGACCGGCCGGATTCGAACCGGCGTCTTCCTGAATGCCATTCAGGTGCGACGACCTCTGCGCTACGGCCTTGCTGCCCCGGAGTATAGCCAAATGATCATTAATGGTATGAGACCGCGCATTGACCTCAAGATGACTTGAGGTTCTACCGTCCCCTTACATGAGCCATTCCACTGTGACCAGGGCCGGGCGGCGGGAATGGGCCGGTCTGGCCGTTCTCGTCCTGCCCACGCTGCTGCTGTCCATAGACATGAGCGTGCTGCACCTCGCGTCCCCGAAACTCAGCGCGGACCTGCGCCCGAGCGCCACCCAGCTGCTGTGGATCAACGATGTGTACGGCTTCCTGGTGGCCGGATTACTGATCACGATGGGCACGCTGGGCGACCGCATCGGCCGCAGGCGGCTGCTGCTGATCGGCGGGGCCGCGTTCGGGCTGGCGTCGCTGCTGGCCGCCTACGCGCCCACCGCCGAACTGCTGATCGCCGCACGGGCGCTGCTGGGCGTCGCGGGTGCCACGCTGATGCCCTCGACGCTGTCGCTGATCCGGACGATGTTCCACGACCCCGCCCAGCGCACGGTCGCCATCAGCGCGTGGATGACCGGCTTCACCGGCGGCATGGTCCTCGGCCCCGTGGTGGGCGGGCTGCTGCTGGAGAACTTCTGGTGGGGTTCGGTCTTCCTGCTGGGCGTGCCGGTGATGGCGGTGCTGCTGGTGGCGGGGCCGCTGCTGCTGCCCGAGTACCGCGCGCCGGACCCGGGCAGGCTGGACGGCGTCAGTGTGCTGCTGTCGCTGGCGGCCATCATGGCGATGACGTACGGGCTGAAGGAGATCGCCGCCTACGGCCCCAGCGCGGCCGCCGTGCTCGTGCTGCTGGCGGGGGTGGCGGGAGCCGTGGTGTTCGCGGGCAGGCAGCGGCGGCTGGCCGATCCGCTGCTCGACCTCAAGCTGTTCGCCGAGCGGCGCTTCTCGGTCTCGCTGGGCGCGCTGATGCTGGTCATCCTGGCCGGTCCCGGCATCGGGCTGCTGGCGGCGCAGTACCTGCAACTCGTGCTCGGGCTCTCTCCCCTGGAGGCCGGGCTGTGGTCGCTGCCACCGTCGATCGCGGTCGCGCTGGGCATCGTCGTGACGCCGCTGCTGGCGCGGTGGGTACGGCCGGCCGTACTGATCTGCTCGGGCCTCGCGGTGTCGGCGGCCGGCATGCTGCTGGTGTCGCTGGCCTCCACGGAGTCCGGGCTGGCGGCCGTCGTGACGGGTCAGGCGCTGTTCTTCGTCGGCAACTCGCCGCTGCTGGTGCTGGGCACCGACCTGATCGTGGGTTCGGCGCCACCTGAGCGGTCCGGTTCGGCCTCCTCGTTGTCCGAGACGGTGCAGGAGTTCGGCGCGGCGTTCGGGCTGGCGGTGTTCGGCAGCGTCGCGGCGGCGGTGTACCGGGCGGGGGTGAACGTACCGGCTGGACTGCCGGAGCAGGACGCGGCACAGGCGGCGGACACGCTCGGCGGCGCGGCCGAGGCGGCCGGCAGAGTGGGCGGCCCGGCCGCCGAGGAACTGCTCGCCTCGGCGGGGGCGGCCTTCACCGGCGGGTTGCAGATCTCGGCGGTGGTGGGCGCGGGGCTGGCGCTGGCCGCCGCGACCCTGGTCGCCGTGTTCCTGAGAAACCTACGCTGAGAGATGGCGCAGCAGCAGCTCGGCCGTCCGCGCCGGGTCCTCGACCGGGATCAGATGACCGACACCGGGCAGACTCACCCGCTCCGCGCGAGGCAGGGTGGCGGCCAGCCGCGCGGCCAGGTCGGCGAAATCGGGCAGGTCGCGGGTTCCGGCCGCGACGAGCACCGGCAGGTCGAGCGCGGGCAGCGCGGCCACCAGGTCCGGTACGGCGCCGCGTTCGTACTCTCCCGATCGCCGCTGGTTCTCCAGGGACACGCGCACGGCCCGCCTGAGGCGCTCGGCGTGCGCGCGCAGCGGCCCGTCCCACTCCCGGGACGGGCCGCGCACCCACATGTCCAGGTTGAGGTCGACAGCCTTGTCGAGGTCGCCGGCGTCCAGCGCCGCCTCCTCCTCGGCGTCGTACTCGCGCATGGCCGCCGACCAGTCGTGGCCGGGCAGCGGTGCGGCCAGCAGCGCCAGGGAGACGACCCGGCCGGGATGGGCGGCCGCGAGGTCAAGGGCGACCCTGCCGCCGTAGGAGGACGCCGCGAACGCGGCCCGCTCGACGCCGAGGGCGTCCATGAGCGCGACCAGGTCGCCCGGGTGGCTGAACGGCGCGCTCGCGGGCAGCGACTCGCCGAACCCCCGCAGATCCGGACGGATCACCCGGTGCCGCCGCGCGAGCGCGGGCACGACACCGTCCCACATACGGCGGTCCGCCACACCCGCGTGGACGAGCACCACCGGGGGGCCGTCACCGTCGATCTCGGCGGCCAGGTGACCGCCGGGGACGTCGATCCGCTCGACCGCCATGAAGACATCACTCCGTGAATCATCAGAATCCGACCACTCAGCATAGGCCGTCCGTGCCGGTCCCCCGCTTGTCGGACAGCCGCAAACGCAGGTCAGAGGGCATCCATCGGGAATGACAGCTTTCCCATAGAAACTGTTGATGGGCGGTGTTGTGTCACATAGAGTCGAGCCCGGCAAATGATCACGCGGAGCGCCTGGCGACCGCGTACAGATGGGGGCATCTATGACGATCACGCTGTCCCGACTGACCCGCGCCGCCGCCGACGGCGCCCGACTGACGATCGAGGTCCCGCAGTCCGTTGGCACGCTCCACTGGAGTGGTCTGACCAAGCTGGCCGGTCCCGGTTTCGCCCGCGCCTTCACCTTGACCCAGCGGGGCGGCAACAAGGCCCTGCCCACCCACGTGTTCCCCGGCGGCCGGGTAGAGACCTTCCGCCGCCAGGGTTACGACCTCACCCTGTACGAGGCCGCCGACCGCTCCGACAGCTGCCTGGTGTGGGTCGGACCGTACAACGAGGCCAAGACCTGGTTCAACGGGCCCGCGCCCCGGCGCTCGGTGCTCAACACCGTCCTCGCCGCGGTCGATTTCGCCGACGGTCCCGACGGCGCCGTCCTGCGGGCCCGCCGCCCGTCGGTCCTCCACCAGTTCGCCACGACCGTCATCGGTGCCGGCGACGGCTTCCAGGTGATCGCCACCGACGCCCGCGCCACCCGTGAGGCCCTGCCCGACTGGCAGGGCGCCACCCGGGGCGACAGCGAGGTGTGGCGGGTCGCCCTCGACCTCGACCCGGACGAGAAGCAGCGGCTCGCGGGCACGCCGTACGAGTGGAAGTACACCTTCGCCAACGCCAGCGCCGTCTACACCGTCCATTTCATCCCGGAACCGGGTCCCGGGGCCCTGCGCGCCGCCGACGGCACCCTGGTGGACGACGTCCTCTCGGGCCTCAGGGTGACGTGGGCAGCGTGAGCCTGCCTCTCGCGCTCACCCTGCTCTCCCTGCTCATCTCGCTGTTCACACTGGTGGCCGTCGGCGCCGTCTACTCCCGGCTGCGCGTGCTGGAGCAGACCGCGCTCAACCCGGCGGCGGTGCGACTGGCCGACGAGCAGAAGACCGTGGTGCCCGAACTGCGCCCGCAGGACGGCGAGGTCGCCTCCGTCGTCCTGCTGATGGACAGCACCTGCGCGATCTGCCACCAGGCGTGGGCCATGCTGCACGAGACGTCGTGGCCGGGGCTGCGCATCATCGGCCTGGTCGCCGAGGCGCACATGGCGTCGGCGTTCTCCGGCGGGCCCGTGCACGCCGACGCCGACCAGTGGGCCGAACTCTACGAGGGCTACGCCCCCTGCCTGTACGCCGTCGCGCCCTCCGGCACGGTCATCGCCCGCCGTTTCGTCTACGGCGACACCGACCTGCCCGAACTGCTGACCACACTCCTATCCTCAAGGAGCAGCCATGCGCTTTGACGAGATCCCGGTGATGGACGCCGCCCCTTCAGGTGCGGCTCCCAGCCGGGTCAAGACCCTGATCGGCGCCTTACCCGCCCGGCGCAGGACCCTGATCAAGGGCCTCGCGGTCTCGGTGATGACGGCCGCCCTCGTCCCCCTTGAGTGGGCGACGAGCAAGCGGCGGGCCCTGGCCGGTCCGAGTACCGTCTGGACCGAGAACAGCTGCGAGAACTCCTACCCCGGCGGGTACGGCGAGGGCGCCAACAACTGGTGGAGCGACGGCAAGTCCGTGTGCTTCGGCGGCTGGCGCATGGGCGCCTACCCGTGCAACACCGCCAACCGGCACTTCGAGGGCAGCCGTACGCACCGGCCCGGCACCGTCCACCAGGAGGTCTACAGCAACGTCATCCGGCTGGAATCCTGCAGCGGGCTCAACGCCTGGCGGTGGAAGCTGGGCGCGACGCAGTACATCTGCTCCGACGCCCAGACCAAGGTCACCTGGCCGGACGGCACCCACCACACCGACCTGACCATCGCCATGTGCTGATGCGGGCCACCCTCCGCTCGCCGGCCCTGCACCCGCCGGCCACGCGGAACCTTCCGGTCCCGCCCTCGGTAGAGAGGGCATGAGACGAATCTTCCTGTCCGTGGCACTGGCGGTGACGGCGCTGCTGGTGCCGCTGCTCACGGCGACTCCGGCACTGGCCAAGGGGATCTCCCACGGCCGGCTCACCGGTCCCGGGCTGTCGGCGCCGATCAAGGTGGTGCCGGGCAGCCGGGCGCGCGACACACGGCTCAACACGCTGCGGACCGGCACCTCCGCGCACGCCGCCGTCTACGCGTTCATGCCGAAGACGTTCGGCTCGCGCCGCCCGCCGGGGCGGCTCGGCCCGTGCTACCGCCTGGAGTGGTACGGCCCGCCCGGTGACACGCCGGTGCTGCTCCAGTTCGTGTACCCGTACGCGGCGCGCGGCCCGGTGGTGCGCACGCCGAAGCAGAAGGGCGCCGTCCAGCACGGGTGGGTGCGCGCGCCCGCGTACACCAAGGACGTCCTGCGCGAACTGGGCCTGCCGAAGCGGGCCCCGGCGGGCGGACGCACCTGCCCGTGACCCGGTCTGGCCGGTCAGGAGAAGGTCTGGTCAGGAGAAGGTCTGGTCCAGCAGCCGTTCGAGGGCGACCTGCACCGCGCCGCGCACCACCGGGTCGCCGTCCACGGCGGCCGCGACCACCCGCGTCGGCAGCGGGATCGCCACGCCTATGCGTTCGGCGACCCGCTCGGCCAGCGCGGCGCCGCCCGCACGGCCGTGGTGCCCGGCCAGCACGACGAATCCCGGATCGAGCACCGCACAGGCGCCCACGACGCCGAAGGCGACGACCTCGGCCATCCGGTCGAGCGCCTCGGGGCCGCCCTCGCGCAGGAAGTCGCCGGAGGCCGTCGTCCAGGTGTCGATCGCCCGGTGGTACGGGCCGCCCTCCAGCCCCACGGGCAGGTACGACAGCTCTCCCGCGCCGCCTGAGCGGCCCCGGCGCAGGCGGCCGTCGAGGAAGACGGCCATGCCGACGCCGGGGCCGTAGGCGATGAGCGCGAAGTTCTCCTGCCCGCGCGCCGCCCCCAGCCGGTGCTCGGCCAGCGCGACCAGGTTGACCTCGTTCTCGACGAGCACCGGCACCTCGCCGAGGCGGGCGCGCAGGCCGGGCAGCAGGTTGCGGTGCCAGGTGGGCAGGGCGCCGATGTAACTGACGTCGCCGCTTTCCGGATCGACCAGTCCCGGCGTGCCGACGACGAGCCCGCCGAGCCCGTCGAGGCCGAGCCCGNCCCCGCCGCCAGGGTGTCGAAGACCAGCCGGTCGGGTTCGACGTCCGGGTCCTGCGGGCGCCGCGCCGCGCCCACCTGCCGGGCCCGCAGATCGTTGACGGAGGCGAGGACCTCGTCCTTGCGCACCTCGACGCCCGCGACGTGGGTACGGTCGGCCACCAGGTCGTACAGCAGGGCGTTGGGGCCGCGCCTGCGCGAGTGGGACTCGCCCACCTGGCCGATGAGGCCGCCGTCGACCATGCGGTCGACGAGGTCGCCGACGGTCGCGCGCGACAGGCCGGAGCGCCGCTGCAGTTCGGCGCGCGACATCGGCCCGTGTTCCAGCAGCAGCTCGTACGCCGTCCTGTCGTTGATCAGGCGGGCGGTGCGTGGCGAGGCGGTGCGCGGCATGGCGCATGTCTATCACAGCCAGCCTTTCTTTCTGGCTCCCATCCTGTTAATTTTCGAAGTGGCCCCTTCGCCACGTGAAAGGTACGTTCTCCATGGCCTACGACCTCCTTCTGCCCGCCCCCCGTCAGGCCGCCGCCACAGCAGGAAACTTCACGCTCGGACCGGCCACCGGCCTGCGCGGCGAGCCGGGCCTGACCCGGATCGTGCGCCGGCTGCTCGGCCTCGACCTCCAAGACTCCCCCGAGGGCCGCGTGTCCGTACGCCTGGAGGCCGGCGAGCCCGAGAGCTACCGGCTGAGCGTCACCTCCGACGGCATCGAGATCACCGGGGCCGACGAGGCCGGCGTGCGCCACGCCGTACAGACGCTGCGCCAGCTCATGGGCTCCGGCGCGTTCCGGGCGGCCAAGCCGGACGAGTGGCAGGTGCCGTGCGGCGAGGTCGTCGACCGGCCCGCCGTGGAGTGGCGCGGCATGATGCTGGACGTGTCGCGGCACTTCAGTACCAAGCGGACGGTCCTCAAGTACATCGACCTGCTCGCCCAGCACCGGATGAACCGCTTCCACTTCCACCTGACCGACGACCAGGGCTGGCGTATAGAAAGCCGGAAGTACCCGCAGATCAACGAGAAGTCGACGCACCGGGCCGCCACGCTCGCGGGCAACCTGCGCGCCGACGACAGCACCTACGACGGCACCCCGCACGGCGGCTACTACACGCTCGACGACCTCGCCGAGATCAGCGCCTACGCGGCCGAGCGCGGCATCCTCGTCGTACCCGAACTCGACCTGCCCGGCCACGCCTCCGCGCTGCTGGCCGCCTTCCCCGAACTCGGCACAGGTGAGGCCAAGGTCCAGGGCCACTGGGGGGTGCTGTCGGGGATCCTCAAGCCGATCCCTGCCTCGGTCAAGCTCATCTGCGAGCTGATCGACGAGGTGCTGGAGGTCATGGACACCCCGTACGTGCACCTCGGCGGCGACGAGTGCGTCACCCGCGACTGGGCCACCGACCCCGAGGTCACCGCCCACCGCGACGCCGTCGGACTGTCGTCGACCGGCGAGTTGCACGGCTGGTTCCTGCGCCAGGTCGGCGAGCACCTCGCCGCACGCGGCAAGCGCATGATCGTGTGGGACGAGGCGTTCCAGACCGGCGGCGTCCTCCACGACACGATCGTCATGTGCTGGCGTGGCGACGCCATCGGCAAGGCCGCCGCCGCGGCCGGGTACGACGTGGTCCGCTCCCCCGTCTACCCCGCCTACCTCGACTACGACCAGTCCAACCTGCCCGAGGAGCCGCTGTCGCTCGGGGGGCCGATCATCCTTGAGGACTCCTGCTCCTTCGAGGTGCTGCCCGCCTCCTGGAGCGAGGAAGAGCGGGCCCGGGTGCTCGGCGGTCAGTTCAACGTGTGGGCGGAGTACATCCCGAACGACCGGCACCTCGACTACATGACCTTCCCGCGCGGCGCCGCCCTCGCCGACGCCATCTGGACCGGGGCCCCCGCCGACCACGCCGACGTGGTCCGCCGGCTGACCGGGGCGCACTTCGCCCGGCTGGAGGCCGCCGGATGCGAGTACCGGCCGCTGGAGGGGCCACTGCCCTGGCAGCAGGGCGGGACGGGGCGGCGGGCCCGGCACACGGGCAACCGTACGTGGGACACGGCGCAGTGGCGCGAGTGGCGGGACAAGGTGCCCGACTCCGGCGAGGTCCACTGACCTCCGTCCACTGAGATGAGAAGGCCGCGATCGGGTTGTCCGGTCGCGGCCTTCCGCTTTCGCGGCGGCCCCGAATCAGAGTTCCGTACCCGGATTCGGCGGCGGCCCGCTTCGCCGACCCCGTGCGAGGCCGGCTCAGCCGCACAGGCCGAACAGGAACCGGGTCGGCCGGGTTCTGCGCACCAGCAGGTCGTAGGCCGCGACGGTCAGGGTCAGCGCGGGCCACGATCACGAGGTACTTGACCGCCATCGGGGCCTCCCACCGGACCACGCCGAAGGCGACCGCGACGACGATCGGCTGGTGGAGGATGTACACCGGCAGTACCGCGGGCCCGAGGCAGGCGAACGCCCGCTTCGCCGCTCCCCACCGGGCCCGGCGGCCGGGGCAGAGCAGGGGGTGAGCCCGACCACCACCAGGGCCCGGAGGCCGTCGAGTTCGGGTCGCCGCGCCCGCGTGCTCCCCTGCTCCGCCATCCGCCCGCCTCCGCCCGAGACCAAGGCCAGTGTGAAGGCTCACGCCCCGCCCGCCAAGGCCCATGTCCTCCCTCCCGTCGGCCGGGCTCGCCGCACGGGCGCCACCGGGAGACAGGAGATTCCCGGCGCCCCCACCACGGCTGAGCTGCGGCGGGCCGTCCGGCGGGGGAGAACGTGACCGAATCTTGGTGCGCGTTGGAATACGCGGCGCCGGATGTCCGTTAGAGTCGAGTGGCCGCTGTGGTCTGTGTCCCCCGGGCCGCAAATTACCGCCTTCACGGAATACCGTTCGGCTGGAGCCGTGTTGTGCCTCTCGCCGAGGAGGCGACCGCCACAGCGGCCTTAACCGCTTTCAGCAGGCGTCCCACGCGAGTGGGGCGCCTGCTTTATCGTTATGGGCGCCCAGCAGAACGATTCAGGAGTGTCTGTTGCTGTACCAGATGGTCAAGTTCGCCGCCGCTCCCGTCGCCACCGTGATGTGCCGCCCCCACATCTCGGGCGCGGCCAACGTGCCGAGGGCCGGGGGAGCCATTCTGGCCGCCAACCATCTGTCGATACTCGACTCCTTCCTCCTGCCCGCCCTGCTGCCGCGCCACGTGACCTTCGCCGCCAAGAGCGAGTACTTCTCCGGCAACGCCGTCTCCCAGTGGTTCATGCGCCTCGGCGGCAGCCTGCCCACCGACCGCGACAGCGCGCACGCCGCGCAGGCCATGCTCGACGCCGCCGCCACACTGCTGGAGAACGGCGAACTGTTCGGCATCCATCCCGAGGGCACCCGTTCCCCCGACGGCCGCCTCTACCGGGGCAAGATCGGCGTGGCCTGGCTGGCGCTCAAGACCGGCGTCCCCGTGCTGCCGGTGGCGCTGTCGGGCACCGAGCGGGTGCTGCCGGTGGGCGCCAAGGTGCCGCGCCCGTCCCGCATCGGCATCACGATCGGCGCCCCGATGCGCTTCGAGGGCCGCCACACCGACGCCCGCGACCGGCGCCGCGTCACCGACGAGATCATGGCCGCCATCCAGGGGCTCTCCGGCCAGGAGTACGTGCCCACGTACGCGGCCAGCCGCAAGGCCCTGAACGGACGGAAAGACACCGAGTCCTGAACGGACACTGAGGCCGGAACCCGAACGAACCTCGACGGACGCGAAGGCACGGGCCTGAATACGCGACGAACCCTGACGGGCGCGAAGGCACGAGCCCGAATGCGCAGTTCCTCCAGCCGGGTGGCAGAGGACTCTGCGCGCGACGCCTCGGCGAGCGGGGCGCCGCTTGCCGGCACGGCGGCGGGAGCGTGAGCGGGGCGAGCCTGACGGCCGGGGCGGCCGGATTCCGGGCCGGGAAGGGAATGTCCAGATCCGCCCGCTAGGCTCGTTACCCTGTGTCGACCGAAACGGGGAGCTGATCACGTGGCGCGGGGCCGTACCATCGCGATCATATCCGGGGCGTCCGTGCTGACCCTGGCGGCAGCAGGGGGCGCCGCCTACTACATCCTGCGCACCACGGGCAGCCCGGCCGAGACCGCCCAGCGTTTCGCCGCCGCCTGGCAGAGGGGCGACACCTCGGCGATGAGCGCGGAACTGGCCACACTCCAGCCGCTGACCCCCTACGAGCAGTTGCGGACCGGGCTGGCCGTCGAGTCGACCTCCGTCGAACTGGGCGCTCCGGCGCCGGAGCGCGACGGCCGCTCCAGCGTGCCGTACACCGCCACTCTGAAGCTCAAGAACGTCGGCGAGTGGACCTACAAGGGGCAGATCGACGTCGAGGTCGTCGAACGCACCTGGCGGGTCGCCTGGACCCCCAAGACGCTGCACCCCGAGATGACGGCCGGTACGAGCTTCTCCCTGAAGACGAACTGGCCCGAGCGGGCGGCCGTCACCGATTCCTCCGGCGCCCGAATCGACACCGGCGACGTCGGCGGATCCATCCGGCAACTCGTCGGTTTCCTGGACAAGGCCACCAAGAAGGACGTGGCCAAGCTCGGCCCCTCCTACGCCGTCGGGCAGGCCGTCGGCCGAGGCGGCCTCCAGGAGTCGTTCCAGACACGTCTGGCGGGCACCCCGTCCACCGAGATCAAGCTCGGCGACAAGACACTGCACACCATCGAGGGCAGCAAGGGCGAGGGCCTGGAGACGACCCTCGATCCCGAGATCCAGTCCGCCGCCGTCGCCGCCGTCAAGGACCTCGACAAGCCCGCCGCCCTCGTCGCCCTCGACTCCGGCAACGGGGAGATCAGGGCCGTGGTCAACAACCGGGGCGGCTTCGACCGGGCGATCAACGGACAGTACGCCCCGGGCTCCACGTTCAAGGCCGTCACCGCCATCGGGCTTCTCGCCGATGGCGTGTCCCCCACCTCGCAGGTCACCTGCCCCAAGTACGCCACCGTCGGCGGGCAGCGCATCCGCAACTCGGAGCGGGCCGAGTTCGGGTCGCTGAGCTTCACCGACTCCTTCGCCCACTCCTGCAACACCACGTTCGCGCCGCTGACCAAGGAGCGTCTGAACGCGGCCAAGCTGCGCGAGACGGCCGAACTGGTCGGGTTCAACGAGCCGCTGTCCATCGGCGTCCCCGCCACCGAGCCGAGCTTCCCCACGCCCGAGTCGGACGCCGAACTCGCCATGGCCTCCTTCGGTCAGGGGCGCATCACCGCGAGCCCGCTGTCGATGGCGGCCGTCGGGGGCGCCATCGCCGACGGCACCTGGCGTCCGCCGACGCTCGTTCCCGGCCTCGACCAGAAGGCGAAGCCCCGTGAACTGCCCGCGCAGGCGCGTGAGCACCTCGACGGGATGATGAGCGCCGTCGTCACGAGGGGCACGGCCAAGTCGGCCGGACTGCCCAAGGGGACGCGCGGCAAGACCGGCACAGCCGAGTTCGGCACCGGTCCCAAGCTCGACCTGCACGCCTGGTTCATGGGACACAAGGGCGAGCTCGCCTTCGCGGTCATCGTGGAGGGCGGCGGAGGCGGCGGCAAGGTCGCCGCCCCGGTGGCGGCCCGCTTCCTGCGCGGCCTGTAACGCACCACGCCCTGACCGGGCAACGCCCGTACCCGAGGACGGGCGGCCGTACCCGCAGTGTGAACCACCGTACCCGCAGTGTGGGTGGCCGTACTCACCGTGCGGACGACCGTACCCGCAGTGTGGGCGTCCGCACTCACCGTGCGGGGGAGCCGTACCCCGCAGTGTGGGCGGCCGTACCCGCAGTGCGACTCCCCCGTACTGCGGGTAGCCGCATCCGCAGTACGAGGAGCCGCTCGCACACCGGGAGCGCACGGGTGCGGGAAGCCCGTCAGCGGTCCCGGTCGCTGTCAGAACACGAACGTCAGGGCGGCCGCCTCGTGACGCAGCAGCAGGATCAGGAGCGTGGCGATCAGGGTCGCGATCAGAACCCAGCTGACCATGATGATCACCGTGGACCGGCGCGGTCGGCGGCGCTCGGTGCGCTCGCTCCTGCCGCTCCGCCCTTCGCTTCGGCGCGCCCGGCGGTTGAACGACTCCAGGCGCGAAACCAGCCTCGGGTCCTCGTCGAGGAGGTGCCGCTCGATCTGGGCGAGCAGCCGCTCCTCCTCCTGCGACCAGGCCATGGTGCACCTCCGGAACGCAAGCTCTGTTCCGACTTTCTGCCCAACCATGAAGATCATTAGCCGTGATCTTGCCAGGGAATTGCCGTCACTTTTGATTTGCGATCATCTCGAACTGCTGTTCTAATCGTCGCATGCGCTGGGACAACCTGCGGCTCGTCGACACCGACCCCGACGATCCCGCTCTGCCGCTGTTCGCCCGAGGGGCGGTGACCCGTACGTTCGACACGCCCGAGTTCCACGGCATGACGTTCTACGAGATCCAGGCGCGCACCATCGTCAACCGCGTCCCCTCGACCAGCCGCGTGCCGTTCGAACACACCATCAACCCCTACCGGGGCTGCGGCCACGCCTGTTCCTACTGCTTCGCCCGCAACAGCCACACCTACCTCGACCTCGACGCGGGCCTCGACTTCGACTCCAAGATCGTGGTGAAGGTCAACGCGGCCGAACTCGCCCGCAAGGAACTCTCCGCGCCACGCCTGCGCGGACGCCACATCGCGATGGGCACCAACGTCGACTGCTACCAGCGCGCCGAAGGCCGCTACCGACTGATGCGCGGCATCCTCACGGCCCTGCGCGACGCGGGCAACCCTTTCTCGATCCTCACCAAGGGCACGCTCGTCCTGCGCGACCTCGACCTGCTCACCGAGGCCGCCGAAGCCGCCGACGTGGGCGTCAACGTCTCCGTCGGCTTCGTCGATCCCGCCCTGTGGCGTGCGGTCGAACCCGGCGCCCCCAACCCCCGCCGCCGCTTGGAGACCTGCGCCACGCTCACCGCCCGGGGCATCGGCTGCGGCGTCCTCATGGCTCCCGTCCTCCCCTACCTGACCGACTCCCCCGCTCAGCTCGAACAGACCGTCAAGGAGATCGCCGAAGCCGGCGCGACCCACGTGACACCCATCGTGCTGCACCTGCGTCCCGGGGCCCGCGAGTGGTACCTGACCTGGCTGCAGCGCGAGCATCCACGCCTGGTGCCCCGCTACCTGGAGTTGTACGGCAGAGGCGCCTACGCCCCCAAGGCGTTCCAGCGTCGCATCGCCGACCTGGTCGAGTCGCTGGCCACCCGCCACGGCATCGGCCGAACACACTCCACCCGCCGCATCCGCCCCAGCCCACCGGACCCCCCGCCCACGCAACTCTCCCTCCTATGACCCGACGGCCGGGACCGCCGCCGGGCGGTGCCTGATCGCGGGCGTCGCCGCGTCCGGCAGCGGCCATGCGGCCGATGTCCGCGCAGCAGACGACGCCCGCCACGGTAGACCGAATCCGCGAGGTAGCCGGCCCCAACGGTCAGATACAGCCCCACAAAAAGGTGATTTGTCAGGTTTAAGTGTTGAATGTCGTCTTCGCGAGTGGAAGGGGTATTAAGTCTGTCGATGCCCTGCGGGGATCGAGAGCCATCGGGGGAGACGATGACAGAGCAGATCAAGAAACCGGCCGCCAAGTCCGGCAAGTCCAAGAAGGCCAACATCAAGGCCACGCGCCAGGCGAAGGCGGCGGCCAAGGCGGCCAAGCAGCAGACGACGCGCGAGCCGGTCGACGAGCCCTGACCGGTGATGTGATCGGGCAGCCGGGGTCGGCCGATCCCGGCTGCCCGCCCGTGGAGGCCCCATGCCCGCCTATCTCCGTTTCCCCTCCGTCTTCCAGGACGTGGTCGTCTTCGCCGCCGAAGACGACCTCTGGATGGTCTCCGCCCTGGGCGGCCGCGCCTTCCGGCTGACCACGGGACTCGCCGAGGCCGGTTACCCGCGTATCTCCCCGCGCGGCGACCAGCTCGCGTTCGTGGGGCGGGAGGAGGGTCCCGAGGAGGTGTACGTGATGCCCGCGGACGGCGGCGCCGCCACCAGGCTCACCTACCACGGCGCCCGCTGCACCGTCACCGGCTGGGACCACGACGGTGGCATCCTGTACTCCGGAGACGCCTGCCAGCCCTTCGAGGGCAGGAAGTGGCTGCACCGGGTGGTGCCGGGCGGGGTCCCGCAGCGGCTGCCGTACGGCCCGGCGAACTCGATCGCCTACGGCCCGCACGACATGATCGTGCTGGGCCGCAACACCGCCGACCCGGCCCGGTGGAAGCGCTACCGGGGCGGTACCGTCGGCGACCTGTGGATCGACCCGGACGGCCGTGGCGCCTTCCGGCGACTGATCAAGCTGCCCGGCAACCTCGCCGCCCCGTGCTGGAGCGGCGAGCGGGTGTTCTTCCTGTCCGACCACGAGGGTGTCGGCAACGTCTACTCGTGTACGCCGGAGGGCGAGGACCTGCGGCGGCACAGCGACCACGACGACTATTACGCGCGCAATCTGTCCAGCGACGGCCACCGGCTGGTCTACCACGCGGGCGCCGACCTGTTCCTCATCGAGCCGGGCCGCGACCCGCGCCGGATCGACGTCCGGCTGGCCTCCTCGCGCACGCAGCTCAACCGCCGTTTCGTGGACCCGGCCGAATACCTCGACAGCGCGACCCTGTGCCTGGACGGCAGCGCCCTGGCCGTCACCACCCGGGGCAAGGCGTTCACGCTGGCCTGCTGGGAGGGGCCCGTACACCAGCACGGCGCGATGCACGGCATCCGCTACCGGCTGCTGACCTGGTGCAACGACGGCGAACGGCTGGTCGCGGCGGCCAGCGACGCCTACGGCGACGAACGCCTGGTCATCCTCGACCCCGCCGCCCCGACGACCGACGCGGCGGCAGCAACAGCGGCAGCTCCAGAAACAGGCACAGACACAGACACGAACACGGCGACGGAAACGGAGACAGGCGCAGGTACAGCGAGGCCGGAGAGGACGTCGGTGCCCGAAGCGGAGGAGCAGGCCGAGGCCGCCGGGCGGACGGTGGCGGAGCTGGGGCGGATCGGGGAGCTGGCGCCCGACCCGGCGCACGACCGGGCCGCCGTCACCAACCACCGGGGCGAACTCCACCTGGTGGACCTCGACACCGGCGCCAGCACCCTGATCGAGACCAACCCGCACGGCCAGCCGCACGATCTGGCCTGGTCGGCCGACGGCTCCTGGCTCGCCTACGCCGCCCCTCTCGACGCCCAGCGTACGGCCGTGAAGCTGCATCACCCGGAGACCGGTCGGACGCTCGCGGCGAGCGAGCCGGTCCTGAAGGACGGCGCCCCCGCTTTCGACCCCGAGGGCCGTTATCTGTACTTCATCGGCCAGCGGGTGTTCGACCCGGTCTACGACCAGTTGCAGTTCGACCTGGGCTTCCCGCTCGGCACCCGCCCGTACGCGGTCGCGTTGCGCGCCGACGCCCCCGACCCGTTCGTGCCGCGCCGCCGTCCCCTTCACGAGAAGGACGAGGACGAGGAGGAGGACGCGGAGCCGGAGCCGCTGCGGGTCGACGCCGACGGCCTGGCCCGCCGTGTCACCGCCTTCCCGCTGCCCGAGGGCAGGTACGAGAGCGTCGCCGCGATCAGGGGGAAGGTGCTGATCCTGTCCAGCCCGCTGGAGGGCGAGCCGGTGCTGCACCTGTTCGACCTGCGAAGCGGCAAGCACGAGGTGTTCGCGGAGGACGTGGGCTCCTTCGAACTGGGCCGCGACCGCCGTACGCTGCTCTACCGGACCGGCGGGCGGCTGCGCGTGGTCAAGGCCGGTGAGGCGCCCGAGCACGACGACGACCCGCCGGGGCGCGACAGCGGCTGGATCGACCTGTCGCGGATCAAGGTCAGCGTCGATCCCGAGCACGAGTGGCGGCAGATGTTCCGCGAGGCGTGGCGCCTGCAGCGGGAGAACTTCTGGACCGAGGACATGGCCGGGGTCGACTGGCAGGCCGTCTACGAGCGCTATCTGCCGCTGGTGGACCGGGTCACCACCCGGGGTGAGTTCTCCGACCTGCTGTGGGAGCTGCACGGCGAGCTGGCCACCAGCCACGCCTACGAGAGCGGCGGCGAGTACCGCTCCGGCCCCGACTACAGCCAGGGCAAGCTCGGCGTCGACTGGGAGTTCCACGACGGCCTCTTCCACGTCGGCGCCATCGTCACCGGCGACCCGTGGGATCCCGACGCCACCTCGCCACTGACCCGCATGGGTCTGTCCGTCCGGCCCGGCGACGTGCTCCTGGCGATCAACGGTCATCCGATCGGCGCCCACGCCACACCGAACGAGCGCCTGGTCAACCAGGCGGGCGAGGAAGTGGAGCTGCGGCTGCGCAGGGGCGAGCACGTCTTCACCGTGTCCGTGCGCGCACTGGCCGACGAGCGACCGGCCCGTTACCGCGACTGGGTCAACCTCAACCGCGCCCGCTGCCACGAGCGCTCCGACGGCCGCGTCGGCTACCTGCACATCCCGGACATGGGCACCGACGGTTTCGCGGAGTTCCACCGGGGCTTCCTGGCCGAGTACGACCGGCACGCGCTCATCGTGGACGTCCGGTACAACGGCGGCGGCAACGTCTCGGCGCTGCTGCTGCAGAAGCTCGCCCGCCGCCGCCTCGGCTACGACCATCCCCGGTACGGGGATCCGGAACCGTACCCGCCGGAGTCCCCGCGCGGCCCGCTGGTGGCGATCACCAACGAGTGGGCCGGGTCGGACGGCGACATCTTCAGCCACACCTTCAAGCTGCTGCGCCTCGGCCCGCTCGTCGGCAAGCGCACCTGGGGCGGCGTCGTCGGCATCTGGCCCCGCCACCGGCTGGCCGACGGCACGATCACCACGCAGCCGGAGTTCTCCTTCGCCTTCGACGACGTCGGCTGGCGGGTGGAGAACTACGGCACCGACCCGGACATCGAGGTGGACATCACCCCGCAGGAGTACGCCGAGGGTCTCGACACCCAGCTCGACACCGCCATCGACACCGCGCTCGACCTGCTACGACGCCGGCCGCCGCACTCACCATCGCCGCGCATGCAACCTTGACCGGATCAAGAGCGTCTAAAAGGGCACAGGCGGGGCAAGCGTCACGGGGACTCCGCCTGCGCGAGACAATACGCCGGTGGCGGCGAAGCTCCGCCACCGGCCGCGATCGTTCACCAGCCGAATGAGGGGACAACGACAACGTGCGCGCATTGGCACGCAAGGGCAAGGCGGCTGCCGCCCGGCTGTACAGGGGATACAACCGGCGGAAACTCCGTAACGCGCCGCCGCCGTCCATCGACTCCGTCCGCATCCTCATCCTGCACGCCAACGGCATGGGCGGCACGATCAGGACGGTGTTCATCCTGGCCGGTTACCTGGCCGCCACCGGACGCGACGTGGAGATCGTGAGTGTGCTGAAGGAGGCCGACCAGCCGTTCTTCCCGGTCGATCCGAGGGTGCGCTTCCGCTTCCTCGACGACCGCACCCGGCCGGCCAGGGGCATCCGGGCGATGCTGTCGAGCATGCCGAGCAAGCTCGTGCCGGAGGGCGAGTCGGCCGCGCACCGCTTCAACGCCTACACCGACCTGGTCCTGGCCCGCTATCTGCGCTCGGTGCACACCGGCGTCGTCATGGGGACCCGTCCCGCGCTGAACCTGATCCTGGCGCAGCTCGCCCAGCCCAACGTGATCACGGTCGCGCAGGAGCACGTCGGGCTCAACGCCAAGCCGGAGCCGCTGCAGGAGTACATCAAGTGGCGGTATCGCCGCTTCGACGCGCTGGTCACGCTCACGCGGGCCGATCTGCGCGACTACCGGGAGACGCTGCCGAAGAAGCCGAAGCGGCTGGTGCGCATCCCGAACGCGGTCCCGCCGATGACCGGCGACCAGGCCAAGCTGGACGCCAAGGTCGTGATCGCCATCGGGCGCGTCACCCGGCTGAAGGGCTTCCACCGGCTCATCACCGCCTGGGAGCAGGTCGCGGCGGCGCATCCGGACTGGCGGTTGCGGATCTTCGGTGACGGCCCCCAGCTGGAGAACCTGCGCACGCAGATCGCCGAGGCGGGGCTGCAGGGCTCGGTCGAGCTGCCCGGCCCGACCAGGGACGTGGGCGCCGAACTGGAGAAGGCGTCGGTGTTCGTGATGAGCTCGCGGCACGAGGGCTTCCCGATGACGGTGCTGGAGGCGTGGGGCAAGGGGCTGGCCGTGGTCAGCTTCAACAGCCCGCACGGCCCCAAGGAGATGATCACCGACGAGGTGGACGGGCTGCTGGTGAAGCCGCGCACCAATGACAACCTCGCCGCCGCGATCATGCGGGTGATCGAGGACGAGCCGCTGCGCCGCAGGCTGGCGGCCGGTGCGCTGGAGACGGCGCGGACGTACGAGGTGGACGCGGTCGGGGCGCGGTGGGACGCCCTGCTGGAGGAGCTGCTGGCCCGCCGCAACGGCACCTACCGCCCGAAGCCCAAGCCCGCGCCGATCGTCTGATCCTGTCCGGGGTTCCCGCGAGGTCGCCGCTCAGCCGAGGGCCTGCGCGAGGACGGCGCCGCACGCCGCGGCGCCGAGCCCCGCGAGGACACTGACCACCGCGTTGGCCGCCGCGTACAGCCGCGCCCGCTCCTCCAGCAGCCGCACGGTCTCGTAGCCGAACGTCGAGTACGTCGTGAGCGCGCCGCACAATCCGGTCCCGGCCAGCGCCAGCGCCCCCTCGTCCGAGGGCAGCGCGATCAGGAAGCCGAGCATCGCGCAGCCGAGGACGTTGACGGTGAGCGTCCCCCAGGGAAAACGCGAACCGTGCAGCCCCTGCACGGCCCGGTCCAGCACGAAGCGCAGCGGCGCCCCCACCGCCGCGCCGAGCGCCACCAGCAGGACGGTCACCGGGCCGCCGCCCGCGCCGCCAGCCGGGCCAGCGCCATCCCGCACCAGGTGGCCGCCACAGCCGCCACCATGGTCCCGCCGAGATAGGCCAGCGCGGTCACCGGCACCCCATGTGCCACCATCCGCCGAATGTCAGCGACATATGCCGAAAAAGTGGTGTATCCGCCGAGAAAGCCGACCCCGAGGAACGGCCGCACCAGCCGATGCACCACCCACACCTCGGTGATCGCCACCATCAGCGCCCCGATCAGCAGGCACCCGCTCACATTGATCACGAACGTCGCCCACGCGAACCCGCCGGGCGCGGACGGCCACACCGACTGCACCCCGAACCGCGCCAGCGCCCCGGCCATCCCGCCGGCCGCGACCACCGCCAGCACCGCCCAGCCCAGCTCACCGCGCGGACCCGCCACCGTCATCCCCCTGCCCACGTGCCCCGGGAGCGTCCAGGGCGACTTCTCGGGCACCGGTCACACGCCCATCTACCGTAACGAAAGCCAGCGAACCACTGCCCGAGCGCTCAACGCGCCTCCAGCCAGTCGAACCCGTGCTTGAACGTCTGCTCCGCCAGCACCTTCTGCCCCAGCGCGTTCGGATGGAAGTAGTCCCAGCCGCTGATGTGGGCGAGTGTGTACGGATAGGAGAAGACCGCCCCGCCGTCGGTACGGCAACGCGGCCCGTAGGCCGCGCACGCCCGCGCCAGCACCGCGTTGAAGTCGACCACCCG
Source organism: Nonomuraea longicatena (assembly GCF_039525605.1). Classification (NCBI taxonomy): domain Bacteria; kingdom Bacillati; phylum Actinomycetota; class Actinomycetes; order Streptosporangiales; family Streptosporangiaceae; genus Nonomuraea; species Nonomuraea longicatena. The sequence continues at coordinate 50,081 of NZ_BAAAHQ010000023.1, read as the reverse complement.
CTGCCGCACCCGCGCCCGCCGGTCCACGTCGGCCCGCGCCTTCGACGCCGGATCGGCCAGCATCGACTGGCAGATCCGCCCCAGCGTCCAGAACGCCCGCGCCAGCCCGTGCTCCCGGCCCGCCACCCACAACCGCCGCAGGTCGGGGATGCTCGCCACGAACACCCGCGCCTGCGGCAACCCCTCCCGCAGCGCCGACAGCGCCTGCTCCACCCGGCTCCGGTACACGGGCACGGACGTCATGGCCCGCTCGGTGCGCGTGCACACGTCCTGCGCCCCTATGAGAATCGTCACATACCCGGCGCCCGCGGTGACCGCCCGGTCCACCTGCCCCCGCAGATCCGCGCTCGTCGCGCCCGGCTCGGCGAAGTTGCGGTTGCCGCCGGACATGCCCAGCCGCAGGTAGTGACTGTCCAGGTCGCGATCCGTGCCGGTCGCCCATGATCGGGACAGGCACGACACGTACCATCCGCACGCGTTGAAGCCGGTCGAGATCGAGTCCCCCAGTGCCGCCATCACCCGGGGCCCCGGCTCGGCCACCGACCCGGACACCAGTAGCGCTCCCACCAGAAAAGGCGTGATCATAGCCACGAACGTAGACAACGCCGCAGGATCGGCGCCCGCAACACCCTTGGCGGATACCTTCTCCCGACCCTCCGCACAGCCCCGCTTGACGCCCCCGCCCGGCGGCGCGGAGAGGTGGGGTGGGAGTCGAACGTGTTCAGTTCCCGCATAGAGTGTGTTGAGTGAGTGTCGCGCTCGGAACCACACGCCCGTTGCCGGTCCGTACCACCTCGGTGGGCGACCCCGGCGACCTGCTGCTATCGCTTCCCCGCACCGCGCCCTACGCCTGGGTCCGCCACGGACAGGGCCTGGTCGGCTGGGGGGAGGCGGCCCGCGCCGAGGTCCCGCCGGGCCCCGGCCGCTTCGCCTGGGCCCAGCAGTGGCTGACCGACGTCTTCGGCGAGGCCGCCATCGACGACCACGTGCGCACCCCGGGTTCGGGCCCCGTGGCGTTCGGCACCTTCACCTTCGACGAGAACAGCCCCGGCTCCGTCCTCGTCGTCCCCCGGGCGATCCTCGCCCGCCGCGACGGCCAGGCGTGGCTGACCACCATCGGCGACGCGCCCCTGGAACGCCACACCCCGATCCGCGCCGCCGGCCGCATCAGCTACGGCGACGGCAGCCTCACCGCCGCCCAGTGGCAGACCGTGGTCGCCCGCGCCGCCCAGCGCATCCGCGCGGGCGAACTCGACAAGGTCGTCCTGGCCCGCGACCTGCTCGCCACGGCCGAGCACCCCATCGACGTCCGGCTGCTGCTCACCCGGCTGGCCGCCCGCTACCCCGACTGCTACGCCTTCTCCGTCGCGGGCCTGGTCGGCGCCACCCCCGAACTGCTCATCCGCCGCACCGGCCAGGAGATCGAGTCGCTCGTCCTGGCGGGCACCACGCCGCGCGGCACCGGCCCCGCCGACGACCTGGCCAGAGGCGCGGCGCTGCTCGCCTCCACCAAGGACCGGCAGGAGCACGAGTGCGCGATCGCCTCGGTCCGCCAGACGCTGGCCCCGCTGTGCTCGGCGCTGCAGACCCCCGACGAGCCCGAACTCCTCGTGCTGCCCAACGTCCAGCACCTGGCCAGCCACGTCACCGGCCGCCTGGCCGACGGCGCCACCGTCCTCGACGTCGTGGCCGCCATGCACCCCACCGCCGCCGTCGGCGGCACCCCCACGCCGAAGGCGATCGAGGTCATCCGCGAACTGGAGGGCATGGACCGCGCGGGCTACGCCGGCCCGGTCGGCTGGATCGACGCCCACGGAGACGGCGAATGGGGCATCGCACTGCGCTCGGGACTGGTGGAGGGCCGCCGGGCCCGCCTGTTCGCGGGCGGCGGCATCATGGGCGACAGCGTGCCCGCCCTGGAACTCGCCGAGGCCCAGGCGAAGTTCCGCGTCATGCAGTACGCGCTGGAAGGGTAGACCTGCTCCATCTCTTACGGCTCCCGCCCCGCCACACCCCTCCCGCCGCACCAGGCCGACGGCCTCCAAGGCGCCACTCCTCCGCCCCCTCCCTCAGCGACGCCGCCCGTGACGCCCCTGGCGGCGCCCCTGCCCGCCTCACGAACCGACCTGCCTCAGGATCCCGCCGGGACCACTTCGGAGGCGGCCATCGGCATCGCCGAGTAGCCGAGGCGGTCATACAGCCGGACGGCCGGGGCGTTGGCGTCGTAGACCATCAGGGCCGCCCTGCCGTACTCCTCGATGAAACGCGCAGACACCCACCGGCACAACCGTTCGGCCAGGCGCCGCCCCCGCAGGTCGGACACCGTCGCCACCGACGACAGCAGGCCGCAGCCCGGCGCGCTCCACGCGTCGGCGCCCACCGCCGCCAGCCGTCCACCGGACACCAGGCCCGCCCACCGCCGGACGCCGGGGGCGCCCGGCTGGGCGAACGAGCCGGGTGCGTGCTCCTCCAGCAGCGCCGCCACCTCCGGATCGCGGGCGGCGGGCAACCACGCGAGGTCCGGCTCGTCCGTCGCCGGCGCCTTGTCCAGGGTCCGCCACGTGAAGCCCGCTGCCACCAGCCGCAGTTCCGGCATCCGGTTCACCACCTCGCGCACCAGGGCGCGCTCGCCGAGCGGGCGGAAGGTCGGGCCCAGTTCGGCGAGCGCGTGCCGTACCAGCAGCGCGAGGTCTTCCGGGTCGCCCCGCACGCCCATCGCGTCGGCACGCGAGATGCCGAAGGCCGAGGACACGACCGCGTCACCGAGCGCCCAGGCCCGCGCGCCGCCCTGTAAGCCCTGCGCCGTCCAGACCAGCAGCGGGTCGTCGCCGGTGGCCGAACGGAGCTGTTCCAGCGAGGTGAGCTCGCGGATCACAGAATCGCGCCGGGGCGGTAGGCCGCCGCCGCCGGGTGGGCGGCCACGACCGCGTCCACCTGCCGGGCCACCGCCTCGACCTGCTCCGACGCCGCCCCCGAGAACGACACCCGGTCGGCGAGCAGCGCCTCAAGCTCCTTCTGGTCGAGAGGGAAGCGCTCGTCGGCGCCCAGCCGCTCCAGCAGATCGCCGCCCGCGCCGCCCGAGCGCATCGCCAGCGCCGCCGCGACCGCGTGCTCCTTGATCAGCTCGTGGGCCTGCTCGCGGCCCACCCCGGACCGCACCGCCGCCATCAGCATCTTCGTCGTCGCCACGAACGGCAGGTAGCGGTCGAGCTCGGCGGCGATCACCGTGGGGAAGGCCCCGAACTCGTCCAGCACCGTGAGCATCGTCTCCATCAGCCCGTCGAAGGCGAAGAACGCGTCGGGCAGCGCCACCCGGCGCACCACCGAGCACGACACGTCCCCCTCGTTCCACTGGTCGCCGGCCAACTCGCCGACCATGGAGGCGTACCCGCGCAGCACCACCGCCAGGCCGTTGACGCGCTCGGTCGAGCGGGTGTTCATCTTGTGGGGCATCGCGGACGAACCGACCTGCCCCTCCTTGAAGCCCTCGGTGACCAGCTCGTGCCCGGCCATCAGCCGGATGGTCTTGGCCAGCGACGACGGCGCCGCCGCGAGCTGCACCAGCGCGGAGACGACCTCGTAGTCGAGCGAACGCGGATAGACCTGGCCGACCGAGCTGAGGCGCCGCTCGAACCCCAGGTGGGCGGCCACCCGGCCCTCCAGCTCGGCCAGCCTGCCCTGGTCGCCGCCGAGCAGGTCGAGCATGTCCTGGGAGGTGCCGACCGGGCCCTTGATCCCCCGCAGCGGGTAGCGGGCCAGCAGCTCCTCCAGCCGCCGGTAGCCCACCAGCAGCTCGTCGGCGGCCGAGGCGAAACGCTTGCCGAGCGTCGTCGCCTGCGCGGCCACGTTGTGCGAACGGCCCACCAGGACGGTCTCCTCGTGGAGCCGGGCCAGCGTCGCCAGGCGGGCCAGCAACGCCACCACCCGGTCGCGTACCAGGAGCAGGCTGTCGCGGATCTGCAGCTGCTCGACGTTCTCGGTCAGGTCGCGCGAGGTCATGCCCTTGTGCACCTGCTCGTGCCCGGCCAGCGCGTTGAACTCCTCGATCCGCGCCTTCACGTCGTGGCGCGTGACCCGCTCGCGCTCGGCGATCGAGGCCAGATCGACCTGCCCGACCACCCGCTCGTAGTCGGCGACCGCCCCCTCTGGCACCGCCACGCCCAGCTCGGCCTGCGCACGCAGCACCGCCAGCCACAACCGCCGCTCCGCGACGATCTTGTACTCCGGCGCCCACAACCGCGCCAACTCACCCGAGGCGTACCGTGCCGCCAGAACATTGGGAACCCGCACCTTGCTCACCCCGCGAGTCTAGTGACGGCAGCCGGAACCGGGTGCTCCGGCCCGGGGTCGAAGCCCACCGAACAGTGGCATCCTGGACCGGCCCGGCCCACCGATCACGAGGAGCCCCGATGACTCAGCCGGCCTTCCGGCGTACCCCGCTCGATGCCGACGAACGCGCCAGAAGCGAGGCCGGCTTCGTCCCGCTCGTCACCGAGCACCTCCTGTCCGGCGGCCGGTTCCGGGTCACCGCCGACACCCCCGAGATGGTCGAGTTGTTCCAGGCCGTCGCGCGCCGCGTCGGCGAGACCCTCCAGCGGCCGGTGACCAGCTACGCCAACGGCCGCTACATCGTGATCGCCTTCGCCGAGCAGTAGGGCGCCTGCGCTGTCGGCCCCGGACCGGGGCCGACAGCGCAGCATTTCAACGATCCACGAATAATCCTCAGAAACCGAAAGAGTTGTGCGGTTCGGAGTCGATGCGGAACATTCGGGCCAGCCGCCCGATCACACCGTCGGTGTACGGAGTGATACGTCCCGCGTAGGCCAGGTCATGCGCCGACATGCCCCCGAAGTACAGCGAACCGAGCGCCGCGACCGAGATCGCCAGGTCCGCCTCCTTGTCGGTGGCGGTGCACGTCGCCGAAGCACCGTCGACGCGGAGAAGCCACGTCCGGTTGTTCGCCGGGCACATTCGGTCGTCGTCGACGGTGAAGGCCAGCTCGCCGTCCGTGTCGTACGAGCGTTGCGCCAGAGCGACGGGGACGTCGAGCAGGCGTGCCCACAGGTTGTCCGACTGGCGGGTGATGCGCATCGCCCGAGGACTCGCGAGCATCCACCGCAGTGGTTCCTCACGCGGACGGGCGGGCGCCACGACGGTCCTGGTGAGATCGAAGTCGATCAGCAGGCTCCACAGGGCGCGATAGGCCACCGGGTTCGTCGCCTCCAGCGCCTCGACGACGAGCGTTCCCGCGTCGGCGGCCGTCGACGACCACGGCAGCCGGAAGGCGGCCACACCGTCGACGTCGCCGTGCCGGTCACGGTGGACCAGATGACGCAACGGTCCGTCCGTGCCGTCCACTCCGCCGGACAGCCGGTCCCAGTGTCCGGGCAAGGGAGTGAGCTCACCGACGCGATGCGCCCGCACCTCGGCGTGCACCACAGGCCAGACCTGCTTCGCCTGGGCCGCGTCGACCAGTTCCAGCGAACCCGGATCGGGCGCCGCGGGAAGGAGGGCGGCTTCGTGGCGGTTCAGCTCCCATCGCGTGCGGTAGGTCGCCGGCGAAAAACCGAAACGGCCGTAGATGCCGCCCTCGCTCGCGCTCAGCATCGCCAGCGGCTCACCCCGGGCCAGGGCCGCGTCGAACATGGCCTGCATCATCCGCCGCAGACAGCCCCGCCGGCGGTGAGTGGCGATCACCCCCGTGGCCGTGACACCGGCCATCTTGACCTTCCCGCCTCCGGGAACCGTCACATCGAAGGAGATGGTCGCCGACGCGCCGACGCACGCGCCGTCGGCGAAGGCCGCGATCGGATGGAAGAACGGGTTCGCGGTGTCGGCCGCCGCCCACGCCTCACGTTGCTCGACGGTAGCGGGCGCGCGCGGCGGAGGCCACGGTTCCGGACCGCCGTGCCACGCGGCATCGGCCGGCTCCCACTGCGGCAACCCGCTCGCGAAGGGCAGCGCCCGGTAGTAGGCGCTCATCTCATCTCGCCGTGGCGGACGTACCTGAATGGCCATAGCGAACATCGCAGCCCAGACCAGCGCCTGCCGACAACTGATTTCTTCGCCCGCCGAGCTCGCCCTGGCAGGACACCTCGACCGTGGGCGACGGGCGGGCACGCCCGGTGCCCGCCCGTCACGAACTCACACCCGCTACCGGGCCGACACCAGCGTCTTCGGCTCCTCCTGCGGAGCGCCCGACCGGCGCCCGAACCGCTCCTTGGTCCGCTCCACCATCGTGTACAGCGTCGGAACGCCGAATGCCTGAATTGATGCAAAGAAGATTCGATACCTGTGACCTGCCACAGGGCCCCGCGAGCCACCCAGCCCCATCATCCCTCTCACAGTCGAGCCGTTCCGGATATACCGGAAATACTAGAAATGTGAGAAAATGACGTCATGCCAACTCGCGCCGAAGCCTTCGCGTCAGCAGGCTTGATCCTCGCCCGCGCCCGCGCTCGACGCGATTCCCTCTCCCCCGAAGACGCCGCGCGCGAGGCCCACACCCCCGGGGGCCCTTCCCTCGATGAGCTTGTTCGGCTCATTCGGGCGCAGCGTGCCGCTGCGCCCGAAAACGCAGCGGCATGAGCGCCCTTACATGTAGATTTTCGGACCGCTTACCCGGGGCGCCGGACAGATGTCGGCGCACTTTCGCGCCGCGCGGGCCTGCCCGCCTCCCGCCACCCCGCGACACGGCGCTACTCAGAAGTCAGCGACAAAGTATGACCCGACGCGGTAGATGCCATCCTTGCCCCGATACACGGTGCCGATGTACTGCCCCGGATCGCAGCTGTCATCTCTGTACGCGTCGACATGCGAACGCTCAAGGTCGTTCCGTATGTAGTGGATGTCGCTGCCCGGATAGTCGTGGCAGCCACGGGGCGGGTTGACGATGGGCGCCCCACTGATCCACAGCGTCCCCCTCCCGGCGTGGGCGGGAACCGCTGTCGCGGCTACCACCACGAACGCCGCAGTCAGAGCGCCGCCGACACGGACCATGCGTTTTACCTGCGCGAACATTCGCACCTCCACCAGAGCCATCACGAACAGCAAGTAGTCAACTACAAAACGTCGATGGTGTCATTACTTACCGAGGCGATTCAGGCCGCACCCTTGCGCAGCGCGGCCCGCGCCGCAGCGACACCCCTCGCACACGACTCGACGGCCGCCCGTACTTCCTCATCCGTCTGGCGACGAGCACTGGCCGGCAACTCTTCCCGGGAACGCACACGATCCCTGGCGGCTCGGGCTTCTGCATGGGACGGCAGTTCCCCCGCGAACTCCCCCTCTGGGCCTAGCCAGAGCGCCAGGCGGTGGCGGAGACGAGCACGCAGGGTCCGGACTCGGATCGCCGGGGGCAGGGGCAGGGTCGGCGAGCTGGGGTCGGCGTTGCCCCATCGCTCCCCGTCTGGGCGGACGTTCAGCGCGTACTCGACGTCAGCGGGCGTCGCTCCGGCCTTGAACAGGGGCCGGAGCAGGGAGCGCAGATCGCGGGCCGACAGCACCCGGAGCGTCAGATTGTCGGAGCGGAGTCGTTCGCATGCGGCAAGCATTTCCGCTTGCCGGTTGGGGCTGATGGTGCGTCGCCAGCTCTTGCTGGTCTCCTCGCGCGCGTGCGCGCGTGCGTATGGGAGAGTTCCTCCCTCAAGAGCAACCACAAAGGCGGGGGTGAAAGTTTCGCCCCCAGAGCTATCACCTGCGGAAACGCTCGGCACAGGGGCGAGGTGGGGCCGGGTCGCGACGGTTTCGACCGGCCAGGGGATCTCGTCCCGGTCGGCGCCCGGGGTGCCCTGTTCGAGGTCGCCTTCCAGGATGCTGGTGGGGATCGTCAGGCGGTACTGGGCAGCCTCGTTGCCGCGGCCGTCGTCGCGCGTGCCGTACATGGTGCCCGGCCGGTAGCGGACAGTCGTGCCGTGCACCTCGGTGAGCAGCAGGCTGTTGTCGCGCATCCAGGCCAGGTAGCTGGCGATGGTGCGCGTGCTGACGCCGAGTTCTTCGGCGAGTACGGCCCAGGTGGCGCCCTTCTTGGGTGCGGTGAGCATGTCGCGGGTGGAGCGCTTCATGAGCTGCCAGGCGAGTTGGAGGATGCGGCGTCGCCAGTCGTTGCGGCGGTTGGTCGCGCCGGACAGGTAGTCGACGGCATCGAACCAGAGGCCGAGCGCGGGCGCGACGATGCGCTGTTCGGCGCGGTGCTCGTGTTCGGCGAGATGGGCCGAGAGACCGGGGACGGCGAGCTGTGTGTCCGTTTCGGGGCATGCAGGACTGGCCGCTTGGCGAGGTGCTATGGTCAGTCTCCAAGCGATCGTGGATCTGGTGATGCGCTGCTCTGGCCGTTGGTTGGTCGCCTGTGGGCTGGAGCGGAGCAAATGATCCGCTTGCTGTTCAGATGTGAAGGGACGCCTCGCAGTGCGGGGCGTTTCTGCTTTTCGGAGGCTTCTTGGGCGGTTTGCTCGGAGGGGTTGGGGCAGGGTCCGTGTTCCGACCCTAACGCGCACAAGCCGACATTTACCAGCTTTGCGTGAAGTTCTCGAAATGTCCGCACGGCGTTGCGCGGGGTCACCGACCAGGCCGGAGCGCGCCCTTCCAGGTCGGCAGCGCCCAGGTGTCACCAGCCCGAACGACGGGCAGGCAGGCCAGCGCCGCCTCTACCTCCCTCAGGCGGGCGTCACCCCAGCTGGCCGCCGACCGCTACGACGATGACGACGACCAAGGGCCGTGTGGCGCGCTCAAGAGACATCCTCAGTGGCCGCCTCGACGTCACCGCTGGGCTGCTCGTGCTCCTGGCCGGGAGTCAGGACGAGCGCCATCACCAGCCCCACGCTCCACAGGACGAGTGCGGTCCCCCCGTACGGACCCCAGATGTGGGCGGCCAGCAGCCAGAGGAGGCTCAAGGTGATGCCTACACCGAATGGGGCGGCTCCGCGCCGCGCGACGAAGACGACCGCCGCTTCGACCACGACGATGACCAGGCTAAGGCGCCACAGGAGACTCATCGCGTTGACCTCGAACAGCCACCCAGCCAGTTGCAGACCGCTTATCCACACGACGGGGGCGAGCAGGACCAGGGAACGGCGGTGCCGGAGCGCGGCCATGCGCGCGGCGCGGCACAGTTCTTTGTCTCGGGGGAACTTGCTCGTCTGCTCGGCGGTAAGGGTCATGGCGATGTCCTCAAGTACGCATGGGTGTCGGCGTCCAGGGCCACCGTCCGTCCCAGCCCTCGATGGGCCTGGAACGGACCGCGACGCAAACGTCAGCGGGTCCTGGTAGGCCGACACCAGAGTGATGATCTCGCCGTGCGTGACATCAGATGGTGCTCTCAGCGGCCTGGCTCGCTGCCCAGGAGTCCCAGTCGATCTCCCACTCGCCTCCGTCAGGGACGACGGCGTAGCTGCTGATGAGGAAGGCGACCACGAGGCGCTTGTCCACGAGGTAGAGCCGCTCCCCCATCGCCCCGGGCAGGCGGACCAGCATCGAGCCGACGTCAGCGGGATTCGGGTGGACCTGCATGTCCGCCCACCGGGTCGGGCGGCCGAGCGCGTCGTCGAGCTGTTGCCGCGGGTATTCCGCGACGGTCTTCATACCCTTGCGGGTGCGGATCAAGAGGGTCACGAAGAACGGGTCGTCCGATCGGTAGACGAGCCACACCATGAGAGCCCGATCGTGGACGGGATCGGCGTCGACGAGCGGGAGGCGGATCTGGATGGACTTCATGGGGCTACCTCATATCCGTTGATCGGTTCCTGGTTGAGCTGGTCGCGCAGTGACCGGGCCTTCCCTGGTCCGATCCGGAGGACCTCCATCAGCCGGTCGGCGGTAACGGGCCGATCGAGTGCGCCCTGCTCGATCAGGTCGGCGGCTTCCGATCGGAGCTCTTCGATCGGGCGCGTCCGTCGCCGATCGGATCGGGTTGGATTGGGTGCTGACCTGGTCCGATCCGAGGAGGGATCGGACGATCGGGTGGCCTGGTCGCGTCGGGTGGGGTTGCTCGGCTCGACCGATTCGGGTGGGTCGATCGGCCACTCCGATCGGGTGGAGCCGACCGGGGTCGGATCGGTCGGGGTCACGGTCGGATCGATCCGATCGGGCTCGTTGGGGATCGGGGCGGGAATCCGATCGCGGTCGGTGGGCGCTGGGGTAGGAGCGGTGTTGCCGCAGCCCGATTCGATCGGAAGCCGATCCGATCCGCGAGCGATTTCGCTTGCGGGAATGAACGGCGGAACGATCGGGCCGAATCGGCTGATGAAGTGCTGGATGTTGCGCATGGCCTCCACGGCCGCCGGATCGGGGTCAGGGCCGCACAACTCGTCGGCGGTCGCAGCGAGCTGCGCGAGTGCAAGTTCGAGGGCGTGCCCGTGTGTGGTGACGACGGCCGCCTGCGCCTGCTGGCGGAGCTCCTCGATCCGGACTCGGGCGAGCGCCTCATCGCGGGTGGTGATCCCCTCCGCAACGGCGATCTTGAATGCGGCCCACGTCTCGTCCCGCAACGAGGGGATGACCCATCGCCACGCGCCGAACGTCGGCTGCTGCCGTACGAGAAGGTCCTGCTCCCGCTGCGCGTCCCAACGCCGCCAGCCCGAGTACAGCTGCCACAGCACCGGCGAGAAGAGCGAGGCGCACCCGAAGACGATTGCGTAGCCGCTGGTCAGGGGGTGGTCGAGGTTGTGCTGCCAGTTGAACCATCCGATAGCGGCGGCGATGGCCAGCGACAGCAGTCGCAGGAGCGGGGCGGAGTAGCCCTTGACGGTCTTGTCGTGGCTGAAGTACCCGACGATGTTCGCGATCGCTTCCACAACGATCGCCAGGGGCAGCGCCGCCCACCACGGCCACCCGGACACCAGGACCAGCGCGAGGACCTGCCCGAGGACCGCCGCCGCGTTCACGCCTACGATGCCGGTGGCCAGGGTCGCGTGGAAGCCGCGCCGCGCCCATCGCTGCCGGCTCGCAGCGCGGCGCTCAGCATGCCGCCGCTCGGCCTCCCTGCGGGCCTGAGCCCGTTCGGCGGCGGCCTGCTCGGCGAGTTCGCGGCGGGCCGTGTCCTCGGCCAGGGTCCTTTCACGGGTTCCGCGGACGAGGAGCGCCAGGCGCTCTTGGTTGAGCCGCTCTGCTTCCAGCCGCTGGCGAGCCTGCTCCGGGTCGAGATCGTCCTTGCGGGTGAACCACAGCTTCACGCCGCCGCCTCCTGGGGGGTAGTCGCAAGCGGTATCGCTTGCGACTTGAGAGTACGCAGGCGCGTGCGCACCTCTTCGCGGCGATCTGCGGCGATCTGCGCGCCGAACACCCCGTAGATGAGACACAGTTCCTCCGCCTTGTTCCTGGCGGCGAGCACGCGCGCCAGGTCATGGCGCGTCTGGAGCTCTCTGCAAGCGGCGACGACGGGGCAGGGGCCGCACAGGCGCGCAGCTCCGACGCGGCCGGTCTTGCCGTGGAAGAAGTCGTCGACGTCGCGGCCAGCACAGGCGGCCCTTGCCGCCACCTGCGCTTGCAGGGTTGTCGTGGGTACGTCCTGATTCGGCCATGGCGATGCGATACTGGGGGACATCTCTTCACGTCCTTCGGGTCGTGGCTCACATTCGGGTGAGGGAGATACAGCGGCTCCCGGAGCGTTTGGCTGACGCATCAAAATCCGGGGGCCGCCCTCTTCGATCAAATCCTCTCCTATTGTTGCAACAACAGGAGGCGCGCGTAGGTCAGGATGAGTCCCCAAGGAGACTCGTGTCAACTCAGCTGGTAGGGACGTTGCCGCGAGACGCGTTAACCTCTCTCTGATCACCGGACACGAGGGGGCCCTGTGGCAGAGCCGCAGTGGAAGCGGATCGCGACCGACCTTGAATCGCGCATCCGCAGCGGCGAGTTCCCGCCGGGCTCCTACCTGCCGCACCGCGACCAGCTCCGCCGGGAGTACGGCGGCGTGGCCACCAACACGATCGCCGCAGCCGCCCGCGCGCTCACCGAGCAGCTCCTGGTCCGCCGCGTCGCCAACAAGGGCCTGCTCGTGCTCGACCCCGTGCCCGCCATTGTCGACGTACCGCTCAACGTGCTTGCCCCTGGCGGCCTATGGCGATGGTGCTGCCAGCGGGCCGGCCTCGTCGGCGACCTGGTGGTAACCGGCGTCGGGCGTGAGGCGGCCACGGCCGACGTGGCCGACCTGCTCGACCTGCGCACCGGCGATGAGGTGGTGACGCGAGTCCGGCAGGCCACGATCGACGGCGACACGGTCCGGCTCGACTGGGCGTACTACCCCGCCGACCTGGTCAAGGACAGCGCGCTCGCCCGCCTGGCCGTAACGGTCGCGGGAACCGCTGCCGCTCTGGCCGACCTCGGCCACGCCCCCGCCGTTGTCACGCACGCCACGGTGTGGACCCGCCCCTCGACCACCTCCGAGGCGGCCAGCTTGAAGCTGCCGCGCGGTGCCCATGTCCTAGCGGCCGAGCGGGTGGTCCGTGATGGACAGGACCGCGCCGTGGAGCTGGTCCGCTTCGTCGCCAACCCTCAACGCATCCGGATCCAAGTCCACGAGTTGCCGTTCCACCCGGTTGCCGAGAACCCCGCCCCGGCGTGATCAAGGCGGCCACCTCGGCACGGAATCCTGTGACTGTACGGGAGATATTGGCCAGGTATGGACATGAGTAAGCCCTACGACCGTAGCCTGGGGATGACGAGTCTCCAGGAGGTGTAGGGCTATGTCCGACGGTAGCACGATGGCCGATTTGGCTCCACGGCTGCGCTCGGTACGCAAGCGACGCGGCATGACCCAGCGTGAGCTCGCCCGAGCCTCCGGTGTCTCCCTCAGCCTGATCAGCAAGCTTGAGGCGGGCGTGGTCGAGGGCACGCGTCTGGAGAAGGTACGAAAGCTCGCAACGGCGCTACGCGTGCGCACCACTGACTTGCTCGGCACCGCTGGCGACGCCGAGGAGCACACGAAGGTGACCAGCCCCGAGACGTGGGAGTCGGTCCGCCAAGCATTGCTCGGACAGTTCGGCCAGCCCGACGACGAACCCTCCGTCGAGGGCGTACAGCGTGGCCTCAACGAGCTCAAGCGGGTATTGGCGGACAACCGGTACGGCGAAGTAGCCGTCATGCTCCCGCACCTGATCCGCGACGCGGAGGCGATCAACGGCCCTGGACGCACCGTACGCGCGCGAGTGCTCAACACCACCGGCTGGGTGCTCACCCAGACCCGGAACTTCCACCTCGCCGAACCCACCCTGCACCAGGCCATCGACATCGCCGCCGACCGGCTCGATGCCGCCGCCGCCGTCAACACCATGGTCTGGCTCTACCTACGCCAAGGTCTCCTGGCCCAAGCCCGCGCTCTTGCCACGGAGTGGGCCGACGACATCGAACCGCGCCTGTCGCGCGCAACCACGGCTGAACTCACCCTGTGGGGCCGCCTGCTGCTGGGCGTCAGCACTACCGCCATCCGCGACAACCGGCCCGGGGAAGCCGAGGACGCCATTACGCTGGCGCGAGCCGCCGCCATCCGCATCGGGCACGAGGCCATCTCCGACACCTCCACCAACCGCACCTTCGGGCCGGTCACCGTGGCGATGATCCGCGCCGAGAACGCCATCATCACTGACGAACCGGACAAGGTGCTGGCCATCGCCGAACGCATCCCCATGACCAACCTGCCGCACGCCCACTCCGTCGGCCGCAACCGTCACCGGCTCGACGTCGCCTCCGCGCTGGTCTCCTTGCGCCGCCCGAACGAGGCGCTCATCGTCATGACGGAACTGGGCGATGACGCGCCAGAATGGCTGTCCGCTCAGCGCTACGCCCGCGACATCCTGGCCAGGGTAACCGAGCGCCGCCGCACCCTCACGCCCGAAATGCGGCGACTAGCCGATCTTGTCGGACTCGCCTACTAAGCTCCTCCAACTGCGCTGACCTGCACCTTTGAAAGTTTCGGCGCGGGTGCGCGCAAAGTATCAATGACAGCCTGTCAAGGCGGATCTACGTTCACAGTGTGACCTCCCACACATCCCCAGTTACGGAAGGGACGGGCGCCGCCGAACGTATGGCCGCCGACCTCGCCGCGCTCCTGGCGGCCAGGCACAACATCCCCACCGTCACCAACGTCGATACCGACACTGTGCTGTTGTCGGTTTACACCGGGCTGACCGTCCGCATCGACGGCACCCGGGTGTACTGGCGTGAGCCCGACCCGCACCACCGGCGAAAGTGGCCTCGCCGCATGGTGTACCTGACTGTTGAGCGCGCCGCTGAGCGCCTGGCCGACCACTACAAGCAGCTGACTGAGATTCCCCTCGGCGAGCTGCTGGCCAACGGAATCGTCCTGGGCCGGAACCGCGACTATCGCGAGCAGGACGCGCGCCCGAGCACCATGGCCGGGGAGGAGCCGCCGTGCTCCTGATGTACCACGGGTACGCCCAAGCAGGCTCCGCCGTCGCCCGCAGCGTCGGAGGAGGCGGGTGGGTGATCAACGACCGCCCGCACCAGCTCTTCACCCTGTCCGCCGCCATGACCCACATCCACTCGGCGTGGCTGACCGAGAGCCGGATCGGGGCCGGCCCATCCGGGATCTGGCTGGAGATCCACCTGCCCCCCTCCCCGGGCAGGCCGCCGATCGGCTGACCCTCCTGCGCAGGGCCGCATCCCTGCGTGGCGGAACAAGGCCGCCGCGTCCCCAACACGCCAGCCGCGACCGGCCAGGGCGTCGGCTTCGGCACGCCCTGACCCGGCCCCCGCGCGCCCGAAACCGCTCATGAACGAACGCTCGACGGCGAACCCGCCGCACCTCGGCGGGGAGCGCCGGAACGGAACCACGACCACGACCACGACCACGACCACGACGAGGATCCTTGATGATTCAGCACATCGGATCGGACCTGCCCCACAAGCTGCTCATACGTGGCGGACAGCCCCTGAAGGGCACCATCGCCGTGGACAGCTCGAAGAACGCGGCACTCCCCCTGATCGCCGCCGCCGCGACCGTCGGCCACCCCGTCACCCTCACCAACGTCCCCTCCTCGCAGGACGTCTGCATGCTGGTCCAGCTCCTGCACGCCACCGGCACCCGCGCCGTCCTCGACGCCGCGAACGTCCTCTACACCACCCCAGACCCCGGCCGCCGTGGCGAAGTGGACCGAGGGCTCGCCACCGGCACCCGAGGCTCCTACTACCTGGTGCCCGCCCTACTGGCCTCCGGCCGCGCCGAACTCCCCTGGCCCGGCGGCTGCGCGCTCGGCGACCGCGGCATGGAACTGCACTTCGCCGTGTACGAGGCGTTCGGCGACACCGTCCACACCTGCGAGAGCGGCTACCGAATCACCACGCGAGAGGAACAGCCGCCCACCCGGGTGGAGATCCGGCTGCCGTTCCCCAGCCGGGGCGCCACCGTGGCCGCGATCCTGCGCGCGATCCTCGCCCAGCGGCCGATGCTCCTGCGCGGCCCGAACACCAGCCCGGAGGTGACCGGCCTGGTGCGCGCCCTGCACCGGTCCGGGCACGAAGTCGCCTACCTGCCCGACGGCACGCTGACGTTCGAGCCCGGCCCCTGCTGGCCCGCCGTCTGGACGGTCCCCGGCGACAAGATCGAGGCCGGGACGCTGCTGTGCGCGCTGGCGGCCACCGGCGGCCGCGGCCGCGTCCACGGCGTGGACCCCGCCCACCTCACGCCGCTGCTCGACCTGCTGACCGAACTCGGCTTCCCCATCACCCGCGACCGCGACGCGGTCGAACTCGACGCACCCGCCCAGCTGACCGGCGCGCCGCTGCACGCCCTGGCCTCGATCACGTCCCTGTCGTCCCCATCCTGCCTGGACGCCGACTTCGAGCCGCCACTGATGGCACTCGCGCTCACCCTCCCCGGCCGCCTGCACACCTTCCAGGACGAGATCAACCCCGGACGACACGCCAACCTCGTCCCCCAGCTGCGCAAGCTCGGCGCGGTCATCACCGAGAGCTCCAGGACGGCCTGCCACCTCACCGGCCCCCAGCGACTCACCGGCGCCACGGTCGAGGCCACCGACATCCGCACCGGCGCCGCACTGCTGGTCGCCGCGCTCGCCGCCTCCGGCACCACCGTCCTGACCGGACTGCGGCGCGGCCACCCCGACCTGCCCGGCAAACTGCACGCGCTCGGCGCCGACATCGCCACCCTCGCATGAATACGGCTCTGGGCAGCGGCCCGCACAACCATCCCGCACCTCTTTCCTGCGGAGCCGCCAATGGTGGGCCCGGTCCTGAAGTCAAATGAGCAGCACCCGCGCCATGGAAGGCACTGTTCTGATGTCCGAAATCGTGCGCGACCTCGGTCGACGCTGGTGAGCACTGCGACGGGCGTTCACCCCGTAGTCGTCAGATGATCCGCCTCGGCGATGTGGGCGTTGCTGCGGTATGGCTGCCAGTCCGCGCGGAGCTGGCGGAGCTGGCGTTGCACGCGCGCCGAGGCGATCGACGGCAGGCCGGGCCCGAGGACCAGGACAGCGGCGGCGGCTTGTTCGATCTGTCCGGCGAGAAGGTGGGCGTGCGCCGCGCGCAAGCCGATCAGAGCCCGTGACCGGCGCTCAACGGGCCTGCGCGCGGCCATCGACGCGAGGTAGTGGCGGGCGGCGGTGGCATGGTCGCCGAGCTGGGTGAGGGCCAGCCCCGTCTGGTGCTCGAAGCTTTCGCGCCGGTAGTTGCCCGTCCAATCGGAGTCCGGGAGCGAGTCGGCTCGTTCGAGATGTTTTTCCGTGCGGGTGAGCAGGGTGAACGAGTCCCGCTGGCTGCCTGCGGCGGCGTGGGTTTCGGCCTGCATGCCGGTGATCCACGCCAAGGTGCGCTCCGGGCCGTTTCCTTTCAGCGAGGAGGCCGCCGCCTCGGCCAGGGCGAGGGCCTGGCTGCTGTGGCCGAGTTCGGTCGCCTGTACGGCCAGGCTGCGCAGGCCGGTCGCGCGCAGTACCCGGTCGCCGGCTTCGTCGGCCAGGCGGATGGAGCTGATGTAGTAGTGCTGGGCCAGCGCGTTCTTTCCGGCGTCCATCGCCATGTACGCGGCCAGGTAGGCGAGTTCGGCGGCGGCGCGGAACAGCTCTGGCCGGGCTCGGCCGCTGGTCGCGTGCAGCAGTGGGGTGACCTCGCGCACCATGTAGGCGGCGACCGCGTGGCGGGCATGCCCGCCACCGTACTGGTCGTCCAGGTCGGCGAAGGCCCGCGTGGTGACGCGGATGCGCTCGATGTCACCGAATCCGGCCCGCCTCGTCGTGGCGCGGGAGGGCGAGACTGTGCCGCTGGTGGACAGGCCCGTCAGCGCCGCCAGTGTGAATGCGCCCGAGGTCAGCACCGTCCGGCGATTGAGCATGTCGTCCTCTCCCAGTGCGGCCAGCCGAGCGACCGGATCACCCTGCCAGTGATCATCGGTGGGTCACCTCATGCTGCGAGGACCGTTCGTACGCGTTCGCAGAAGCCTCGCGCCTCCGGTACAGCGTAGGCATCGAGCCGTCCGGCAAGGTCGAGCAACGGCGCTATGGAACGGTGAGAGCTGATCGCCTCTGTCAGCTCCAGCGCCTCGCCTGCAGTCGCGCAGGCTTGCTCGATGTGGCCCTGTGCGAACTGCACGTCCGCCTGGCGGGTCAGGTAGAGCGCGCGGGTGCGCAGCCACGACGGAGCGAACAGGGCCTGGGCTTGCGCGAAGGTGGTCTCGGCGGGCTTGGGTTGTCCCATGTCGCGGAGACTGGAGGCCCGTGCGCCAAGGAGCTCGGCTTGGTCGAACCAGTAAACCCAGTCCGGGTCGTCGTGGCCGTCAGCTTGCGCGAGGAGTTCTTCGGCGCGGTCAAAGTCCGCCCAGCACCGGTGGTCGTTGAGATGTGCCCGCGCTCGCGCTCGCCGGGACGTCAGCATCGCTTCGATACGTGGCGTTGTCCGGCCACGGACAGCGGCGAGCGCGGCCGTGGCCATGGACTCGGCGTCGTGCAGCCGGCCGGAGTTGTAGGCCGACACCGTCCAGAAAGCCAAGCAGTTGGCGCCCAGCGCGTTATCGCCGGCGATATGAGCCGCACGCAACGCGGTTTCGAACGCGCCGTCAGCGCACTCTCCTCGCACATCGAACAGGGCTGCGGCACGCTGGCGTGCCAGGTCGGACGCGACGGCGTACAGGCGGGACCCGTGGGCATTGCTGTACCGACGATCACGCAGCAGGCCGGTTGCCAGGGCCAGGGCACTGGCGGTCTCGCTCAGGATGATTCCGCCTCCGTCGGCGTCGTCCATGCGGCGCAGCACTCTCGCGCGCTCTTCGAGACGCGAGAGGGCGCCGTCACCGATCCGCTGTCCCGTGGTGATCTGCCCGGCGGCGACGGGGTCGGCGGTGATCCAGGCGAACAGCGACGCGGTGAGAGCTCCACCGGAGATCAGGGCGAGTTCTCTGCGTGTGACGTCCACCGCACCCCCTGCGACCTCGTTCAGCGACTGAGCGGCGCCGAGGAGCGTCCATGGTCGTGGCGCAGGCCGTTGAATGGGGTCCTCGGACAACCACTCAGGCCATGGTCGCTCATCAACCGTCTCCACCGGAATACCGAGAATGTCGGCGATGAGTATCTGGGTGGGTTTGTCCGGGATTCGCCCGTGTTCCCAGTACCAGATGCCGTCTCGCCTGGTGTTCACCGCATAGCGGCCCGTGCCCGCTTCGCGGAGACGGCGAGCCATCTCCGATTGGCTCCAGCCGCGGACTTCACGGGCGCGACGAAGCAGGTGGCCGCGGACTTCGCCGGCACTTGCGGGCTGGGAGCTGACGTTCATCAACGCCTCCGCTGCGCGCGGTCGTGAACACGTGCGGTGCGTGCATCATATCGGCGCGCCGTCTCGCGGTCAGGTGAACTCTCGTTGCTCTCCGTTGCGCTGCGGCGCAGCGATCAGCAACGCCGCCAGGTCTATCCGCCGGTCGCCACCTGCGTCAGCGTGGACTCAAGCAACCGCGCTCGCAGCGGTTCCTCCGACTCGGAGCTGCCAGGACGGGCCCGAACCGGAGCGGTCCGGGGGACTCTCACCGGGGAGGAGCACGGATGAGCGCGCAGACCATCGCGGAGCAGCCAGCCCAAGGCCCCGGCGAGACCGCCGGGTCGCACCACCGGCACCGTCCGGCCCAGTTGGAGGAAGGGGAAGTGCACCGGCACCGCCCACTGCCCTCGTCAACCCAAGGAGTGCAGCATGATCCAGCCCGGCTCCAAGTCGCCGGCCTTCATCACCTTGTCGAAGCCGCTCGAAGCCGCTCTGATCGAGATCGGAGGTGCGTTGCCCGCTTGGGACATATCCGGTTCCCTCCTGGCGGATGCCACGCTCAAGCGGTATCAGGCGCAGATGGAGTCCGTGCCGCTGGTCAAGGAGACCACCGCGACGTTGCGCCACGCGCTGACCGGGGAGGGCGGCGGATACGCCGTGCTGCGCTTGGGAAACCTCGCCGAGGCGCTGGGGACCGGCGACGACCGGTTCCTGCGGCTGGCGCTGGCCTTCGCGGCCGAGGTGGCCGTCCCCTTCTCGCCCTTCCCACGGTGGCCGCTCTGGAAGGACATCGGGGTCAAGGTCGACAAGGACCCCGGCAAGTCCAGCGGCATCGGGTACAACGCGTTCCACATGGACCTGGTGAACGCGACCCGGCCCCCGGACTACTCCACGCTCCTGTGCGTCCGCCCCGACCCGCTCGGCGGCGGCCTCAGCATCCTGTCCGACGCCCACGCGGCGGTGGCGCGGTTGCCGGAGGACTGCCGCGCCCTGCTGGCGGAGTCGGCCTACCACTACGGGACCTTCTTCGACCTGTTCGGCGTGGGCGAGGAGTACAAGCCGTTCCCGATCCTGGACGGCTCCGACCCGGACGGCGGGTTCGTCCGGTTCACCGCCAAGATGCTGGTGAGGTCCGAGCTCGGCCAGGCGCACGCCGAAGCCGCCAGGGAACTCTCCGAGGAGCTTGTGCGGGGGCAGGTCTCCTTCATGCTCCGGCCCGGGGACTACCTCATCGTGAACCAGCGCCGCTTCCTGCACGGCCGGGAGGCTCTGCGCAGCGGTCAGGAGAGCGTTCCGGTGGGCGACCGGCGGCTGCTCCTCCAGCTCTTCCTGCGCTCGGGGGCCCGCGACGGCTCGGCCGCCTAGCGGTCGACGGCCTAGCCGGTCGACGGCACCGGCGCCCCTTTGAGCCCCCGAGCCTGCGGCATGGTCACCGGGGCGAGGCCCGCTCGGGCTCCCTGCTAGATGCGCGAGTTGCGCAGGGACTGCAACACAGCGCCTGCCAGTGCCCGCGTCGCCTGCGGGACCGACAGATGCTCATGTTCGCGGTACAGGGCCCAGTTGTACTTGACCAAGGACAGCTTGTTGGACGACAGCGATCCCGCCTGGTGGGCCCGGTACACCGCGAGCGGCTCGGCCAGACCCCGGGCGTCGGCGCCGTCGCGCATGATCGACAGCCAGAGGGCGTAGTCCTGCCGCTTGAGCATCTCCGGCATCAGCCTCGTGCCCAAGACGTTGCGGTCGTACATGGCGGTGAGAGCACCGATGTGGTCCTGGACCAGCATCGCGCGATAGTCCACATGCTCCCGCGCCCGGATCACCCGCCCGTTCGGAACCCAGTCGGTGCTCTCACCGGCGTAGTCGGCGTCCATCTTGAAGTACGAGGTGAACGTCAGCGGCGCATCGCCTTCCGCGGCGAAGGCGAGCTGCTTGGCGGTCTTGTCCGGCAGCCACAGGTCGTCGGAGTCGAGGAAGGCGATGTAGTCCCCGCGGGCCCGCTCGATCGCGAGGTTGCGGGCCCGGCCGGCGCCGCCCCGTTCGGGTGCCGACTCCGGCAGAACGCGCTCGTCGCGCTCGGCGAACTCGCGCAGCAGATCCATGGAGCCGTCGCAGGACTGGTCGTCGGTGACCAGCAGCTCCAGCTCCGCATGAGTCTGCGTGAGCACCGATCGGACAGCCGCGCCGAGGGTGGCCGCAGAGTTGTACACGGGCATCACGACAGACACCAAAGGCACAGCACATCTCCTCGCACGATCAGGAACGACGGTCCATTCAAGCACCGCAACCGAACAGGAGCTGACATGCAGGTAGTCGTCGCCGGTCAGGGCTATGTAGGGCTCCCGCTCGCCGTACACGCGGCCATGGTGGGGCATCGCGTGATCGGCTACGACGTGGACGAGCACCGGGTCCAGCAGCTCGCCTCCGGCCACTCCCACGTCGGGGACGTGAGCTGCACGCGGCTGCGCGACGTGCAGGAGTCCGGCGCGTACTCCGTGACCACCGACTCTGCCGCGCTGGCCGGTTTCGACATCGCCGTGATCACCGTGCCGACCCCGCTGCGGGACGGCGTGCCCGACCTGACGTACATCGAGACCAGTGCCCGAACCCTCGGCGAGCACGTTCGCCCCGGCTCGACCGTGGTCCTGGAGAGCACGACCTATCCCGGCTGCACCGAGGAACTGCTGGTGCCGATCCTGGAGAAGACGTCGGGCCTGCGGGCCGGGGAGGACTTCCTGGCCGGGTTCAGTCCCGAACGCATCGCCCAGGGGAACAAGCAGTTGTCGTTCGTCTCGACGCCGAAGGTGGTGTCCGGGATCAACGCCAGGTCCCTCGAAGTGATCAAGGGCTTCTACGACAGCATCGTCCTGACCACCGTCCCCGTGTCCGGGCCCAAGGTCGCCGAGCTGACGAAGCTGGTGGAGAACACCTTCCGGCTGGTCAACATCTCGCTCGTGAACGAGCTGGCGACGCTGACGGCGCCCCTCGGCGTGAACATCTGGGAGGCGATCGACGCCGCCGCGACCAAGCCCATCGGCTTCACCCGGTTCACCCCGGGGCCGGGAGTCGGCGGGCACTGCCTGCCCGTCGATCCGCTGTTCCTCGCGTGGAAGATCGAGCAGGAGCTGGGGGTCCCCTTCCGGTTCGTGGGACTCGCCGACGAGGTCAACCGGCACATGCCCGACTACGTCGTCCAGCGCGTCGTGGCCGGCCTCGACAAGCGCGGCCTGCCCGTCGAGGGATCTCGCGTCCTGCTGCTCGGCCTGACCTACAAGCGAAACGTCACCGACCTCCGTAACTCCCCTTCAGCGCGGGTCGCCGAACTCCTCACCGGCCTCGGCGCCGAGGTCTACGGCGCTGACCCGAACGTTCCGGACAGCGACACCGGCAAGTTGAACGTGCCCCGGGTCGACGCCAGCGCGCAGGAGGTAGCCGCCGCCGACGCCGTGGTGCTCCTCGTGGGCCACGACCGGTTCGACTTCGCGATGATCGAGCAGCACGCGTCGTACGTGCTCGACTGCCGCAACCATCTGTCCGGAGCGAACGTCGAGACCCTGTAGCCCCCGGAACTCCCCTGGCCCGCCGCTGACTTCAACCCAGGAGTTCCCTTGTGCGACGAATGGGAACACGCACACACCGACTACACCATGCCCGTGCAGCGCCCGGCCCCTGCCTCGCTGGCCGAAAGCGAGGACGACTGGCGCCACTACCTGGAAGGTGACACCCCCAACGGGTGGCTGATCCGGCACAGCGCGATGACCGAGGCGCTCGTCAGCGGTCGGCCCCTGTACCTGCTGCACACTACGAAGGACATCGACGCCATCCGCGTCAGTCGGCAGTTGCACGTCTCCACCGGCTGTCTGGTCGGAGCCCTGTACTGCTCGCCTCTCGTCGATCAGCGTGAAGGACTGCGCCCCCACAACCTCGGCGCCTACTTGATGCGGACGAAGCCTTCCACCACGCCGATGGTCTTCGAAGTCATCCCGGACGCCCCGATCCGTCCCAAGGGCGTCGACTACCTGCATCTCGGTGCCATCCACCTGCGTATCTACGAGCGCTACCGGAGCTTCTTGGCCCCGGCCGAGAACGACCGGCTCGACCACGCAGTGCTGACCGGGCTGCGGTCCGCAGCCCGGTTCCTCGACGTCGCCCTGCGCAACGCCGCCGGTCGCGCCACTGCGGCACCCGAGTTCATCGACCGACTGTCCGAAGCAGTGATCCACGTGCCGTTCCTCGGCTACTTGTACTTCGAGGTGCTGTCGGAGTATCTGATGCTGCACTCCGTTACCCCGGAGACCAAGACCTACGCCCAGGCGGGGGAGCTGAACAACTGGCTCTACAAGCGGCTCGCCTTCGCCGCGGTGGACGGCATGGACCAGTTGTTCGACCTGGCCCGTTTCAATCCGCGGTATCACCGGCTCGTCCAGCTCGTCGCGGGCGTGGAACCGGCTCTCGGTCCGGGAGTCGCCGAGTACGTCCGGCGACGGCTGTCGCACCTGTTCGCCCGGACTGCGCTGCACCCGTCCCAGGATGCGGCGTCGGTCACCTTCCTGGACGCTGATCTCAGCACGCTCCGCACCGCCGCGCCTGGGCTGATCGGCCAGATGGTCTTCCGCGAGATCCGGTACATGCCGCGCTATCAGCAGCTCTACCACTGCTTCGAGAAGGCCAAGGCTCTTGAGGCATGGGACTACTGGAACAAGCAGGGAATACCCACCCCCTTCAACGGCGTGATCCCCAAGGGAGAGATCGGAATCCATCCCGTCTACCCCCGCGCGTCGGTGAGAGTGTGGACGGCACAGCGAGGCGAAAGGGGCTACCTGCATCCGGCCGAGGAGGTCCAGGCCGCCGTCTCGCCGCACCTGGCCTCCTGGTGGGCGCCTCCCCGCCAGCGCGAGACGAGCCAGCCCTACGCGCTCGATCTCTGATCCCCCAACAGGTGTACGTGGATGGAGTTTCTGCATGACCGCCAAGCTCCTGAACATTCTGACCGGCATCAACCGCTCCGCCGCGCCTTCGTCCGGGAGCACGATCCTCGTCCACGACCTCTACGGCGCGATGCCTGACATCCACACGACCTTCCTGGGCAGGGCACCGGTCGATCAGACCTGGAAGGCCGCGTTCGATCAGCTGATCACCCTGTCGACGACGAAACGCCCCCACGGCCCCGGCTTCGACCACTACGTCGACGAGCTGACGCGCGAGGTCGGCGCGCTCATCGAGAAGACCCAGCCGAACGCCATCCACGCCCAGCACCTCGGGTTCGCTCTCAGCCTGGCCTTCACCCGGGCCGCCGGTAACGTCCCGATCATCGCCATCGCTCACGGCCCCGACGTGATGGCGGCCGAGCGCAACGTGCGGGATTGCGAGCTCCTGTACGAGGTTGCCGCCGCGAGCGCCGCGATCGTCGCCCCGACCTCCGTCCTTGCCGGCCGAATCGACCGTCTCACCGGACGCCGATTCACCGATCGACTCACCGTCATCCCGTGGGGTATCCCGTTGCGTGATGCCCGGGTAAGCGATCAGCCGCCTATCGGAACCGGACCGCTGTCGCTGGTGCACGCCGGTCGTCTGGATGCCAACAAGTCCACGATCACCGCCGTCGAGGCCATCGCGCTGGCCGGTCAGCCGCACCGGCTGACCATCATCGGCACGGGCCCCGAGGAAGAAGCGCTTCGCGAGCGTGCCGGTTCCCTCGACGTTCAGGACCAGGTGGCGTTTGCGCCGTTCCTGCCTCGCCGGGAACTGTGGCAGCGTCTGCCCGAGTTCGATGCCTTCGTTTTCACGACCTCCGGCTCGGAGGCGTTCGGCCTGGTGGCCATCGAGGCGCAGGCCCACGGCCTGCCCGTCGTCTACTCCGACGTTGCCGGGATGGCGGAGACCCTGGGCCAAGCCGGTACCCCGTTCACGGCAGGTGACCCGGCGAGCCTGGCGTCCGCGCTCGATCGGCTGGCCCGCGACGTGTACTGGCGCAAAGCCCTGATCCGCACCGGGCTGGACAACTCCCGCCGGTATGACATCACCTGCACCGCCAAGCGGCTGGCCGACCTGACCACCAAGGTCGCCTCCGCCGCACTCGCCTGATCCACCCCACTGCTACCGGCCCGAGACAACCGCCACCCGGGAGGCGACACCGCTGGTGTGTCAAATCCTCATCGACGTAGAGCCGAAGGTGTCCTCAGCCCGTATGAAGCTGGCCTAGTCAGTGCTCGACATTCACACGCAAATTGGGAGTGCGCTACGTCGCCGCACCGATATATGGTCATCGTCGAAGTCACTCCCTCAGCGTCCTGATCGTCGGGCTCGGTGCGGGCGCGGGTCGAACGGTCGCCGGTTATCTTTTGCTAAGAAGACACCATCCGGCATCGAGACCATATCCGCGCACGCTCCCGGCCTTGCGATCACTGGTGCGGTCTGGTGGGGGCACGGGTCGAAGTCCGCCGGTTATCCGCTATTAACGGGGTTGTCGCAGGTTCGAGTCCTGTCTGACCTTCGGGTCAGTAGCTCAGTTGGCAGAGCACCTAAACACCGTTGGACATCCCACATCCGTGCCCTCTCCAGGCCGCATCGTTCGTCAGTCCCGCCGATGCCATGGGTCGAATCTGGCCGGTTATCACGCCACCAGAGGATGCACGTTCAAATCCTGACGGGTCGCCTGACGGCGGCCTGCCGCCCCGTACTGGCAAGGGGCACCCCGGCCGGAACGCCACATCCATGGGCATCGGCAGGGGCTGACGAGCACGGGGAGGGGCGGGTCGAAGCTGACCGGTTATCTCCAGGTACCGCCGATGCGGGGTTCGAGTCCCCGCCGCCCGGCTTATGCGGGGCGTCGTCCAACGGCAGGACTGCGGTTTTGATCCGGTAGGCGTCACCACATCCGCCCCTCCCCTCCCCTGCATCCGCCTTTGGCGGGTCGAACCCAAGGAGGTGCCGGATGGCACGCAACCGTGACCCTCTCGCAAGCGTTTCCGCTTACATGACGCCCCAGACACAGCCGATCCCCGGCCGCACCGACCAGATGCGCAACAACGCGGGCGGCTACAGCTTCGCCAAGGACACCTGGCAGCGCCTCGAAGACTTCCTGGTCCTGGGCACGACCGGCGGCACCTACTACGTGGGTGAGGACAAGCTGACGGCGGACAACGCCGGCATGCTGTTCCAGGCGATCGCCCAGGACGGGCCGCGCGTAGTCGAGCTGCTCACCGACGTCTCGACCGCGAGCCCGCCGCGAGCGCCGAAGCAGCGGCCCGCGCTGTTCGCGCTCGCCGCCTGCTACGCCAGGGGCGACGCCGCGACCCGCCAGGCCGCCAAGCTGGCCCTGCCTCGGGTGGCCCGGACCACCGACCACCTGGCTCAGTTCTTCGGCTACTACAAGTACCTGGGCGGCAAGCCGACCGCACGCGGTACGGCGCCGCGCGTCGGCCGGTCGTTGCGGACCGCGCTCGGTTCCTGGTTCCTCCAAGGCGATGCCGACCATGTCGCGTTCAAGGCAGTCAAGGCGCGGCAGCGCACGACGCCGCAGGGCGAGGCTTTCGACCTGCGCGACGTACTCCGCATCGCCCACCCGACGGCGGACTCGGAGCAGCGGAAGACGCTGTTCGGGTGGATCGCTGGGAACGTCACCGACGACGCGGCGCGTGACGAGCTGCCCGCGCTCGACCGGTTCCTAACCGCGAAGGCGGTCACCACCGTGAAGCAGGCGGTGCGGATCGTGTCCGAGGAGCGTGTGCCGTGGGAGTTCCTGCCCAGTGACCTGCTGCGTGAGCCGGAGGTGTGGGACGCCCTGGTGGACACGGTCGGTCTGACCGCGCTCCTGCGGAACCTGGCCCGCATGACCCGCCTGGGTACTCTACGGCCGATGGGCGACGCCACCCGCCGCGCGGTCGCGCGCCTCACCAACCGGGACGCGCTGCTCAAGGCTCGCATTCACCCGATGGATGCGTTCCTTGCGCTGCGCGTGTACGGCTCGGGCCGGTCGCAGCCCTACCCGCGCGCTGCGGCGCACACCTGGGCGCCGGTCCCAGCCGTCTTGGACGCCCTGGAGGGGACGTACGAGCTGAGCTTCGGCTCCGTCGAGCCCTCGGGTAGGCGGCTGCTGGTCGCGGTGGACTCTTCCGGGTCCATGTCGGGCGGATGGTACGGCGGCCCCGTCGTGGTGGGCGGCTCGGAGATCGGCACGCCGTACGAGGTCGGCTGTGCGATGGCGGTCATGCTGGCCCGGATCGAGCGGGGCAACGCGCACGTCATCGATGTGGATACCAGCGTGCACGCATCGAAGGTGACGCCGCGAACGAACCTGCGGGAGATCAAGTCGTGGCGGCCGTCCGGCGGCGGCACGGACTTGAGCCTCCCGTTCACCTGGGCGGCCAGGGAGCGCATGGAGGTGGACGGCTTCGTTGTGCTCACCGACAACGAGAGCTGGGCGGGACGCGCGCACCCGTCGCAGGCGCTGGAGTCCTACCGGCGCACCACTATGGCACAGGCCCGTGTGGTCGTGGCCGCGATGACGGCCGCAGGGCACACGATCGGCGACCCGAGAGACGGCGGGGTGCTGAACATCGCGGGCCTCGACGCGAGCCTGCCAATGGTGGTCAACGCGTTCCTCCACCAGTAGAAGCGCATGACGAAAGGGCCCGGTCATCCGTTGCGGATGACCGGGCCTCTTTGTTGTTGGTGGCGGGGCCGGATTAGACCCGGCGACTTCTGGCTGCGTCATCCCGCGTCGTCGGTGGCGCGTTGTCCTTGGCAGGGCCGCCGTAGACCGGCACCTCACGAAGCGGGAGTCTCACGGATGTCCTTGTTGTGACGGGGTGTGAGGCGCACCGATGCTACTGGTTGTAGCGGACGGGCCGATACTGCGATCCTGCGTAGGAGGGCTGCTTGGTCGAGCCGAGCAGGACGCCGAGTGCTGGCCAGCGCTGCTCCAACGCCCGGAAGAGGCCGTAGTACAGGCCGGTGCCGAGCACGACCGCGCCCGCGCTGATCTGCTCAGCGGTGACGCCCTCGATGGTGATGCCGCGAAGGGCGAGCCAGGCGAGGGCTCCGCCGACGAGCGACGGGACGACGGTGCGCCACACGCTGAGAAGCCACTGGTGGAACATGATCACTCCTAAGATGCGAAAACCCCGCGCTCGGCGGGGCGAAAGGTGTGCGGGGCTAGTCGGTCTCGTCTATGTCACGCGACCTTGAGCAGCGCGGCCCACGTCGGAGGACCGGTCCGGCCAGCCTGGTCGGCGACCCCCGCGGCCTTCTGGAACTCGCGCAGCCTACGGTCGTGGTGGCGGGTGAACACAGTGGCGTCGACCGTGTCCGGGACAGGATAGCCGCGGGCTTCCAGCAGGCCCGTCAGGGTCTTGACGTGCCAGCCGGTGAGCGGCCTATCGGCGTCGTAGTAGATAGCGGGCAGCTTCTTCACGATCTCCTCCATCCAGTCGAGGGCGGGCTGCGGCTTAACCTGAGAGGGCTTGGTAGGCGTCTTGTAAGCCGGGTTCCAGAAGCCAGCGATAACGCTTGCGGCTCTGATGCGACGTCGGCAGGCATCTGTTGTGTTGCCTTCGATGGTCTGGACCCTGCCGTCGCCCAAGTTACGCTCGACGATACCGACGTGGTCGATCGCGCCGATGCTGTCGCTCGCTGACCAGTCGAAGAACACGATCGCGCCAGGCTTGGCGTGCTTGCGCAGGTTGTCGGCCGTGCCTGCGAACCAGCGGCGCAGCTCCCTGCCATCCTGCGCGTGCCAGACTGTGTAGGCGCGGTCCCCGCGAGGCAACACGGCCGCCGCGTTGTCGGAGCGCCGAGCCCACTCGGTCACACTCATGTTGCACCACGGCGCGGTGAGGAAGACAGCGCCGTGCCGGGCCGCGTACGCGCGGGTGATGCCGTTCGGCCGGCCCTGCGTGCCGAGGGTCGCGCGGGCAGCGGCCAGCATGGCGTTGACGCTCATTCGAGTGCTCCGTCCTCGTCGTGGGGGTCGCCTTCGTAGATGCCGGTCAGCGGGTTGAGGACGTAGCCCAGGCTGCGTAGCACCTGCTCTTCGTCAGGCTCTGTTGGGCCCCACGGCCGCAGGTCCACACCTGCGGCCACGAGCTGGTCCTCGGTCGGTTCAGACATTGGTCACCTCCTGTACGGGGTCGAGGAGAAGCCACTCGGCGACGGTGAGCCCGAACGCCGAGGTCGGCACGTGAATAGGGAGTAGGGCGGGCACGACGAGCACGCCGTCATCTGTTGGGAAGACAGTCATTCGGGGGAAGGCGCCTCGGCGGCGTCGGAGGAGCTGCGCAGAGTCTCGGCCGGGAGCAGTGCGTCGCGGTGCTGCTGAAGGTGGGAAGCCAGTCCGTCCTCAACTCGGCGGACCCCCTGCTCAACCCTGTTGATCGCATCGCGTAGCGAAGAGCCATGGTTGGGCCTGAGCTCGGCCTCGATCAGCGCAACACGCTCGGCGAAGCCGGGCCTGTACGGGACGCCGGGGCGGGCTTCCTCGCCATTCCAGTCGTCCAAGAAGTGCGACAGGCGGCGAAGCCTGCGCGCGAGGCCAGTGACGCCTCGCGCGAGAAGACCCGCCGCGCCGCCCACGATCGTGATGGTGACGAAAACGTCCAGCCAGAGGATGCCTGTCACGCGCTCACCTCTTCGCCTGACCACGGCTTCCGGCCAGCGAACGTCATCGCTGGCTTCGACATGATCGAGACGGGTGTGAACCCCTGACCTCGGTCACGGTATCGGGAGACCGCCAGCTGACGTGCCTGGACGCGGATGGGGTCAAGTCGGGTTGCGCGAATCGGTTCGAGGGGATCAGCCGATAGGGTCGCGTTGAGGCCCAGGTAGTCGATCACGCCCTGTCTGACCTGCTTGGTCTCTGGTTCCAACCGTGCGCGGTGTGTTTTCACCGCGTTGATGCGCGCCAGGTGTGCCTGCATGCGTACCTCATCGCTGACCCCTGGAGTCCAGACGGTGGGCAACCCATGGATGTCGGCCAAGATCTTGGCGGCGCGCGGATCGGTGAAAGCCAGCGGGTCATCCGCTGCCGGGATCCACGGTTCATGCAAGATCACATCCAGGAGGGTGTCCACGTCCTCGTGGTCGATGCCGTACTCCGCAGCCCGCCACTCCAGCGCGGTGTGCGGGAAGATATGGATGCGAGCCTGACCGTTCTCGTCGACGCGGCTCACACCCCACAGCGGGTCGGCACCATCACGAGGTGGTGCCGCCGATAGCTTCTCCTCGCCTTCCATGAAATCGGTGGTGGTGTAACCGAGCTCGGCATCCCACACCTTCCACACCTCAGCGGCCATTGCCGTCACGCTCCTCGCACAGAGACTGCCGATCCGGTGCTCATGCCGAGCCCGGGTGGCGGAAAGCCCAGAAGTAGAACGCCTTGCCTGACAGGACCCCACCCCCGGTGGACCAGCCGAAGGAGAACCCGGATGGGCTGGATGCGTCCAGGCACCAGTAG
Organism: Nonomuraea longicatena; assembly: GCF_039525605.1. Taxonomy (NCBI): domain Bacteria; kingdom Bacillati; phylum Actinomycetota; class Actinomycetes; order Streptosporangiales; family Streptosporangiaceae; genus Nonomuraea; species Nonomuraea longicatena. The sequence continues at coordinate 19,918 of NZ_BAAAHQ010000023.1, read as the reverse complement.
AAGTTCGGGGCGGCAGCGCCGTCGCGCACCGTTGCGACCGGCCCCATGTTGTCCGCCATCGATGGGCCGTAGGTGATCGTGACGCCGTAGTAGCCGGAGGACACGACACCGGAACCAGCGCAGATCGTCTCGTAGGAACTCGATGTGGTGAACTCCCAGACGCGGCCTTTCATGGTCCACTTACCGGCACCGTCGAACAGGATCGATGCCTCGCTGTAGGAGCTTCCGGCGCTGTAGCCGTACCTCGCATAGCTGGAGGCGATGTCCAAGCCGCCGCCTGACCGGGTGCCTCCGCTGCTGATCATGCCGAGTCTGATGAGGCTGGAGTTCACTCGTAGTTCGGCTCGCTGCGAGAACGACGTGTTCGTGGTGATGGCCACTGCGGCTTCGCCGCCCGAGTCCTCCGCGTAGACGCGGGAGTAGTTCGACGATCCGGACGGGTAGAACCGCAGGTCGAGCGTGCTGCTGTCGAGAACGAATCTGCGTCCGGTGGGCGAGCTCCGGACGACGGGGCCGGTGATGACCTTGCCGTTGAGCGCGTCGGCGTCGATCTTGGCAGCGGTGATGGACCCTGCTGCGATCTTGTCCGCAGTGATCGCGTTGGCTTTGATGTGCGCCGCGTCGATCGCGCCCGCCTGGATCTTGTCGGCGGTGATGGCGTTCGCGGCGATCTTCCCCGCGTCGATGGCGAGCGCCTGGATGAGGCCGCCCGTAATTGATCCAGCGACGATCTTCGCGTTGGCCGGGATGGAGCCGGTGATGATGTGCTCGGCTCCGTTTATGATCTCGCCGATCATGTCCGTATTCACAAGCGGTTTCGCTTGCGAGATGACGTGAGCTGATGCACCACTGAGATTGCCGGACCTGTCGATCGCGACCAGCCAGAACTCCCGGTCGACGTTGTACGGCTGGCCCGGCACGACGGCGGTGCCCGCACGTTCCAGCCACTCCACCTGCTGACCCTCGTTGCCGGGGTCCAGCGGGTCCCGCATCATGATCAGGACGCGCGAGAAGTCCTTGGGCATGCCCGTGGCCGCGCTCGTGAACCCGTCCCACGAGATCCGGAAGATCCCGAGACGGCTGTCGACGACCGGCGTGGACGGGTCCGGCGGCGGTGTCTCGTCGTCCGGGATGGTGATCTCTGCGCTCGCGGCCACCTGCCCGAGCGTGCCGTCGTTCACAGCGCGCACTCCGAACACCCAGCGGGACTTCGGCACGAGCGGGCTGTAGGTCAGTGTCGTCGCCGTCGTGGTCGCCAGCACGCGTTCGGCCCCTGTGCCCGGGGGTGTCTGGCCGATCAGTTCATAGCCCGAGACGGTAAGCGGCGTTCCGTTGACATCAGTTGTCACCGGACTCCACGAGATGGTGATCTGGCCGTGGGTGTAGCCTTCGTCATCCTGGTAGGCGGCGGGGTTGACGAGCAGGCCGGTGGGAGCGGCGGGCACGCGACCCTCACCGTCTCCTCCGGGCTCTCCCCCGTTGCCGCCGCTGGAGACGCCGCCGTTGAGGATGCCCGCCGCCCGCCTGGCGAGCTTGACATCCCTCTCCAAGAACCGGTCATTCAGCGTCAGGTTGCCGCCCACAACGCCGTCGTCACCTCGTGAGAGCGTGATCTGCCGGACCCGCAGCGCTTCGGGCCTGCCCTCCTCCCCCGGCGCCCGGATGGTGTCACCCGGCCGGTAGTCGGCCAGCGGCAGGAACCGCGCCTCCTGCGGCTTGATCTGGCGGGTGACCTGCACCCGCTCCCGGCTCGCCCTCTCCAACGCCTGCCCGGCGAGCAGCCGGGCAGTTCCCTCATCCTTGACACCGCCTTGCGACTGGTACGCCTCCCACCGGCCCCAGGGAGCGACCGCGCCGGGGTTGGTGACCTCGACGCGCAGTCCCTCCTCGCCGACGACGAGAATCGCCGAGGCCGCGTCTTCGAGCGTCGCGTCGTCCGGGGCCTGGTCGATGTCGCGGCCCAGGACCAGCTCGACCGGCGCCGGTCCGGCGGCCAGCTGGCGGCCCAACGCGGTGCCCTCGTTGTAGACCTGGAGCACGCGGCCGGTCATCTGCCAGTCGCATACGCCCTGTTCGGACAGGTTGATGAGGAGCTGGAGGAGGTCGGTTCCGGGCTCCAGGCCGATCGTCAGCTCTGCCGACCAGGGCTGGCCAGCAGAATCGTGGGTGGCTGTGAAGTCCGCGCTGAGGCCAGGCAGCGCGCCACGGCCTGCTCCTTCGCTGATCAGGGTGGTCAGGATGTGGCCGACGCGGACGGCGTTGAACTGACGCTTGCCGTCCACCATATCGAGCGACGGGTAGAGGACAAGCTTGCGCAGCATCCACGCCCATCCGGGCAGAGAAAAGCGCTGTGCGCCGGTCTGGTCGGTCATGTCTCCAGACCGTTTGATCCGTAGAAACCGGCCGTTGGCGGCCTCACTCCAGGAGCCGCCGTCCACGCTGTACTCCAGCGCCACCTCGCACGGCTCACGCAGCCACGCTGCGCCTTGAGCATGGGTGGTGTAGGTCAGCTCCAGGCTCGGCACGTCGTTGAGCGGAAGCCCGGCGTCCCAGCTCAAGGGCGCACCCAAGAGTCCGAGCCGGGGCCCGTTGGGGGCGTGAGCGACAAGCCGGACCCCGAACCGGAGCCGCTCACCAGGGATGATCACTTGCATGGCGGATCAGCCTGCGCCTTTCCGGATCGGCGCGCCGAGCTGCTGTTGCAGCCGGTCAACCGCGAGCGACAGGAGGACGTTCTCGTAGCTCAGCTCGTCGATGCGGCGACGGAGCGCGGTGATGACCGCCTCCGCTTCGACGTTCAGGTCCTGCACTCGGTACTCCTCGGGTTACATCCGCCAGCCCCAGAGCTGGGCAGTGATGGCGACGACCTGCGTTGTGGTGGGGCTGACGAAGACGCTCGTCGTGGTCCTGGCCGACACGCACGCGCCGACGCGAGGGCTGCCGGACGCGCCAACGTCGATGGTGGCCACCACGTATGGGGCGCTGGCCATCGTCGGCCCATAGGTGAAGGTGGCCCCGGCCTGGTTAGCGGGGATGGTGACGGTGCTCATCACAAGCCCCGCGTCGCCGCCGTTGTACGACCAGGCACCGGTGTGCCGCGTAGAGGCGGGCAAAAAGGTGAGCTGCTGGAGCTGTGCGGTGGCGTGCCGGTTGAACCCGACTCGCGACTGTGCCTCCTCCAAGGCGACGAAGCCGCCGTTGTCGAGCGTGCTCGTAGGGTTTCGGACCCTCACGTGATAAGCGCCCGCGGCGTGCATCACCCTGGTCTCGGCGGTGTTGCCGCTATTGGTGCCCGACAGGCTGATGAGAGTCGCTTCGCCGGTGAACAGGGAGGCGTCGCTGTAGATTCGCGAGTAGTTGGCTCCGGTACCTGGATAGAAACGCAACTCAGGGGCCGTTGCTCCTGGCGGATTGATGATGACTCGGGCACCAGTCACTCCGGAGGCCAGCTGGCCCACGAGCGACACGCTGCCGGTCGCCGAGGAGATGGAGACCGTCTGGACACCGCCCGAGTCGTAGGCGGCCAGGCCCGTGCCGTTGAGCTCGACCCGGGCCCCGGCCGCGCTGCCCGCAACGATGCGGGTGGACAGCGTCAGCACCGATTCAAGCTTGCCCGCCGTCACCTGGTTGGCGCCGATGTGGGCCGCCTGGATCGCGCCGACGTCGATCTTCATCGCTGTGACGGCGTTGGCGACCAGGTGACCGGTCGTGATCGAGCCCGTCGCGGCGTCCCCCGACACCAGCTGTACGGCCGCGATCGTGGCCGAGCTTGACGGCGCGGACTCGTTCCCCGAGCGGTCCAGCGCGGTCAGCCGGAACTCCCGGTCCTGGCCGTACGGCTGGCCGGGCACGACGATCCCACCCGCCTGCTCCAGGTAACCGACCTCAGACCAGCCAGGGGCGAGCGGGTCCTGCATCCACACCAGGAGACGGGCGAAGTCGGACGGCATGAGAACGCCGCCAACGCCGTGCCCGTCCCATCCGACGTGGATAACGCCGAGACGGGTCGAGAGCGATGGAGGCGTCGGCACGGGCGGCGCGTCTACGTCGTCGGGGACCGTGACCACCTGCTGCGACGAAAACGCGCCGCGCGCGCCCTGGTTGGTGGCCCTGACCTTGAACGCGTACTGCTCGCCGATCACGAGCGGGCTGTACGTCGCGTTCGTGTCGTCGGCCTGAGTCAGCGCGACGAGAAACCACGGTGCGCCCGCCCGGTTGATGCGCATGAACAGCTCGTAACCGTCGACTTCGACGGCTGTGCCGTTGACGTCGGTGACGACCGTGCCCCAGGTGGCCGTTACCTGTCCTTGGGGGACGCCCGCCGAGTCGATGTACGCCTGCGCGTCCACGACCAATCCGGCAGGCGCGGCGGGGGTGCGCGGCCGGGGCGATGAGGGCGCCGGACGTGCCCCTGACCCGCCGGAAGCCGTCGAGCCGCCGACGATGCCCGCCGTACGGCGGGCGAGGCGGATGTCCTGTTCGAGTAGCCGGTCGTTGAGGACGACGTTGCCGACGAGCACTCCTGTCTGGTCACGGACAAGGGTGACCTGCCGGACCCGCAGCGGCTCTGGCATGCCTCCCGCGCCGGGCGCGAGCACCCGGTCACCTGGCCGGTAGTCCAGAATCGGGATCCAGCGTGCCTCCGCCAGGCTGATCTGTCGGGTCCGCTGCACCCGTTCCCGTTCGGCGCGCTTGAGCGCCGCGTCGGCGAGCAGCGCCGCCGTACCGGGATCGGACACGCCGCCCTGGCCGACGTACTGCTCCCATCGTCCCCATGGCGCTACGGCTGAGGGGTTGGTGTAGGTCTGCTGGAACTGGTTGTCGCCCACAACAAGGACTGCGGACGCGGCGTCCTCCAGCGTGCCGACGTCGGGCGCGTGGGTGATGTCGCGAGCGTGCCGGAGATCGACAGGGCTGGGGCCGGTCGCGAGGTCTCGCGCCAGTTCGGTGTCAGCGTTGTAGGCGCGCAGTTGACGGCCCTGCATGGAGAAGTCCAGCACGCCCTGTTCGGCCAAGTTGATCAGCGTGGTGAGGGCGTCCAGGCCGGGTTCGTAGTAGATCGTCAGCACCTTGGCCCATGGCTGGCCAGCAGAGTCGTGAGTCGAGGTGAAGTTCCACGACAGACCGGTCAGCGTGCCGCGCACCTGCCCCTCCGCCAGGAAGGTCTGGAGAATCGCGCCTGGTGTCGTGCTGAGGAAGGCTCGCTTCCCGTCGACCAGCGGCTGGTTGCCGGGGTAGAGGACGAGCTTGCGCAGCATCCACACGTAGCCCGGCAGGTCGAGCTGCTCGACGGCCGCTTTGTCGGTGCGGTCGAGTCGCCGCCGGATCAGCAGGAATCGGGAGTCAGCAGGTTCCGCCCAGTTGGTCCCGTCTCTTGAGACCTCGATGGCGATCTCACAGGGGTCGGCGAGCAAGTCGCTTCCCGGCCCGGCTTGGCTGTGGGTCAGCTTGAGTGCGGGCACGTCGGTGAACGGCCAGCCGATCTCTGTGCTGATCGGAGCGGGGAGCACACCCCTTCGGGCTCCGTTGGGCGCATAGATGACGAGGCGGAGGCCAAACACATTGACCTCCGCCCATGTTCATCAATCCGAGAGCGGAGAGTCCTCCCCATCCGGGGGCGGGTATAGCTTGTCGAATGCCTTGCCGATCGCAATCCATGCGCCGAGTGCAGCAGGCCACACCCCACCGCCGGTCCACACGCTCACTTCGTCAGCGAGATCAGGATTCGCATCAACCCAGCCTCCGACCACGATGAACGTCAGGAAGGCCACGTAGAACTGGAGCACGACTCGTGTTTTAGTCCGAGACCATGTGCCTGGCCAGGGATCGGCGACCGTCAGCTCAACGCTGGCCGATGAAGCTGCTGTCCCGTGTGCCGTGAGCTCAAGGACCGGAAGGGTAGCCGCCACTGCTGGCGGGGCAGGCGGTTGCGAATGTGCCAGGCTCTCCACCACGAGGCGGGAGACAAATTGCTCAAGGAGGCTGGCCACCTCACGCGCAGCTTCTCGGCTGGCTGGTGGAACTATGCGCGCGGCCATCCGCTCAGCAGCGTCGACTCTTTCCTTGTTCAGCCGAGCGAGTGCTTCCTGCCGCTGGGCATCGATACGGTCTTGGATTTGCGCGCGAATCCGATCGATGTCGGTTTGGATCCGCTGCTTGGCCTCGTTGCGAATCCGATCAAGCGCTGGATGATCGAAGACCCGAACAGGGTGGAGTGGCCTGCCAGTTGCTGGGCCATTGTGAGCATCAGGTGTCACACGAAAACCCTATGGCACCGGGGTTCCAGCGCCATCCACCTGATCTGAGGGCTATCAGAGGAAAGAGCGGCTGGCTCGTATCTCCAGCCCTGTCGAACCGGTCGTGGATGTGGCCGAGCTGGTGAGAAGCATGACGCGGGAGAAGGGGTCTCCGACGGCCACGGCGGGAGTGAGATGGAGCCAGTGGTGCGCCGAGCCGGGGCCGGTCGCCTGGATCTGGCCGGTCACGTCTGTTCCCGCGCTCATGTCCCAGGTGTCGGTGGTCACCAAGCGTGCTTTCATCTGCCCGCAGTCGACCAGGAGTCGCTGTCCGGCGGTCAGGCCGGAGGGCCTGGTGATGGTATCGCCTGTGGCCACGTCCTTGATCGTCGGATTGACCGCGGGACCGGTGATGCGCAGCAGGGCGTCGGTCACCGGGCCGGTCGATCCCGCGAGCGTAGTGACGGGCTGCTCGACGGCGTTCGCGCTCCCTGTCCAGGTCGAGGTGATCGGGTCCCGCCAGAACACACCGGGGATCTTGAAGACCGCTGTGAGTCGCCCGCGAGCCGAGCCGACGTCTAGCTCCGGCTCCGACACCGAATCGAGCGCGACCTCCGCGACGCGGACGATGGAGCCTGCGGTGTAAGAGAGCGTCATCAGCCGGTGGCGGACGCCGATCAAGCCGGCGAGTGCTTCAAGGTTCCACTCCAGTTGCTCGAACCCTCCGTCCGTGCCGGACGGGGTCCGGCCGGTGAGTCCGAAGACGAGTGCGACCGTAGTGGTCTCCAGATCCAAGCCCACCATGGGGAGTTCCCCCGACCGGCCGGGCATCCTGACCGACACCGATCGGGCGGCGGGAAGCGGTCGGCGACGAGTGCCGCTCTTCAACCGCCAGCAGCCCGCCGGATGATCCAAGGCCACGCCATCCAGCGCGTACGTCGGCACGACACCTCCCAAAAGTGTCTACCGGTAGACAGTTGAAGATCGCGACGCTAATGTGTCTACCGGTAGACACATTGGAGGGGTGATGGAAGAACGCCTAATCACAGGCCCGGACGAGCTATATGCGCCCGGCACTGACAGCATTCGCTGGGTGGAGGAGCCCGACTTCCGGTTTCTCACCGAGGTCGATGCCCTTCAGACGCTCATGATGCTCGCCGACGACCTACGGGCCGCCCGCGAACAGGAACGTCACCTGCTGCGCTATATCGAGGCCGCCGCCATCTCCGCTCGCCAGGGCACCGTCCAGGACGGCCCAGTCAAGCCGCAGGCGATCATTGGCCATACTGGGCTGGCCCGCAAGACCATCTATCGGATGCTGCACAAGCACGGCCTTGTCGCCGAGGACATCGAGGGCGACGAGCCCGCCTAGTTCTCGATGTCGGGCACCAGCTAGAGCACTCCGAGCATCCCGGCGTAGGCCAAGCCACGGTTGATCGTGGACGAGGTGGGCTCGGCCTGCGGGTTGTAGGTGTGGACGGTGATGTTGACCGGTCCCGCCGTACGGCTTGCGCCCGCTGCGACCGTCCCTGTGGAGGCGATGGAAGCGGCCAGGTTCGGCGCGAACGACTCCTCCAACCGCGCGGCGATGCTACCGGCCGTAGCCAGGACCCGTCCGGTGGAGCTGGTCATGCCGTCCGCCATACCGAGCATGGTGTTGCGTCCGATCTCGGCGAAAACCCTGCTCGGCGAGCGGATGCCGAGAGCGTCGCGCACCCAGTCCGGCAGGATCGCCGAGAAGAAGCTATAGATCGTATCCCTGAACCAGGCTGCGGCCGACACGATGCCGTCCCACAGCCCGGTCAGCAGCAGGTAGCCGATGTTGCCCATGCTGTTCACGAAGCCGATGGCCGCGTACCCCGCTGCGGTGAGCGCCCCGGTGAAGTCGCCCGACAAGAGCCGGGCCACACCGGTCACCAGGTCAGCGATGACCGGCAGCAGGTCGGTGGCGAGCTGGAGCAGCGGTGGCAGCAACGGCAACGCCGCATAGAGCACGTCGGTGAAGGCGTACGTCATCCGAGCCAGGTCCGGCAGGACATCCTGCACTCCAGCGGCCAGGCTGCGCACGATGACCGACGCCAGGTCAGCCACCACGGGAATCAGCGGCGCGATCGCCGCAAGCAGTTCCGCCAGCGTGATAGCGATCGGTGAAAGCGCGGGGCCGAGTTCCCGAACGGCCAGACCGATCGCGTCAACTACGGCGATCACCCCTGGGCCGAGGTCGGCGAGCGCGGGCGCCACAGCGGAGATGGCGTCCGTGAGCACCGGCCCGAGCCGCACGGCCAGGTCGGCGACGACGGGCGCCAGCTCGGCCAGGCCGCTCGCTATAGCGAGCACGACCGGGACGAACGCCTCACCGACCCTGCCGAGCGCTGCGAAGACCTCGACCAGGACCCGCTGGCCTTGCGCCGAGCTGACCCAGCGGTTGACCCCGTCGAGGACCTGTCCGATCACGCCGAGCGCGCTGGTTCCGGCGCTGCGCAGCGCCCCGAGCACGCCGGTCACGATTCCGCCGACGTCCTTGGCGGCGGCGCCGAGCTGTTTGAACACCTCGACCGCGCCGGTCATCCACTCCAGTGCGCGACCGGAGGCCGCGGCCGTGCTCAGGAAGGTGCCGAGCCGGGCGGCGGCGCTCGCGATACCGGGAGCCAGCCCGGCTGAGAACGCCGCGCCGACTACGACCAGGTCCCGAAGCCCTGCGGCGACGGGCTGGATCGCGGGGGTGAGCGCAGCGATGGCGTCGGCCAGCGACCCGAACACGGCCTCCACAGCGGAGGCGGTATCAGCGGTGCGTAGGAAGTCGGCGACCGCCAGACCGGCGAGGCCGAACTGGGCCGCAACGGCTGACATGCCAGCGGAAACGCTTGCGGAAAGCGCGTCAGCAACGGCTGTGATCTGTCCCGCGAGCGGGGCGAAGAAGGAGTCCTGCACCGATAGACGCAGGCCGTCGATGACCGGCTTGAGCTGCCGCAGTTCCCGCGCCGCGCCCTGAGCTTCACGCGACAGGCCCGCGAGCGACTCGTGGAACGCCTCCTCGTCGTCGCCCAGCGCTGCGGAAGCGGCATCACCGACACCCCGGAAGGCCAGTGCGAGCGTTGCCAGCCCTGCGGCACCAAGGGCGGCCACTCCGGGAAGTGCGGCGATGATGCCGCCTGCGGGAGCGAGCGCGGCGCCGAGCGACTGGAGGTGGCCGGCCGTCGAGACCGCAGCTGCGGACAGGACGGCGAACTTGACCGCCGTGGCGGTGGCCGCCACGGCGGTGGCGGTAAGCGACTGGACTGCTCCGCTGGTCACCTGCCCGAGACGGGTCCCGAAGTTCGTGGCCGACGAGTGGCTCCGGACGACCGCCCGCTGGAGCTTGGCGGACATGGTGTCGCGCAGGTCGAGCAGGATGAACAGCTCGCCGACGTTGATCGCCACCTCGCACCTCCCGTCCGGGCTGGCGTGGTGGGATCAGGTGAGGCCGATCGTGGCGGCGTACTGCAAGCCGCGGTTTACCGTGCGGCTGGTGGGTTCCGCCTGGGGGTGGATGTTGGTGACGTTTACCGTCACGCTCCCGGGGACGGTGCCCCCGCTCGGAACGACCACGCCGCGAGTTGAGCCTGCGGAAACTTTTCCTGCCCGGCGGCCCCCCGCGTGGAGCGCCGATTTGACTCCGGTCGGGATGATGCCCACCTTGCCCGGGGTCGCGCCGCTGATGGCGTCACTCAAGCCGCTGGCCTCGCGGGCGAGCCCGGCACGGAAGGAAGCTCCGAACCCCCTCGTCGCCTGATCTGCGGCGCGAAGGACGGCAGGCTGCTCAGCGGTGACCCCGTCTGCGAAACCAAGCATCGTGAACGAGCCGATGGCGGCGAACACGCGGCTCGGGGAGCGGATTCCGAGCATGTCCCGGACCCAGTCAGGCAGGATGCTGGAGAAGAACTCGCCGATCTTGCCGAGGAACCATGAGACCTTGCTGGAGATGCCCTCCCACAAGCCGGTAAGCAGGTTTTTCCCAAGGTCGATGATCTTGAGGAAGTTCTCCTTGATCACCCTTCCGGCATGGGAGAAGGCGTCGGAGACGACCTTGATCGCGCCCTTGAGGTCACCCTGGAAGATCTTGACAACGGCCTGAACCAGGCTGATCAAGGGCGGCAGGAGCGCGGTCACGATCTGAACCAGCGGGGCGATGAACGGGGTGACGGCGCTGACGATCTTGGCGAACACCGTCGCGAGCATCGTCAGGATCGGCGTCAGCGCCTTGACCAGCGTGACCACGACCGGAAGCAGCGAAGTGATCAGCTGAGAGATGGGCGGCAGAATCGGCAGCAAGGCCACGATGACCTGACCGAAGACCTCGGCGAGGGCGGCCAGTACGGGCTGGAGCGCCACCAGGATCGGCTGAAGCGCGGCGGTGAGCGCTTGGACGATCTGGGTCAAAACCGGCATCAAGGCCGCCGCCAGCGCGGCCGCAAGTTGCAGAAACGGTGGAAGCAGCGGGATCACAGATGCCGCGATCTGCGCGAACTGCGTGATCAACTGCCCGATCAGCGGGCCGAGCTGGACGAGCACCGGCCCAAGCTGAGCGGACAGAGTCTGGCCGACCATGGCCAGCCCGCTCATGAGCGGGCCTGCGACCTGGGCCCCCAGTCGGACAAAAGCCGCTAGCAAGGGAGCTAGCGCCTGGAGCAGCCCTCCAACGCCAGTGACCAGGGTCGCGAGCAGGCCGCTTGATTGCGAAAGCGCTTGCGAGATGGGCGCGAGAAAGCCAGCCAGCTGCGACCCGAAGGTCCCCATGGACCCGGCCAGGACCGACAGCATCGGCGTGACCGCTGCCACCACGCCCTGGATCGCAGGAAGCATCGGGGTCAGAAAGTCGCCCAGCCCGGCCGTGAACTGGCCGACGAGCGGCGACAGCGTCGTGAACATGCTCACCAGAGCGGGCGCGATTTGGGTGGAGAACATGCTCTTGAGCTGGCCAGCAGCGGCGATCAGCGGCCCCTGGAACACCGACGCGGCGTCCGCCAGGTCGGCCTGCACCGACGTCTTCAGGTCCGCGAACGCGGCCTTCACCTGGGGCGCGGACATCGCCGCCTGGATGCCGATCGTCGCGATCCCGGCCGTGATGCCAGCGAAAACGCCAGCGAGAACGCCACCAGCAGCGACGCCGGCCACGCCGACGCCCGCCAGCAGCCCGGCGCTCTTCGCACCCGTCGACGCCATCTTCGCGCCCGACGAGACGAAGGAGGCTCCTGCCCTCGACGCGCCGGATGCGACCGCGCCAGCCATCCGCGCGGCGGCCATCCCGACCATGATCATCGCCGCGTGGATGCCGGTCGCCTTGACCTTGATCCCGGCGGTGGCCTTGCCCAGCGGACCGGTCAGGCGGTCCTTCAGTTCGAGCGTCGCGTACAGCTCGCCCACGTTCAACGCCACAGCTCACCTCCGATGATGTCGGTCTTCGGTGGTGAGGGAGAGGGAGCGGGTGGTCCGCGTATCGGCGGACAGCAGGCCGAGAATGCGCACGCGCAGCCATCGCCACGTGCGTGTGATAAGAAGATCAGGCTGGCCGAGGTCAATGCCGTACTCGGAGTGAAGGTCGACTTCGACGAGCGCCCAGCGTTGCAGCAGATCGGCCCACGAGACGGCAGCGCCGTCCACGGCCAGGCCATCGTCTGCGTCGTACCATTCGCGCAGCCCCGTTACCGGGTCGATCGGCCCGCCCGAGCCTTCCCCTTCGGGGCCGCCGCTTCCGGGTCGGCCCGCCAGTGCTTCGCCGCCGTGTCCTCGTCGCTGGCGATCCACAGGAACGCCGTGACGCCGCAATGCTTGATCTTCGCCCAGGACACCCCATCGGCGATGAGCTCGTCATAGGCGTCGCCGAGGACCCGGCGGTAGAGGTCCTTCTCACCGTCGTCATCGAGGTCGGCGGCGTCGATCTCCTGGCCATTGGCGGCGCTGATCCCGGCCACCATCAGCTTCTGGCAGAACAAGCCGACCTCGGCTGACGCTGGCGGCACATGGTAGACCTTGCCGCCGACCGGAAGCGGCAGGCCGTCGTTGAAGAACTCGTTGAGATCGGTGAACTTCGCCATCGCTCAGGCCGCCACCGGGTTGTCGATCTCGATGGGCTCGCCCTGGCCGGTCAGCTCGCACTCGAACGGCTCCAGGTCGGTGACCTCGCCGCCCGCGCCCTTGTACTGCACGGCGGCGGTTCCCTGAAAGGCGTCCGGCGAGCCGTCCTTGCGATACCAGCGGACCTCGACGTTGGCGTTGATCCCGACCACGAGACCAGCCCTGCGAAGGGCCTCCTGGCCGGGGTCGGGTACGAAGGAGGCCGATCCGGTGTCGCGCTTGCGGCGCCCTTCGGCCTCCAACGCCCACTTGCGCTGGGTGACGACCTCGCTGGCCCAGCCGTCCGAGTCGAAATCGCTGTCGTCCTCGGTCTCGCTGTCGAGAGTGAACTCCAACTTGGTGAGGCCCCTGACTGTGGTCCAGGTCGGGGCGGCAGAACTGGACGTGTTGACCTCCAGGGTCCAGTCCTTGGCGAGGAGGCTGCGAAGCGCCATGTGCTTGCTCCTTCAGGCATGCGGAATTCCCGCATGCGCTTTCGCTTGCGGGTTTGGTCGTGTGGGCTACTCGGTGCGGTGGGGTGACGGGCGGTCGACGAGCAGCTCGTACGAGTCCGCGCGGCCCCAGCGCCCGTTGGCGTCCCGGTCGATCGGCGCGACGATCCGGCGCTGTGCGAGCAGGACGTGCACGCCGGTGCCCAAGGTGTGGTTGGACAGGCCGTGCAGCGCGTCGAACACCAGGTCAGCCAGGTCATCCACCACGCGGGGATCAGCCTTGCCGCGGATGCGGACCTGGATCTGCGTGTTCGTGTCGGACTGGGTCAGGTCGTCGCCGGCGCGGCCAGTGCCGTACACGGTGAGCGTGATGGCCATGTCCGGGCTGGCGGGCAGTCCGCCGATGGTGATGGCGGTCTGCTCGTCGCTGTAGATGCCGGACGGAGTCCAGTCGCCCGCTCCGGCGTCGGCCAGCAGGACGGCCAGCCCGGAGAGAAGGTCTCGGGTAAACGTCATGACAGCGCCCGCCGAATCTGCGCCGCGACCAGGGCCCGGACCGTTTCGGCCTCGTCCCGTGCGGGGTCCTCCAGGTACTTGGCCTTGCGGCCAGGTGCGTGCTTGAGGTCCAGGTCCTCGTGCTGGACCACCGCGTAAGGCGTCTCATAGGAGACCGCGGCGGTCAGCTGCGACTCGTCGACGGTGGCCGCGCCGGACCGCTCCAGCGTGGCCTCGTCGATCGGGACCTGCGTCCGCGACACCTGGAGCACGTGCTCGGCGCCCAGACGGAGGCCGCGTGCGGCGGCCCGGTTGACCTTGGTAGTCAGCTCCAGGGGGGTGACGTTCGCGTTGAACTCGGCGCGGCTCATTGGCACACCACCTCCACGTGGTCCGGAGTGGGGAGCCCGCCGCCGTCACGGGTGTAGGAGGCAAGGACAGTGGTCGTCCTGCCGTTGACGGTGACCTGGGACCCGGAAGGACACCGGGTGCCCGGCAGCATGTAGATGGTGATCTCGGAGACGACTTCGAGGCCCTTGTCGTCTCTGACCATGCGGCGTTCGTCATCGGCCAGGCACTTCACGGATATGGGCGGGCCGTAGACGGGGCCGTAGGCCGAGTCGCCCTCGAACGGCTTGATCACAGCGGTGTGGCGCAGCAGCCATCCAGGCAGGGTCGTCATGCGAGCACCCGCCCTTCTACCAGCGCGGGCCGTCGATGACGATGCCCGGCAACAGACCTGCCGTGCGCAGGATCGACAGCGCGTCCTGCGCGTACCGGGGCGGCCCGTCCCCTGCTCCCCCGCTGGCGCGGTCGAGCTTCACCGAGCCGATCGAGACGGACTTGAACGCGCTGGCCACGCCGTACGGGTCGCCGACCGCGATCGACCAGGCGGCCTGCGCGCAGGTCGCCTGCCGTACCGCTTGCCTGACCTTCACGTCGGTGGGCATCTCGCTGGCGTCGACGGCGTAGATTGCGCCCATGAGCAGTTCGTCGATGCGTTCCGACGCCCGTGCGAGCGCCTGCTCGATTCCCTCGGGCGCGGCCTGGCCGGTGTAGTCCGCGTAGTCCTGCGCGGTCGCATACACCAGCACCGCTCAGGCCGGGAGCTCGTAGACGGCGACCGAGACGCCGGTGATGGCGGAGAAGTTGATCCACACCTTGCCGTCGGGGTGCCGGTAGACGGCGGGAAGCGGCGGGATCAGGACATCCCCGTTGGTGGCCGGGATGATGTAGTCGCGGTCCGGGATCTCTTGGCCGTCGATCGCGCCGGGGATGACTAGGGTGACGGTCTTGGGCGCGGCGTCGGTGTTCTTGATGCGGATCATCCGCTTGTCCGACCAGGTGAACATGAGGCCATCGACGACCGCCGGGTTGGCCGGTGCCGTGGCGATCGCGAGACCTGCGCGGGGCAGCGGCGTGATGGTGGCCTCAGCGCGAGCCATCAGTCCTCCTCGTTGTCGCGGCCGAACTCTTCGATCAAGGCGGCCTTGGACAGGGATTTGGCGTCGCCTTCGGGCATGCTGCGGGCGACCGCGTAGGCGACCCAGGCCGCCTTGTTGTCGTTCTCGGACGGCCGTTCAGGCCGGGGCTCCGGAGCAAGCTCGATGACCTGCTCGGGGAGGTCCTCGGGGGCGGGCTCAGCGATCAGCAGCCACACGTCCAGGTGATCGAGCCGTACATCCCGCGCGGGGAGCTCGACCACCTGGCCGGTGCTGGAGTTGCGGTAGATCCACATCAGCCGTTGGCGTCCAACTCGACGTCGATCTGGATGGTGAGGTCGGTCGGCGAGCCGCCTGCCGTCACGATCACCGCGGCGAGCGTGTCGCCAGCGGCGAGCTTGCCCACGGCCGCGGTGGGGCTGGCCGAGACCCAGGTCGCCGCAGCGGGGGCCGACAGGTCTGCGGCGAGCAGGTTGCCGCCGTTCTTCGTGGCGTTGACGGTCGCTCCTGTGCCGCCTACCCGGTAGGCACGGACGGCCTTGACCTTGCAAGCGACCGGCGCTCGCCACAGGACGTGGGTACCGGCCGCAGGAGTCTTCAGGGTCAGGACCCGCTCGGTGAGCCGAGCCTTGTACGACATCAGTTGAACTCCTGCCAGTAATCGCTGACGAGCTGGCGGGCCCCTGCGATGGCCTCGTCCTTCGTGGCGAATCCGTTGATGAGGTGACCGGACACCCCGTAGTTGTCGGTCGGATCGAGGAAGCGCACGTACAGCGCGTAGCTGGTCGCGGACACGTAGCGGATCTCGATGTCCGTCACGCGCGTCAGAGGGACGACCTTGCCGCCGAGGCGGAGCCACTTCGTCACGCGTCACCGACGTTCTTGCCCTTGATCAGGACAGCGCGGTTGGGGTCGATCGTCTTCGTGCCGTAGAGGCAGTCGATGCTGACGACGTCCTGCTTAAGGTCGATGTCGTAATCCATCACGACCCTCAGACCGAAGCCCTTGTAACTGGCGACCGCAGCATTTGCGGCACCCTGAGGAAGAACGAGAGGACGCGTCACCAATGCGAAAGCCGTCCTATGAAAAGCGACGCCGACTTCCGTCGTAGATGCACCGGTAGCCTGATCGGGTACCTTAATGTTTTGGGTCTGGTACGGATCGAAACCGAAAACTCGCCGACCCAGCGACGCCTCACGAAGACCGTCAGTATCGCCTCGCGCGTCAGCGCGGTGGAACAGCTCGTCACCCAACCACTTGGCCTCGATCTCCGGTCCAACGACCAGGTGCCGATCGGCGGCTGGCACGTTGCGCTGGTTCAGGACACGTCGAGCGTCGATCGCCGTACGCGGGTTGTCGTAGACGAAGACGTTGGCGCCGGGCGGGTTCGCGGCGTGCTGCCCGGTGCGGCCGACCTCCTGCACGATGTCGTTGCGGAGGGAGAGGATATCCCGGTCGATCTTCTGGCTGATGGCCTCCATCGCGGGGTTGAGCAGCTGGACGCCGAAGTCCTCGATCCGGAGAGTGAGGTCTTCAGCCGTAACCGCGAAGCTTACGTCGGCGAAGTGGTTCAGGGTGACGGGGATGCCGGTTTCCTGTGCGTTCTGGATCTCGATGCCGTTTGCGCGAGAGAATTCCTTTGCCTCGAAAACAGCGGGCTTCCTCACGTTGACGGTATCGCCCACCTTAGAGGCGAAATCCTCGTCATAATCCCTGTGAACGAGCTGCGCCATAATGCAGGTTTCGTACAGGGTGGCAAGTGCCGCTCGCGCGATTACGTTCGGCGTCAGAAAGTTGTTGGGCACGAACGCCTCTCCTTAGGAATGAAAGAAGCCGCGAGCGGATTCGCTGCGGCTTTACAGGGATTCTCAATGCGCCCGAAGGCGCACAGAGGTCGTCTGCGGCTTAGTCGGAGGACTTCTTGCTGCGCCGGAAGGCGCGGAAGTCGTCGGTGGTCATCTGCTCTGGGTCCGAGGCGCGGGCTCCGGGGCCGCCGGTGAACTCGCCGCCGCTCTTGGCGGGCGGGCCGGACGCGCCGGATGCCTTGAACTTGGGGTTGTCTTCGACGGCCTTCTGAATAGCTCCGGTCAGCGCGGCGCTGAACGCCTCGCCGTCCGGGTCCATGTCGCGCACGTTGCGCAGGAACGATCGCGAGTCGAGCAGCGCGTCAGGGTCGGCGCCGAGCCGGGTGCTCGCCCGGTGCACGGCCAGCTCGATCAAGGCGCGGCGGTGCCGGTCCTTCTCCGCGTCCCGTTCCTTGGCCGTGCTGTCCTTCTCGGCGGTCAGCTTCTCGATCACCTGCTGCGGGTCGAGAGGCGTCTCCTCCTCGGCCACTAGGCCGAGCGCCTTGCCGATCTGCTGGGCCAGGTCCTTCTGCGCCTGGGCGACCAGGTCCTCGGGAGAAGGACCCTGAGTCTTCTGCTCCTCGGCGGCCTTGCGAGCGTTGACGGCCTCCATGCGGGCTCGGCGCAGTTCTGCCTGCGCCCACGCGGGCAGATCGTCGATCTTGCGGGCGTCGGCCTTGGCCTTGTCGTCTGCTGCGGGCGCCGGCTCGGGCTCGGGAGTCGGCTCAGGTGCCGGTTCCGGGGCGGGCGGGTTCTGCGGCTTGTCGTTCTCGTCGGGGTCCACTATGTGCTCCTTGGTCAGTCAGTGCCGCCCGGCCAACGGGCTGCGCACGCTGCCCGGCCTACGGGCAGCCTGAATTTCCGCAAGCGGAAACGCTTGTGGAAGGACGCGCCCGGCCTACGGGCTGTCCGCTACTGGGGAAGGTTGCTCGCCGCCGTCCTGCGTGCTGCGCGAGCAGAAGAGCCGACAGATCAACTGACGGCAGACATGCGGTAAGGCCCGCACGATGTGCGAACCTTACGAGTTCAGAAACGGTGACTCAGTGGACGACTCGTGGACCGTCTGGGCTTTCTGTAGGGGTGGGCGGAACCACGGGCGGATCACCTGAGACGACGGGGGCAGGGATAGTGTTCAAGGCACACAGATAGACAGCGACGGGATCGTCTTCACCGTCTGGCGTGTAGTACGGGCCGACTGGTGTGATCGGCTGAGGTCCATCTACCAGGGCCAGCATCGCGGGCCGTGTGGTGTCGTCAACCGTCCATCCCGCTTCGTTCCAGGAAACCCAGCGACCAGGCTCGATACGGGAATCTACGCGCCATGCCACGGCTTACGCTCCATGGTGCAAGGTCGCGAGGATGCCGAGCACGAACTCGTCGAGGTCCTCCCGGTCGATCACACGCCCTGACCGACCAAATAGGCTCTCCAACCCCATCTGGAACACCTCCCACGACTCAGACGCCGGGTCCGGGTGGAATCCCCGCTCATACGTGCGGCCAGCATATGGATTGGCCCATCGGTCGGGGTATCCCATCTCCTTGGCGCCATAGTCGTAGATCGCCTGTGGCTGCTCCAACGTGCCGTCGGTGGTGGAGCGTCTCCGGATGTAGGTGAATTCCAGTTCCCGCAGGCCAGGCACATGGTTTTCCATGCGGTGACCCATCTCGTGGGTGAGAACGCCAGCCGAGTGGGATCCGAACGATCCGTCGTAGGCCGGTTCGATCGCGTCGTCGAGCGCCATGACATCGTTGTAGTCGTTGTAGTAGGCACGACCGCTCCGGGCGTTGCCGAGCCTTAGCGTTTTATCCTTCATCGTGGCCAGCCAGTCGGCGGGAAAGTTCGGCAGGGCCTCGTCCAGCAGGTCGCGCCAGTCCGGTCGAACAACCTTCACTCCTGCGTCCTTGGCGGCCTGGCCGTGGAGTTCTTCTACCTTGATCTGCCCACCCATGGGGCGGATCTCTGCCAGCAGCCGTCGAACGATGTCCGCTTCGCGGCTGGCCAGTTCCGCCCGCTTCTCTCGCAACGTAATCCGTTCTTCCTCGGAGAAGACGAGGGCTCGCTGGATCTCCTGCCGTAGTCGCCTTACTTCGGCATCGGCGTCCAAAGCGCGCCTGAGGTCGTCGTGCAGTGATCTGCCGGTGGCCAGTACACCATCAAGATATTGCTCGTATGCATCAGGCGGCAGCAAGGCGCCGTTCGGGTCCTTCTTGTACCTGTAGTCCTTCTTCGGTGGCGCCTGCTGGAAGAGCCATGCGTCGCTGGCTTCCACCTGATCTGATGGAAGGGTAGCGAGTCGCCGGTAGCGGGCCAGAGATTGCTCCCACTCGGCCAACCGCTGTTTGATGGTCTTGGTCTGGCGCTTGCTGCGCAACTCGGCGATGTCGGTCTCGTACTCCTCGATCAGCGCGTCCACCTGACGGCGGGGCGACCGGTCGAGGCTGAGGCGTTGGTCCAACCAGGCTTGCCGACCGTGTGGAAGGGTCTGTCGCACTTCGTCCACGAGCCGTCGTGACTCGTGTGAGAGCAAGCTGGGCTGGGCCTGGTCGGTTCGATCCGACCCGCGGCCGGTCGCGGCCTCGGACCGGATAGATGCCTCTGGCTGCTTGACCTCGTCCTTCTCTGGCGTGGCCTTGTCCGGCTTAGGTTCGATCGTCTTCTTCGGCGGAGACGGTGCCATCACCTTCGTCGGTGTCTTCGTGATTCCAGGCAGGAAGGCCGCTGTCGAGTGGCGGCAGTTGGGATGGAACAGCCCGCTCAAGCGGGCCTCAGCCACCGTCGCGGCAACCTCGACCTCGACCTGCACACCGTCCTCGATGGCGTGCTCCACCGTGACCGTCCCGGCCGCGCCGGACTGCGTGAGGATCTTCCCTTCCCAGGGGTCGCACTTCGAGCAGTTCCACGGCGTCGTTGAGACGATCACCAGGTCGATGCCCGCGTCCTGCATGACCGTCAGGTGGCCATCGACAGCTGCACGCGCCGTGGCGGTGCGCATGGCCATCTGCACGTAGGTCGACATCCGCCAATGGCGGCCCGACTTGTCCCGGAAGGGGGCGACCGGGAACAGGCGTTTCAGTGCAGCCCGCGCGGCCTCCTTGCGGGTACCGGCCCCGGTCAGTACTTGACTGGCCGCGTCGGCGATCACCTTGCGGTAGATGTCGTCCACCACGCGCAGCGCAGACAGGTGGACAGCGGACAGGGGTCCTCTCCCCGATGTGTGGACACCTTGAGTACCGGATGATGGAGATCCGGAGACAAGGAGTTCCCCGTGGCGATGAAGTCGTACCCGCCGGAGTTCAAGGCGGACGCCGTCGCGTTGTACCTGTCCGATCCGGGACGGACGCTGGCCTCGGTGGCC